>NZ_SOHI01000009.1:0-11655 GCF_004403585.1 Cryobacterium sp. Hb1 | reverse complement strand
ACGCGAGCGTATCCAATCAATAATCCATTCATGGCAACACCATCCCGCTTGCCTGTGAGTCAGTCAATAATCGTCGGAGTCGAGGTCCGGCTTGCGGGCCGTGACACCGCGAACAGCATCGCGGGCACGTCCCACTTCAGCCCGTGCCGTGTGTTGATCACGTCAGAAACGATGGCGGCGGCGTGAACCGGCGCATGGATAAGTAGCTGCGGGCTGTGGCGGCCAGAATGAGTTCGAACATGGCACGGCCTTGAAGATGTTCGGCAACAGCAACCTGAAGGGACTGTAAGTCATACCATCGCGACGAGCGACGGCGCGCGATAGAGACTGCCTACTAGTCCTGCAGAACCGGACCTACGGGCGAGCGCGGAGAGCGATTCGTAGCCGTCACAGTTTTGGACGACCGAGTCCAGCTCGTTTACGCCACCCAGCGGAAGCGGGAGCGGTTGTTCGTGTACTCATACAATGAGGATATGAAGACGGTCGCGGTGTACAGCACCAAGGGTGGGGTCGGCAAAACGACGACGGCGGTCAATCTGGCCTTCGAAGCGTCGCATGAATGTCGCGTGCTGCTGTGGGATCTCGACCCTCAGGGCGCCTCGACGTTCGTGCTCAATGTGAAGCCGAGAATCAAGGGCGGCGTGGACTCCCTCATTCGAGGGAAGACCGAGATGGATGCCGCCATCCGGTCAACCGCGTACGAGAATCTTGACGTGCTGCCGGCCGATGAAACATACCGAGACTTAGATCTGGTCCTCGACGCGGCAAAGAAGTCAACGCACCGTCTGGCCAAGGTGCTCGAATCGGTCGCAAGAGAATACGATGTCGTCATTTTGGACTGCCCGCCCGGGGCATCCCTGGTCGCCGAGAACGCGTTGCACGCCGCTGACCTCGTTATATTGCCCCTCGTACCGTCCCCACTGTCGCTGCGGTCACTCGCCCAGGTCAACGAAATCATCGCCGATTCCGACAGCCCACCCAAAGTGTTCGCATTCCTGTCGATGGTGGACCGGCGCAAACTGGTACACCGGGCTGCGGCGGAGTCCCTGCCCCGCGAACACCCGCAAGTGATTGACCTCGTGGTTCCCGCGACCGTGGTGATCGAGCGGATGGGTTCCGAACGAGCCCCGGTCGCTACGTACGCACCGGGAACCGAGGCCGCACGGGTATTCGCGGACCTCTGGCAACACGTGCGCAGCTCGGCGAAGGTCAAGCGCGCCGCACCGTCACAATAGGGCACAGCATTTGTGACGGCCTTCGAGTCACCACGGACTGTACTGCTGCAGCCCTGGACTCAGTACTGTGGAGAACATGGCCGAGTGCCGCCAACTTAGCAGAGGAGCGCAGTATGGCGCAGACAAAGAAGAGCAAGTCGTCGTCCGGTTCCACCAAAAGCGTGGAGAAGGAAGCGATGAAGGCATTGGCACGCGCGGAGAAAGCGGTGCAGGCCGCATGCGAAGCCGTCGCCGACTCCAGCTCAAAGTTGCGCAAAGAAGCGCTCGCACTGTCCAAGCAGACGCAAAAGTTGGCGACCAAACTCGAGAAAGCGGCCAGCAAGCTCGCTGTTGCCACCGAGGCCGCCCACGCACAAACGGCGACCGCGACCACGTCGAGCTTGTCACCACTGCCGTCGGCAGTTCCCGCGCGGCCATCCGAGCCAACGCTGGCCGAGCTGCGCCGAGAGGCGAAGGAGAACAACATCGTCGGCTATTCGCGATTGAACAAGGCCGACCTTCTTGTGAAATTAGCCGCCGCCCGCTCCTAAACACAGTCGATTACGCGTGGGTCCGGCCAACGACCGCCCCTCCGCCTAACGTTAAGCCGCGTGCGGGGCGGCGTGTGGCGCTGTGTGTCGTTCCGAACGCAGCTGGGACCGCGCGGCATGTTCCACGAGCACGGGAATGAAGTCCCGAATAGGCTTATCAGACAGTGAGGCGTGGCACGCCGTCACGACTGTTTTGACGCGATCGGCCGGAAGATCCGCGTACCTGACCTCGAGCCGGCGCACCATATCGTCGACCGCGTTCTGTTCCTGCTTGGCGTCCATAGTTCATTGTGCCTGCATTCTGTGTCAATACCCACCATTTTCCCGCGCGGGCGCTCCTGTCTCCCTGTCGGAGGCGAACACCTGGACGTTAGATTGACAACGTGGAACAACGTCAGGCGCGTCCGAACCTACTTCTTCCGATTTCTGTGTCTGTGCTCGCAATTGCTGCCGCTGGGTGCCTCGGCGTCGGTGCGGCCCTGGGATTTCTCAGTGACGAAAGAGAGAATCTCTTCCTCATCACTTGGTTCGTGGGTTGGATCTTCATCGTCTGGGCAATAGGTATGGGTGCCGGGTATGCCATATTGCTGATCCTTCGCCGGGCATCCGGGCACCGCGTAACTCGCCTCGAAGTTGCGCTCGCAACCGTCGCCATCATGCTGATCACCGTGGTGCTGATGATTCATCCACTTGCGGGATCAGGTTCGGGCGTGGGCTAGGGGTGAAAACTCGAAACCACATATACAACCCGGATTCCCGGTCGTCAGCGCCGCCGCCGCGCGCGCGTGAGTAGGGTTTCGGAGCGATCTCCTGTCCCGGTGGGGGTTCCCGTTGCGGACGCTGCGTAGCGAGTGAGCTGGGCTTCTACTCGTCGTTTCATTCCCTCTCCTGCACCCACCACGTTATCGGTGTCTCGGTGTGGTTGATGCTCACAGCGCTGAAGAGGGCTTGACCGCAGTGATGCGGTCAAGCTCCTGGCTTATGGGCGAGCGACGCCACCTCGTGGTTCTTTCTCGAGCAGATGGTAGTGGGGGCTTCCGGCGATTGCGGGAAGCCCCCACTTGTGTCTCTTTCTAACGGAATTCGTTCTGGAGCAGTGCGGTGATGTCGATGGATTGCGTCGGTGGGAGGTCGACAGCGGCCGGGTCGATTGATGTGGTGTTACTCATTCGGGACTCCTTCTGGCGGGCATTGGGACACGCCTGCTGCGGTCTGACACCCCATCTCGTCGAAGATGCCGTTCGCGGTGCCTCCTTCGGGTGCATCGTCGACGACCGTGGTCCTGATCGCAGTCCAAGAAATGCTGGTTCCGGCCGGGAAGCCACTCTGCTCGTCGCCGCCGGTGAGCACCTGTCGTTCTCCGATCAGCTGGCCGGTGGCCGGGTCAATGATGAGGTCCTGACGGATGCCGTTCACGTCCTCGAGGCGACCGATCGCGATCCCGGTCGCACCGTTGAGGTTTGCCTGCTCCTCGGTGATCTCGACACCGGGGATCATCGCGGCTGCCTTGTAGAGCGCCGCGCGAAGATCGGCCGGGACGGCGCCGAAGCGGAGGGTGTCGGCGATCCACACCAGCGCCTCACCATCCGGGGAGTTGCCCTGCCCGATGGTCGTCTTGTAAATCTGATTCAGCAACACGTAGGGGTTCCGTGGGAGCGCGGCCAGTTTGTCGGGTGAGTGGATGTTCTCATAGCTGTAGAACGCACCCTTCGGCGCCCGAAGGAGCTCGTTAGAGTCGGCACCGCGCTCGGAAACGACCGCTGCCCAACTCTCGTCGGCGACCCGCTTCGATTCGGGTCCGAACGTCTCATAGGGCTCCGCGAGGCCGCGTACCCACACCCAGTCCTCGGCGCGGTCGGCGGGAACGTACAACTCGTCATTCGTGATCGTCAGGTAGCTCACCATCTTGTCCGAGTCACCGATCTGCGTCGTCGCCCCGTAGACCGCCGCGGAATCGACGCGAAGGTACTGGCCGGCAGCGAGCACCGGGTCGGAGTTCTCGATCGAGGCCAGCGCTGCGCTGTGCAGGACGGCGGCTGCCGCCGGGTCCGCGCCTCCACGCCAGCCAGCCAGGCCGACCACATTGGTGACAACAAGGCCGGTCACGAGAGCTGCCGCGCCGATGACGCCAAGGCCCGCACCGGCCCAGCGGGCGCGGGCCTTCCGCTTGGGGCGTTTCACCACCGTCGATCCGGATGCGTTGATGCGACTGAACAGTGCCGCCCGTCCCTTATCGAGTACATCGTCGCTTGCTTCAGGTACGTCGCTACGCACCTTGCGCAGCAGAGTCAACTCGTTCATATTCCACCTCCGTTGTAGGGGCTTGGCCCCTGCTGATCGCTTCCCGCAATACACGTCGTGCGCGGTTAAGTCGTGAGCGGACAGTGCCCACCGGAACAGCCAACGCCAGCGCGATGTCCTCGTAGCTGAGGTCCGCCCACGCCTGCAGCAGGAGCGCGTCACGGTCGCGCTTCGCCATCCGGCGAAGTGCCAAACCGATTCGTTGGACGGAAGCCTCCGCATCGACCCGGGATTCAAGACCGGCGATGTCGTCCACGATGACCTCGGCCGCGCCTGCGGCAGTCATCCCCCTCCAGGATGCAGCCTCGAGGCGAGCGTGCTTCTTCATCAGCGTGGTCGCGATCCCGTATAGCCAAGGGAGTGCGGCACCGACCGTCGGATCGAACGCGGCACGGCGTTCGAATGCGACGAGGAATGTCTCCGACATCACGTCGTCGGCGACAGCCACCCCGATCCGACGTGCCGCGTACCGGTAGATCGTTCCTGCGTGCCGCTCGTAGAGCCCGGCGAACACGCCGGGGGTATCCCTCGACCGCTCGATGATCTCGCTATCACTGCTCATGATTGTTATTGCGCCATCGGGGGCGTTAAGTTCACGGCAATATCGTCAGATACGGTCAGCTTTCCAAGGATCCACATAAGTCATAGTCTTGCCGCAGTCATGGGTCTTGCGACGCCCGCCGTCAGGCACAATGTGGCGCAGACTGCTCTGGGGACTGAACCTGGCTAGCCGCGCACCAAGGTGCCCAATACGGCGAGGCATGTCCCAAACAGTTACCCTGATCCGCTCAGCTGACCTTTCCGACGTTGCGGAGTATGCCTCCGCCGCCACGGCTCCCGCTGAGGCGCGCCTCATCTTCCGCGCCGGCGTCTGCCCGTTGTACCTCGATGGCTGCACGGCTGGAGTTGGAGACTATGCAGCGCAGGCCAGCGAAGCGATGGAGGACCTCGTCACTGCTCTGAGAGCGGCAGAGGCCGAACTCAGTGATGTCCTGAGCACACGCGTTCTCGTCGCATCCTCCAAGCAGAGCGACCTCGTCGACGCTTGGGCGGTCAACCGCGATGCCTTCCGTCCACACGACGTACCGAGCACGCTCATGGGTGTCACTATTCTCGGCTATACGGATCAGCTCGTCGAGATCGAAGCCGTCGCGGCAGCGATCGACTGACGAGACGAGTCCGCAGGACGTTCGCGTTACGGGCGGTGTTCTGCGCCGCGCGCCGGTGCCTGGCGGTCAGGGCGTAAGCCGAGCAGCGCGCCTCAGTACCGCATCCTGATCAAGCTCGGTATAGGTCGTTGGAATCTCGATCGACGTAGTGCCGGTCAGTTCGACGGCGGCGGGGTCGACCGTCTTGTGGAGTCTCATTGAATGAGCTCGACCTGGCTGCCCAGAACGTGGGCTAATTCCCGCTTCGCGCGATGGTACCGACTGCGGACCGTCGACGCCGGCAACCCCAGATACTGGCTAATCTCCGCCAAGCTAAACCCGTCCCAGTGGACTGCGCGAATGACTTCCGCGAGGTCCGGGTCGAGGCGTTGGATCGCGTCCAGAACGTCGAGACCGGCAGCGGCATCGTTGTTGGCAGGCAGCACACCCACTGACTCGCGTAGGCGCTCGGCGAGGCGCGAACGGCGCCGTTCTCCACGTGAGTGGTTGAGGACGACATTGCGTGCGATCCCGAACATCCACATTCGTGCCTCGACGGGATTGGTCGGGACTCTCGCCGCGCCTTTCCACGCGGCGATCATGGTGTCCGAAAGGGCGTCCGGCGCGTCGTTGCTCCCGACGCGGCGTTCGAGGTACCGCAGCAAGTCTCTCGCGTTCTGGTCCAGTGCGTTGGTGAGGCGTTCGTCGCGTGCCCTACGAACAGCGCTCACTGATTCGTGCCCTCGCAGGTGATGACGCCCTCGAAATAAGGTCGCTGAGCGCTGTCGAACCCGTGCTGTTGGAGGTCGGCGTCCAGCTCGTCGGCCATCACACCCACCACCCCCGAGGAGTATCGGCGGTCGCGGTCGCCTTCAGGAGTCTGTGCCAGTGTTTCCCCGTGGACGGCAACGACTCGTGCGTCGACCTGCGCAGTCGTCGGAACGGGTGCAGAGGCAAAGAAGGCGCGGGCCGCGTCCATGATCTCGGGATCTGCGTTCTGCAGGTTCCCGATCAGGTACTCGCACTGCGCGCCGCTGGGAAGTGTGATCTGCATCGTCGCGTCCGGCTGTTGCGCCCAGGAAGGCCACTCAAAGTTCGTGACGGCGGCCGCGACCCCGGTACCCCCGAGGACCAGTGCGAGCGCGACGCCGGAAATGGCAAGCCGCCGGCCCAGACGACTCTTGACATCCCGAGCGGCTTCAAAACGCGCAGCTCGAGTGGCTTCCTGCAAGGCTGCGTCTGTCATCAGCGCCGAGAGTGGCGCCGGCGCCGCGGCGCGATCGAGCAGATCGTTGAGTGCATCGTCGCGAAAACTCGAGGACGGATCCATAGGAACTCCTTACATCGGTGATGTCTACACACTGAATATGTCCACCTGGCGCCGAAACGACGACGGCCCACACTCAATTGGACCGCGACTGGCGTCCGCCACGATTTTTCCGTACTGCTCAGCGCGCAAGCGAGCCGATCACGTCCGTCCCGGTGAGGGTTCCCCCTGCGGAAGGGCGGAAAACAGGGGTGGGTGGTACCCGCGGTCGGATGACCGGATGCCACCTGTGTCAGTTCGTCTCTGCTTCCTCCGGAGGAGCGACTGGTGATACGACGGGAGGCAGCTCGATATCTGCAAGGATCCGGCCGACGGCACGCCACTTTTCTGCCGAGGCGGCATCGAGCGGGTGCTCAGGAGTATCTTCCAGGTCTTTCAATTCCGGGCCCAGGATCGCGCTGGCGATCTTTGTGATGAGTTCGCGCAACGAGTCGGTACGCATATAAGCACCGATGTACTCGCCGTTGGGTACGGGCGCGAGTTGCGTCGTATAGGCGCTCACAAAATTGTCCGCCGCTTCAGCACGTAGGTAGGGGCTCTCCAGAGTCTGGTACCAGCGGCGAAGGAAAACATCACAAGGCGCCTCGTCATGAAGGTGCCGTTCGTCGTCACGAAAAATACGGTTATAGATCTCATCGGGGTTGAGCTGGTTCGCGAGTTCGATCGCCTGATCCATATTTCCTTGGTAGATCAGGTCGGCAAGTTCAGGGCTCGTCTTTTGATCCATCCGTTGCTGAAGTTGCCTCCGAAATCGGCGCGGACGATAGTGGTCTGCCCATGCGGAGCCCAGGCGAAGTCGCCATTCCTCCCTGGCCTTGACGACGTCCGTAGTTACCGAGATGACCAATACGGTGACGGCGATCACTTCAAGTGCGGTGGTGATGGGCGATCGTTTCATCTATTGCTCCCTCTTCAGATATCGCAGCACAGCACTGCTGTGCTGGTCAGACGCGACTTTCGTACCCGGAACCCTGCCGCAGGCCGCCGCGACAAGGTACACCTGAGCAACTGACTCCCACGTAGCTATGAATATTTCTCTACAGTGTGTCGGTTATCAGAATAGAGGGCTGCCGTTGGCGTAGCTGACTCGTTGACGTGCCCCATGGTGGTTCGGTTCCGGCACCGACTCTGTCAGGCTGGTGATTTCTTCAAACGCTTACCGCGACGTCTGGCAGCACGTACTTTGTTGAGGAGGGGGTACACGAAATGCAACTGCAAAGACCGGCTTTTCCCGTGCTCCTCGCCGTGACTGCGCGGTCCTGGATCCTCGGCATTCCGTCGCTGGCCCTCATCGCCCTGGCGGGGCTTCAGTTCGCGATCATCTCCCATGTGGGTATCGGAGAATCCTGCGATCAGTGTCAGCGACGGTGAAGAAGTAGGCCAAATACGACGGTGGAAAACTAGGCCACTGTTGTCTTATTATTGTGCCGCGTTCTGGGCTCGGACTGAAGGCAGGGATTCGATTCCGGTGTTCCGGAGTCGATAACTGGCGCCTTTCAAGGTAAGGACGTCGGCGTGGTGGACGATGCGATCGATCATGGCTGCGGCCACGATTTGGTCTCCGAATACGTCACCCCAGCGGGCGAACGCGAGATTGCTGGTCAAGATCAGTGATGCGTGTTCGTAGCGACTGGAGACGAGTTGAAAAAACAAGTTCGCGGCGTCTTGTTCGAACGGAATGTAGCCGACCTCGTCGACGACGATGAGGCCGTAACGTCGGAGCTTGATCAGTTCCAGGGCGAGTCGGCCCTGTTGGTGGGCCGTTTGCAGCCGAGCCACCCAATCGACGGCAGTAGCGAACAACACCCGGTGGCCGGCATGGGCGGCCTTGATGCCTAATCCGATCGCGAGATGCGTTTTCCCTGTTCCTGGCGGCCCGAGCAACACCACGTTCTTCGCTTCGGCCAAGAACGCTCCTGTTCCCAGGTGCGCAATCGTGTCACGACGCAGCGAAGGTTGGTGATCGAAGCTGAAGTCTTCGAGGGACTTGCGGGCAGGAAACCCGGCTGCGCGGATGCGGATCTCGGCCCCCGACGCTTCCCGCGCCGAGACTTCCCGGGAGAGAACCGCGGCAAGATATTCCTCATGGGACCACGACGCTTCTCTGGCTTGATCGGCCAGCCGGGTCGCCGAGTCGCGAATGCGAGGTGCTTTTAACGCCCTGGCCAAGTACTCGATCTCGCTGCTGGTCTGGTTTCCCATCACGCGACCTCCTCGTCGCTGACGTTCGGGATGGTGGTGTCGAAGTCGACACCGAACGCGGTGTCATAGTCAGCTAAATCTCGGTGCAGGTCCGACTCGGTCGCGGTGGCAGCTGCCGGGTGTTGGAAGGCGTGCCGCAGTCGCGCTGCTTGGGTGACATGAGCGGGGTCGGTGATGGTCTGCGCGGTGGACCAGACCCGCAAGTGACAGGCCACGATCTTGTCGTCGAGCTTCACGATGACCTGGGCGAGGTCGGCGGACACGTCGACCATCCGGCCGATGCCGGTCGGATCGACGGAGTAGTCGTTGCCGGCGACGCGGACGTAATAGTCTCGCGGCAGCCTCACCCTCGAGGAGAATCCCAGCACCGGAGCCACCGGCGGAAGCGGGAGCATCGCGGCGCGATCTTGTTCGATCAGATCAACTGGTTTGCACCCGAGGCTGCGAACGGTCCGGTGGTTTGCCTTCGACGACAACCAGTGGGCCAATTGCCCGTTGAAGTCCTCCGGGGAGGAGAAGGTGCGTCCGGGCAAGAAGGATGTTTCCAGATACTGATTGGCTCGCTCCACGATGCCTTTCGATTCGGGATCGAAGGGTTTCAGCTGCACGATCTTGGTGGCCAGCATTCCAACAAAGGCGCTGACTCCAGCAGCGAAATGGTTACCGCGGCCGATGCCCGCCTCGTTGTCCCAAATCAGCCGTCGCGGGACCGCCAGTAGCTGAGTGAGGAGCAGATGCCACATACCCGCTAACAGATCCGTTGTCGTCCGAGAAGGCAACATCACCGCGCAGATGGTGCGAGAGAACCCTGCCACCATCACCAGCACCGGCGGGGAGCCGAACTGGCCAGCACCGAGAGGAATCTTCACCGGCGGGAACCACAGATCACACTGCGTTTGGTCCCCGGCGCAATGCAGCAGTCGGTCTGCGGGATCGGCGGGCGCATACTCCGGCCGCAATCGGGCAACCGTCTCGCGAAGCCAGGAAATCGACCCGGTCCATTTCAATCGTTCAGCTACCACTGTCGCGGGCATCTTGGGATACTCAGCGAGCAGTTGCCGCAATCGCGGCTCCAGATCCCGCATCCCCGAGGGCCGGTCGGGCCGGTCATATTTCGGCGGTTTATCTGACGCGATCGCTCTGGCGACCGTGTCGCGCGCGATGCCAAGCTGCCGCGCTATCTCGCGTTGCGATACGCCCTCGCTCAAGTGAAGGCGACGAACCAAAGCCCAATCTTCCACTGTGATCACCCATCTATCGTGCTTGGGTGGCCTAGTTTTAAACCGTCGATTCTGGACTACATTTCAACCGTCGCTGACAATCAGAACCCCGAGCTAGGCAATCTGCCTCTGCCCTCAGCAGGCTGGACCACGGACGGCGCATTTTCGTTCTTCCCCATTGGGGTCCAATGCTCCTATTTCACGAGCGAGCATGAACTCCTCTTAGTACATACCCAGAGCAGCGTGTGGGACTGGGGAATCACATTCGCCGCGATCCTCGGAGTCCTGGGCTTTGCGCTCTTTCTGACCGCCCGACTCGCCACTCGACGGTCCTGGCACGAATCCCTCTGAAGAATTAGACCCAGACCGTCCCGATCGGGGTTCGGCTTACGGCGATTGTTTGGTGCCGTTCTAACTTGCAGAGGACCCACCCGGACGCGAGCGATTTGCCCTGCGTGCCGTCACCAGCGTGACCACCGCAACTATCGCAATCGCGCCGAGCCATATCCATAGGTTCGTGTCGATCCCAACGAGTGACCTTTGATACGAGCCGCAGATCGACGTGCCGCCAGCGGGTGCGTCTGCACACCAGCCTCCGCTGACAATCGGCGCTAGGAAGACGGAGATGCCCAAGCAGGCGAGTGTGCCTAGCCACATTGTGGCGACAACGGATCTCCGGCGGTGAATCATGCCTATAGCCAATCATTACTCAAGCCGAGCACCCCCATCGATACTCTTTTGTGATCCCACGAGTCGCAGAGAGGCTCCGCAGCGGCACCGTCCCGTTGACCGTTCCCCCTACGCGCGTATCGACGCGCCAACAATCCAGGGACCGGCAACAAATCGACATCCTCGCCTCAGGGGTCCGGCGTGACAACCTCTACGTTGACAACGGCATCTCCGCTGCGCTCCGCGCAGCTCGGTGCGCGAGCGTCACGCCCGACTATTGATGTTGAGGCGTGGCGCCTCCAGTCTCCTGGTTATGGCCAGCTGGTCGGGAGGTCACCGCTAGCTACACTCGGGATTACGCCGGGTGTGCCTGGAAGCGCCTGTGGGCTGTCGCCGTCGCGCGCCAAGAATACGATGATTATGTCGCCGACAGATGGCACCTTTCCGGCGCAGTCGGGAATCGAGATTGTGGTCTTAAACCCCACCGCATCACCTTTATAGAGAGTCTGCCCCAAGGTATCGATTGTGACGGCGCGACTAGTTTCATTGACCGAAGTGACTTCAGCGCCATAAACACCATCCGAGGCTTCCAAGGCGTCTTGTGGCGTTGAGTATTCTGAGCAACTACCGGATGCCGTGCAGCCTGTCATAAGAAGTCCAATCAGCACGAGCGACGTCACGCCATGTGCGGTCCGAGTGTCCATCAGCTTCATACCCGCTCCCACCATTTGAAGAATTGGTCCTGAACGTACCAAGCGTTCTACCCCGGCGATACCCCATTAGGAGCACGTCACGAGAAGCGCGCAGCGACATCATTCGCTATATCGAGGGATATTACAACAGATGCCAGGCGGTGAGGTCTTCGCCAGTGGTGAAGTATTCGACGGCTGAGCTCATGAGCACATCCGTACCGAGCCCGCAAATCGTTCCCGTTGCCGGACCAGCTAATCCGGCAACGAGATTCCGTTTGAGGGCTCCTCTCAACGGCCCGAGTCAAACTGGCGTTGGACGGTGCGATAAACG
>NZ_SOHI01000008.1:0-478595 GCF_004403585.1 Cryobacterium sp. Hb1 | reverse complement strand
GCGAGGCGATCACGAGGGAGAACACGTTGTAGATGGTGTCGTACTGGGTCTGGGTTAGGGAGTCAGGTATCAAGATGTCCTCTACTGTCCACGAGCATTTGCCGAAATGACGGCGATTGAGTCGAAAAATATAGCTAACCGAGTTATGTACCAAAACATACTCCGGCTGACAAGGTTTTGCCAGCAAATGCGAGACCGATTCCGGGAAATGCTGATCAGTTTCGGGTTTCTCGCTAGGCTATTTTTGTAAATCACCCGATCCGCACCATGGCACGAGATCGAGTGCAAAGGAGTCGGATGATTCATGAAGTGGACGCTGACCTCGTGATACTGGGCGCGGGCTTGGCCGGGCTCACTCTGGCGGCCCGGTTAGCTCGGGAGCGTTCCGGCCCGCGTGTCGTGCTGCTAGAACCTCGCACGGCCTATCGAGACGATCGCAGCTGGTGTTTTTGGCGACCGGAACAGCATGATCTGTCACATTTGGTCTCGCGACGTTGGAAAACATGGACTTTTTCCGATGCGGCAGGTTTGACCGTTCGGCACCAGGTACCCGGACTGGCCTATCAGTACGTTCGGGGCAGCGATTTCTACGCGAGCGCGCAGGCCGACATTGCCGAGTCGCCGCGCGTCGAGCTGTGCCTCGGGGTGCGTGCCGGCACGGTTACGGCGGTTTCGGGCGGTGTTCGGGTGGAGTCCAGCGCGGGCACACTGTTGGCGCGTCAGGTGATTGATACCCGGCCCCGCGCTGCGGCGACGATGCTATACCAGAGCTTCGTGGGACTCGAACTGGAACGTGACTGTCCGCTGCCGTTCGACCCTGGCGAGGTGACGCTGATGGGGTCCCTCGCGTCCGACGCCGAGGGCTTGGGTTTTGTGTATGCCTTGCCGCTGGGACCGAACCGCGCGATCGTGGAGTGGACGAGGTTCGGCACAGCGCCGATCGACCGGGACCGCCTGGTCCTGGAGCTGGATCAGGTGCTTACCGGGCTCGGCTTGGCTGACGCCCACCGGGTGCGAAGCGAGGGCGGCGTGCTGGCCATGGGACTGGGCCGCCAGGCCGCGCCGCCAATCACCGGCGTGGTGCATGCTGGCAACGCCGGCGGTGCGCTGCGAGCTGCTTCGGGCTACGGGTTTTTACGCATTGCACGTTGGGCCCAGCTGTGCACGGAACGCCTGCTCGCGGGGCGGGAAGCCGTGGGACATCCGGAAGAACCGCGACTGCGACGCACCTTCGATCGCATTTTTCTGCAGGCTGTTCGGGCGCACCCGGAACGCACCGCAGAGTATTTTCTCGCCCTCGCCCGCGGCGTTCCCCCGGCCGCACTGGTGCGTTTCCTCAGTGACGGTGCGCGGGCCGCGGACTACGCGCGCATCATCTCCAGCCTGCCGTGGAGCCCCTTCATCGCCCAGCTGGCCGCGCCCACCGTGTTCAGCCCTGCACCGGCCGTGCCGGTCGCCGCGGACGTCACCGCAATGCGTAGCACGAGCACGAGCACGAGCACGAGCACGAGCACGAGCACGAGCACGAGCGAGCCGTGATGACCGGCCAAACAGCTCCGTCTCAGCCGGGGTCCGCCCGCGTCAGGCCGCGGTGGCGCCGGGTGCCCGTCGAGACGGTGGTGTTTGCCAGCCTCGCCGTGGTCGCCTTGGTCGTGCTCGGGTTGGGCCTGCCACTGCCCTCGCCCACGATTCAGGTCGTGCTCCTCGGGGTGCTGGTCGGGATCCTGGGCCTGCCCCACGGCGCCCTCGATCCGCTGATCGCGCGCCGTGTCGGACTGTGGCGCACCCCACTGGGCTTCGCCGGGTTCAACCTGGCGTACATTCTCGTCGTGGTCGGCGTTGTGTTGCTTTGGCTGATCGCTCCGGTGGCGAGCCTGGTTACGTTCCTGCTCGTGTCTGCGGTGCACTTTGGGTCCGATTGGAATACCGACAGGGCGTTGTGGCTGCGGTTTCTCGCCGGCTTCGGACTGCTCACTGTCCCGGCGCTGTCACATCCCGCGCAGGTGAGTGCCGCTTACGTGGTGCTGGCCGGAGACGGAGGCGCGATAGTGGCCAACGTGCAAGAGTGGCTCGGGCCGCTCGCCCTGGCCAGCTTGCTGGTCGCAGCCCTGGTTGCCCTGCGACGTCGGGCGCACGAAAGCATTGAAATTCTGCTCGCGACCATGCTCGCGCTTGCAACAGATCCGCTCGTCTTCTTTCTGCTATATTTCTGCGCGCTGCACAGCTTTCGGCACCTGAAGGCCGGGTTCCACGCCGAACGTGGTGGTGGACGGCTGTCGGCCCTGATGGTGATGGTTTACACCGTGGTGCCCATCCTTATAGTGAGCGCAGTGCTGGTCTGGGTCGGCCCCGACGGCGCCTTGAGTGAGCAGATTCTGCAGGTAGTGTTCATCGGTTTGGCGGGACTAACCGTGCCGCACATGATCGTCGTCACTCAGGAAAACCGTCACCGGCGGGCGTCAAGATCACCCGATCGTATGGCGGGTGGCCGCGTCGCCAGTAGCCGGAAAGTTATTGATTGAGGCGGTGAGGCGGTGGACCTGGAACGCTATTAGATACTAACCATGCGTAATTCGCGGGCGGCTCTGTGCTGCCGCGGAACTCTTGCCCAGTGCTGTCTCTTACCCCCGCATCAGTGTGTGTGTGTGAAATTGTTTGGGACTTATTGACCACCCGGGTGGTGAGTGGACGATGCCCGGCGGGTCTTGCATTTCAGGATCAGAGTGCGTGTTGAAGGAGATGTCCCATGCGATCACGTTTGGTGCGTAGATATGCGGAGTTGGCTGGATGGGCACCTGCTGTAAGTGATACGCGCTCGAGGACGGTGATCCCGTGCGCGGTGAGCTGGTCGACCTTGTCCGGGTTGTTGGTGAGGAGGCGCACCGCCCGAAGCCGGAGGTTGTGGAGGATCGCAGCCGCGGCGGAATAATCACGGCCATCCCCGGGGAGGCCGAGCGCGAGGTTCGCATCGAGCGTGTCTAAGCCGGCTTCTTGCAGTCGGTAGGCCTTGAGTTTGTTGACGAGTCCGATGCCGCGGCCCTCGTGGCCACGCATGTAGATCACGACACCGCCGTACTGATTGATTGTGTCGAGGGCGGAGTCGAGTTGGGGGCCGCATTCACATTTCTGAGATTCGAAGACCTCACCTGTCAGACATTCGGAGTGCACACGAACGAGGCAGCCGTCGGTTGGTGTGCCGGAAACCACGGCGAGATGCTCGCTGCCGGTGACGAGGTCGCGGTAGGCGCGGAACTGGAAAGTGCCGTGCTTGGTCGGGACGGTCGTTTCGACTTCGAACGTGACACCAGACATCTCGCTGGAACGCATGGTGCCGACATCGATTCCCTCCGCCGAGAGTGCCGCGGTGGGCGCCCTCGAAGGGGTGATACTGAAACATGTTTCAGCCATGATCACAGCGATTCCAGGGGCACATCGGCATCCGTGAGCCTGGCGCGATCGACCTGGTTGCCGCGCCGGATGATGCCTTGCACGGCTTCGTTGACATCCCAGACATTCACGTTCATTCCCGCTACAACTTTTTCACCCGCGACCCAGAAGGCGATGAATTCGCGGCCAGCCCGGTCGCCTCGATAGACCACGTCAGCTCCCCGCGCCAGGGGCCCGAACCCGGAGTACTCCATTCCGACGTCGAACTGGTCGGTGTAGAAGTAGGGGATGTCGTCGAAGGACACCTTCTGGTCGAGCATCGACCGGGCCGCAGCCTTTCCACCATTCAATGCATTGGCCCAGTGTTCGCTGCGCAGTCGCAACTTCGCCAGGGGATGGTAGGCATTGGCAACGTCACCCGCTGCGTAGATTGCCGGGTCGCTCGTGCGAAGGGATGCATCGACGGAGACACCGTTATCGATCGTTAGCCCCGCTGAGTCGGCCAGCTCTACGTTGGGCGTGGCACCAATGCCGACCAAGATGAGGTCCGCGGGAATGACCTCTCCGCTGGTGAGTTTCACAGCGGTAGCTCGGCCGTCCTGTCCGAGAACACTGTCAACGGACACCGAGCGTCGCAGAATGACGCCGTTTTGTTCGTGGAGATCGGCGAACATTTGGCCGAGCTCGTCGCCGAGCGCGTTCGCCAGAGGGATCGGGTCGCGTTCAAGAATTGTCACGTCGTTTCCGAGGGTGCGTGCCGTCGCAGCTACCTCCATGCCAATCCAGCCCGAGCCGATCAAGACAAGACGCAGGCTTCCGCCCGCAAGCAAAGGGCGCAGCGCGTCGGAGTCATCGAGGGTACGCAGATAGCGCACGCCTTCAAGGTCTGCCCCGGGAATCGACAGGCGGCGAGGTGACGAGCCAGTGGCTAATAACAGCTTGTTGTACGCGATGGCCTCACCGGCAGCAGTATGAATGAGCTGGCGGGCGGCATCAATGCGGGCAACAGAAGTACCGAGGACTAAGTCGACGTCATGTTCGGTATACCAGCCCTCGGGATCCACGTAGACGGAGTCGCGGTCACTGGATCCGCTGAGGTAATCCTTCGAGAGCGGGGGGCGGATATAGGGCCGGTGCGCTTCGGCGCCGACCAGTTGAATCGGCCCGGTGAAGCCTTCTTCGCGTAGCGTCCTGGCAGCGGACGCACCAGCAAGCCCTGCTCCGACGATGACATAACTCTGAGAATCCGGCATGTTTCCTCTTTACTGGTCTGCTGGCGAGCTTCGTAGCCCAACTTTAGGAGCCTTCCGTTTCTTTTGTCAAGATACTTTGTTTTAGAGTTACGATTATCACTATGAACGAACAATCACGGACGGACGACATCTCTGCTATCGCGTCGCTCAGCGACCCGCTGCGTCGCGCTTTGTTCGATCTTGTCTCCCAAAGCGCCACGCCGGTGGGCCGTGATGAGGCGGCCGAGGCGCTGGGCGTTCCGCGCGGGACGGTGGCGTTTCACTTGGAGAAACTTGCTCGAAGCGGGCTGTTGGACACCGGATTCCAGCGCCGCACCGGCCGAACTGGTCCTGGAGCTGGACGGCCGGCCAAGCTGTACCGTCGCGCGGCCAACGAAATCGTCGTGTCCGTTCCGGGCCGATACTACGCTCTGGCCGGAGAGCTATTGATTTCTGCCATCGAGCAATCTGATCGCACAGGGGAGCCCGCCCAGGAGTCGCTCGCTCGGGTGTCCGAAGAACACGGTCGTGCACTGGGCACGAGTGCCGGCTCATTGGACGCGGTGCTGCAGGCAACCGGATATGAGCCTTTGGATGATGGTGATGGCGGACTGCTTCTTCACAACTGCCCATTCCACCAGCTGGCGCAGAGTCACACCGAGACCATCTGCGCGGCCAACCTGGCTCTATTGGAAGGGGTCGCGGAAGGTGCGGGTGAGCGCGCCCGAAAGGTGCAATTTGCACCGAAAGACGGATACTGTTGCGTGCGTATCGCCCGGAATGCCGAGTAGGCGGAAGGCCCGCGGCGCAAACCCCGGAGCGTTCACCGACGCAGCCCGCATCATCGGCCAGGCGCTTACTTCATGCAAATGCTGGCGGCGGTACTGAGTCGTTGAAGGAGGTCCGCGAGCACGGTCTGCTCCTCATCGCTGAGCGCGGCGGTGATGGCAAGCTCGGTTTCGAGGTGATTGGGCAATGCCGTCTCGATGAGATCTCTGCCCGCATCGGTGAGTGCGACGAGCTTACCGCGACCGTCGCCGGGGTTTGCCTGGCGCGTGACAAGCCCGCGATTCTCCAGTTTGTTTAGTCGCTGGGCCACTGCGCTCGTGGAAATCATGGCCTCACGCGCCAACGCGAACGGGGTGATTCGGTAGGGAACACCGCTTCTCAGAAGGGTCGCGAGCACGTCAAAGGCGGCAGCATCCAAACCGTGCTGGGCGAATGTCCTGGCAAGTCGCGATTCCACGACGTGGGCGGTGCGACTTAATCGACCGATGACGGCCATGGGTGATACATCAAGGCTGGGCTTTTCCGTGCGCCACTGTTCAATGATTCGGTCAACGTGGTCCGGCATGTGGCCATACTACCAATTGCTAACCACTTAGGTATAATACCTAAGTGCTTAGCAACCGAACTTTCTTGTTGATGACAACAGCTTTGGCCCCGGCGCTTTGGGGCACGACCTACCTGACAACCACGATGCTGCTGCCAGAGGATCGGCCGCTGCTCGCGGCGACGTTGCGCGCACTTCCGGCGGGAATCCTCCTTCTCCTGCTCTGCCGACGGTTGCCACGCGGCGCATGGTGGTGGAAATCCTGGGTCCTGGGCATTCTCAACATCGCAGCGTTCTTTGCGTTGCTCTTCATCGCGGCCTACCGACTCCCGGGCGGTGTGGCCGCAATCATGGGCGGTATTCAGCCACTCGTCATCGCCGTTCTGGCCAGCCGCGTTCTCCACGAGCGTTTGACGGGCCGGGTGGTCATCGCCGGTGCTACCGGCTTATTCGGCGTGTGCCTCATCGTGCTCCAGGCCCAAGCCCGCCTCGACACCATCGGCCTCCTGGCCGCTCTTGGCGGAACCCTCTCCATGGCATTCGGGATCGTGCTGACCAAAAAGTGGGGACAGCCCGCGCCCCCGCTCACGACCACTGCATGGCAGCTCATCGCAGGAGGACTCTCCCTCCTGGTCCTCATGCTCGTGATCGAGGGCCTTCCCGTCGCTCCCCTGACACCGCTGAACGTTGTCGGATATACCTATTTGTCGGTCATCGGCACCGCGTTCGCCTACGTCATGTGGTTTCGTGGAATCGCACAGCTTGCGGCAAGCACCACGGCTTTCCTTGGCTTGCTCAGCCCCGTCGTGGCCATCCTCCTCGGCTGGATAATCGCCGGCGAAAACCTCACCCCAATGCAGATAGCCGGGATCGTCATCGTGCTCAGCTCAATCTCCGCCGCCATCATTTCCAGGCACGCAAAACCCTCGTGCTGCGGTGATGCTGATCTCTGTTCCCAGCAGATCCGCATTTGACGAGGCCTACCGTTCGAGAGGTCCCTGGGAGCGCAGACTAATGTGCGACGTCACTCGTTTGGTGAGCCGTCCCCGGACCGGCCGCCCAGTACTCAGGCTGCGAGCTTTTTGAGGTACCGCGCCAGGGCTTGTGGAGCCGAACGAAGCGCCTCGGCCTCAACGACCGCGTTGTAGTTCGTGTTGGTGTTCACATCGTAGGTGAGCACTCGGCCGTCTTCGGCTTCGATGAACTCGATACCGCACACTTCCAACCCGTTCCGGCGCGCGAACTCGAGGTATTTCTCGATAATCGAGTGGTCGAAGTCTTCGCGCAGGCTGAACAGCTGCTGACCGGCTACGGGCGCGATAGTGGCGCCGGGAGGCATGATCAGTTCGCGCGTGATCGGGTCGATGGCGCAGGCATCCGCTGGGCACAACTGGAAGCCGCCGCGCGCGGTGTCGGCCTTGACGGCGTAGATGAACTCGCCGCCGACGATCTCGGCCCTGGTGATGAACGGTTCCGCAGCCTGGATGTATTCCTGAATCAGTGTGATGCCATCTTGCGGCTCCTCGAACTCGTCGGACGCAACGTACTCGGCGAGCTCTTCGTGGCTCGTGAACTTGCGCACGCCCAGACCCTTACCGCCCTGATTATGCTTGGTCATGAACGGGGCGGGAAAGTCGCGTGCGGCGGCGAGGATTTGCTCGCGGCCCACCGCCGCCACGGTGCGCGGGGTGTCGATTCCAGCGGCTTTGAGAGCGACCAGCTGCTCGACTTTACTCATCTCAAGTTCGAGCACGCGTCGGCCGTTCACCGTGCGGCGGCCGTGGGCCTCGAGCCAGGCCAATACGGCGCGGGCGTAATCTTTCGACTTTCCATGGTCACGCGTGTGAGCGGATGCGCTGATGCGCGACCAGAAGATTCCCTCCGGTGGTACCGAATCCAGGTCGAGAACGCCGTCGGTGAGCAGCCATTCCTTCACTTCCATGCCCTCTGCTTCAAAGGCCCGGGCGAACGGCGGAAACCATTCGGGGTTCTCGTGCAGGGCATAGATCGTGGGCTGGCTAACAGTCATGAAAATCCTTTCGGGTTGCACTGAACTTAAGGAGGCCCCAGCGCGGGGTATTCCTTGGGTCTTGCGTTGTCACTACTGCGGGATCATGATGCCGTTGCCCGGGCCCATCGGGAGGTCGAAAAAGAAGAAGACACTCAGCACGGCTACCCAGGCGAGCCAGAACGTGACTGCGAAGGGCAGCATGCGGGCGATTATGGTGCCGAGCCCCGCCTGTGGTTCGTATTTGCGCAGCATCGTGAGGAGCACGATCATGTACGGATTGAGGGGGGTGAGTACCTGGGTGGCCGAATCTCCGACCCGGAAAGCGCCCTGGATGAACGCGGGTTCATAGCCCAGTAATACGAACAGCGGTACGAACACGGCGGCCATCAGCGTCCACATGGCCGAACCGGAAATGATGAAAAGGTTCAGCAGTGAGGCGAGGAGCACGAAGGCAACGACGGCCGAAAATCCGGTGAGGCCGATGGACTCAAGGCCCCCGGCTCCCGCAACGGCCAGCCAGCTTCCGATTCCGGAGAAATTGAACAGGGCGACGAACTGGCCGAGGATGAACGCGAGCACGAGGAATCCGCTCATGTCCTTGATGGCGTGCCCCATCACGCGGGGTACGTCACTGCCCGTCGCGATGGTTCCGGTGATCTTGCCGTACACCAGCCCCGGAATGACGAACGTGGCGAAAACGATGAACACGATTGAACTCAACAGGGGCGAGCGAGGCAGGAACCCGCCGTCTTCGTTTCGCCACGGGGATTCCGGAAGGAGCACGCCGACGAGGATCACTCCGGCGACGACGACGCCCGCCACGAATGCCCAGAACAGGCCGCGATTCTCGGTGTCCGTGAGCCGCGTGTTCATCGCGGCGGGACCCGAGACGTCGTCGTTGTCGATGATCTCCTCGCGCGCGATCCCTTGGCGGCCCAGACGCGGTTCGAGAATTTTGTCGATCATGAAGCCGGCCAGGGCGATGAGTACGAGCGCGGAGACCACATTGAAGAAGTAGTTCGAAACCGGGGTCACAACGGAACCGGCATTGGGTAGGTTCTGCGTGACCGACGTGGTGATTCCGGCGAATAGGGCGTCGAGGCTTGTCACGACCAGCGAGGTGGAGTAGCCGGCACCCACGGCGGCAAACCCGCCGAGCAGCCCGGCGACGGGATGCCGGCCGGCGGCCTTGAACACCAGGGCTGCAAGCGGGGGGATCACCACGAATGCCGCATCCGACATAATCGACCCCACGACCCCCACGAACGCCACGGCGTAGGGGAGTGACCAGCGCGGCGCCGAACCGAAAGCCTTACGGATCAGCGCAGCGAGCAGGCCGGACTTCTCGGCAACACCGACCGCGAGCAGGATGGGGAGCACCGTCGCCAGCGGCGGGAAGCCCAGATAGTTGACCCCAATGTTCTGGGTGAACCACGTGAGCCCTTCGGCGGTGAAGAAGCCCTTGATCACGGTGATCTCGTCGGTCCCGGGTAGCTGCACCGTGACATTGGCCCAGGCCATGGCAGTCGACGCCACCGCCGTGATTGCGAACAACAGCAGGAAGAGCATGAACGGGTCGGGCAGCTTGTTGCCGACGCGTTCGATTCCGCCGAGGACACGGTCGATCAGAACGGTACGCCGAGTGAGGGTCTGTGCTGAAGACATGGGGACTACCTTGCGTCGGAGGGAACGAAACGATCAGTGTGAGCAGAGTCGGACAGAGCCGGGTGAGGTGTCAGTCGAAGAAGTGCGGCACATCGATGGCGCCGCCCTGCCCCGCGAACTCTTCGGCCACGCTGCGTCGTAATTCGGCGTCGCAGAGAAAATCCAGGGCGGTGAGGGCGAGGCCGCAGGCGCCGTCGAGGGCGCCCGACTCTGCGGCATCCGTTGCGGCGGCCGCGGCGAATTCGCGGGTGTGCAGGGCAACGTCGGATGCCGCAATCTTGATCAGTGGGTGGATACCGGGGATGCGATGGCTCACGTTGCCGAAGTCGGTGGACGCTGCGATGGTTTCCGACACCACGCCAAGCGGGAGCGGTTGGCGCCCGCGGCGCTGCTGGGTGGCGACCCAACGACCGGTGAGTGCGCTGTTCGTGCGCACGGGGAGTGAGGGGGCGTGCTCGTCCCAGTCGATCTCAACGCTCGTTCCCGTCATCACTGCCGCGCCGCGCGCGATGTCATCCAGTCGCACGCTGAGGTCTTTGAGCGTGTCCGCGAACTTGGAACGGGCGTAGAGCTTGAGTACTGCGCGCTCGGGAATGATGCTCGGCCGTGTTCCCCCTTCACTGATTACAGCGTGCACGCGATCTACCGGCGGCAGCTGTTGGCGCAGCAGGCCAACGGCCTGGTACGCCAGCGTTGCGGCGTCGAGCGCGTTGCGACCCATAAAAGGTTGAGCGGATGCGTGCGCCGCGACGCCCGTGAACGTCACGGTGAGCACGCGCCGACCGAGCCACACCTGGTCGGCGAGGTCGTAGCCGTACGGGTGCACCATGATTGCGGCGTCGATGCCATCGAAGGCGCCATGCCTGGCCATTACTTCTTTGCCGGAAAAGCCTTCCTCGGCGGGAGTGCCGAGGAAGACCACCCGGCCTCTGAATGCGTGGGGATTCTCCTTGAGAGTGTTGGCCAGTGCGAGGAAAGCGCCGACTCCGGTGGCGGCGATCACGTTGTGCCCGCAGCCGTGCCCGACGTCGGGCAAGGCGTCATACTCGCTGAGAATCGCGATGGCCGGTCCGTCGGCTGAGCCGATCTCGGCGCGGATCGCCGTGTCGAGTCCGTGCACGCCGAGCTGCGCGTCTATCCCATAGCGACCGAGCAGCTCCACCAGATAGGCGGCGCTTCGATGCTCGGTGAAGGCGATCTCCGGGTCGGCGTGCAGGGTGTGAACGACGTCGTTCAGGTCTGGGACGAGCGCCTCTACCTGGCTTTCGACTGCGCTTACGAGTTCGTCCGGGGCCCCGGAGAAAGGCGACGGTACCGACTCATAGGTCTGTATCCTGCGGGCCGTTTCGGCCTGAAGCTTCTGCAGATACGTGGTGCTCGGCACTGTGGAATGGCTCATATATCCACCCTAGACAGGGAGACTACCCGGTGTCGCCGTGCTGACCTATGCCGTCATTTTTAGGACCTGTGCGAGTGGCGTGACCAAGGACGAGCCCGATCATGCCAGCGCCTGCTCCCCTGAGCCCCTGGAAACCTCGGCGATCCGCTTGATCGCGGCGAGGGTTTTCGGGATGCCGTCGAGGGCTTGCTGGGTGCGGTCGGTGATCTGCGCATGGGCGTCTTCGCCGAACTTCTCCTCGAACATCGCGATTCCGTCCGGCAGAAACTCCCACGACTCCGTGAGCACGCTCCCGGTCCCGTTTTCTGTGGCGGTGAAGCTGAAGCCCCACCGGACGAAGCTGCCGCCCACCACCCAGGCGAACTCGCGACCGCGCTCTGCCGTCACCACTTCAGACCGGGTCTGCCAGGTCCGGTGCGGGAGCTCATTGCGCCCGGTGAACCAGGAACCGACCCGACCGGCTTCGGCCTCGTCGTCCCACCAGCACGACGTGCAGACCGGGCTCCACTCGCCGGTACGGGTGATGTCGGAGAGTAGGTCGTAGAGAAACGTGGCCGACGCCTCGACGATGACCGACTCCTGGTGGCTGAGGATGCGTGTCTCACTCATGCGTTTACCCTAACGAACGGGGTCACTTCTTCTGCCGCCGACTGCCGCCGTGCCAGTCCTCCTGCTTTCCGGCCGTGTCCGTGTCGACTCCGAACGCGGCCAGCTGGGGCTGCTCGCGCAGGCTGCGTTTGAGCTCGGCAAAACCCGGGAAGCGTGCCAGAGCGACGACGTGGTCCCATAACTCGACCGCGAAGTCCTCGTGGGGCAGCCGGCTGATCACCGGCCCGAAGAAGGCGACACCGGTGGGCGGTTCGAAGTGGATGATGGGCGTGCCCACGTCTTTTCCCGTCAGCGAGAGCGCCTCGTCTGTCTCCTGCTGGATCTCCCGGTCCCATGATTCGTCATCGAGAGCGTCCGCCAGCTCGATCGGCAGGCCCGCTTCGGCGAGGATCGGCTCCAGGAACTCACGCGTCCCGCGGACTTCACGCACCTCACCCTCGGTTTGCTGGTCGTGGGGGCCGGGGGCAGTGTCGAAGATGTGGGTCCCGAATGCGGCGTACAGCGGCGCCACCGCCTCGCGGCCGTGCTCCGCTCGCGTTCGGGCGGCAACCCGCAGGAGCCGGAGCCCGGCGGTGTGACCGGCCTCGTACTCGGGAGGGAAGTGCGCGTCGTAGTCGACCCGGGCATTAATCAGGCGCAGCGAGATGAACCGCCAGTCCACGGTGTAGTCGCGCTGCTTTTGCACCTGTCGCACCCACTTGCTGGTCATCCAGGCAAACGGGCAAACCGGGTCGAAGTAGAAGTTGATGTCGGCGTCCATGCGTCAACCCTAGGACAGTGCCGCACACACGACCGAGATCGGTGGCTTTAGGTTCATTTCCGCCTGGTCAACTGTCAAGATATGCAGAACTGTACGGTTAGATCAATTGTGGAGGAGTTCCAGAAGTGAGTGAATTCGTTACCACCTCTCGCGGTGACCGAGTAGCTTTCGACCATCGAGGGTCTGGCCCTGCCCTGATTTTCATTGCCGGAGCCGGCCCGTATCGGGCTATTGACCCGGGGACCACCGCAACCGCCGAATCGGCGGCGCGCCAAGGAATCTCGACGGTCGTCTACGACCGGCTGGGTCGCGGTGAGAGTCCAGTGGATAAGACGATCGATCTCCAGCGTGAGCTTTTCGCTGTCGCCGCTCTTCTCGACGTCGTCGGAGGGACCGCCGTGCTTTGTGGACACTCCTCCGGATGCTCTATCGCCTTGGCCGCGGCTGCGAATGGAATGCCCGTCAATGGACTTGCACTGTGGGAAGCGCCACTTGGACCACAGGATGGCGGAGCCCGGGAATGGGCTGGCAGAGTGGACCGCCTGATCACAGAGGGAGATCTGGAAGGTGCCCTCGTGCACTATATGAAAGACATTCCACCGGAGTTCCTGGAATCATGGCGAAAGTCTCCGGAGTTTCCCGACTTGGTTGCAAACGTCGGGAGCTTTCGCCCCGATGGTGAGTCGCTCGCCTGGACAGAGTCGGCACCGCACTCGGAGCTGTTCGCGAACATCCGGGTTCCAGTCCAGGTGATGCTGGGCAAGGAAACATTCCCGGAGATGTTCGTCGCCGCCGATTCGATTGTCGCGGCAATCCCGGGAGCGATCCAAAAACGAATGCCAGGGGCGCATCACACCTGGGAGCCCGAGCCGATGGCGGCCGAGCTTGCGGCGTTCGTGAAAGCTGCCCACTCAGGGAATCGGGCCAGCTAGAGAGATAAGAGAGGAATCATGCCTGCCCAGGAGGACTACCCGCAAAATATCGACGCCACCTTCACGGCGACAGTCACCACCGAGCGCAACAGCGGCTGGGCCTGCGTTGTCATGCCTGAGTCGGGAATTTTTTTCGGCACCAGAAAGCCTGTGAAAGTTACCGGCACGATCGACGGGCATCCTTTTCACGCGACACTGCTTTCGATGGGTGATGGAACGCACATGGTTCCGCTCAAGGCAGCCCTGCGCAAAACAATCGGCAAAGTGATCGGCGATGAAGCTGAAGTTCACCTCGATCAACGATTCAGTTGACCGCACTATCGGCCGAAATCCAGTCGTCGGCCGCCCGTCATCTGCCGGACTGGTTGACGCGTGTGCCATGTCGACAAAAGTGCGGCCAGACCGCATGCTGCTGGGAGACCACCCCGTGGTCGATAAACTTTGGGTATGTCAGACCAGCACTTCGAGCAGGATGAAACCCTGCGCCTGCCGACCATCCAGTTTCGCGTCGTTCTCGATCTGGGCCCCCGGCTCGCCGCGGCCGTCACCCTACCGGCGGAGCTGGCGCACCCCGATCTGTTCGCCGACCGCGACGACGAGGGCGGGGCGCTCAACCTGTCGATCGACTTCGACAGTGGCCAGCTGCACGTGCTGCTCGACGAGGCCGGCCCCAGCTTTCACTACCACGGCACGAGCGACCCGTTCGAGAGCCCGTGGCCGGCCGATCAGACCGAAAAATTGCTCGAGTGGGCGCTCATCCTGGTGCAGGAGATCGACGCCCTCGATGAACTGCTCGACTCGATCTTTGAGGCCGCCGAGTGGTTCGAGCAGGGCTTCACACTCTACGTTCCCGAGACTGAACCGACCCAGCTCGAACTGATTGAAGTCGGAATCATCGGCGAGCTGCTGACGCTGCCTTGGCTCGGCTCCGGGCGCGTCGACCACGAGCATGTCGAGGGGGATAACCACCCGATCGCCCTGCTCTGGAACATGAACAACGACGACCCCGACACGCCGATCGCCCGCGCCTGGCTCGACCTGGAGACCGGCGAGCCGCGAACGGCCGCCGAGCCGGGAGTGGACTGGAACGCCGTAGCCATGAGCGAAGACGAGGTTCTGGAGTGGCTCGTCGGCATCTACACCAACCACCACGTGGCCCCGACACCCGAGGCGCAGATCATGCGGGCGGCGCTGGAGCGCATCGGCGGCATCCGCTGATCCGACGTCGATATTGTGTGGCTGGTCGTTTTCGGCCTGGCGCACTGACGGTCGGGTTGATGGCGGGCATCCGTGTCACACGCAGCCGCGCGCCGCTAGCGAAAGCGTGGCGCCCGGGCCAGCGCGGCGAGTAGGCGTTCTAGGGGGCCCTTGCCGAGAAAATAACGCCACAGGCTGGCGCCGATGAAGGTGATGAGCAGCATCCCGATCAGCAGCGGCCAGCCGGGATAGTCGATTTCGGCGCTGCCCGCGATAACCGCCAGAGCGAGAATCTGCAGGGTGTAGACGGTCAGTGCCATCTGGCCGGTCGCCCCGACCGGCCAGAGGATCACGCGCAGCGCACGCCCCACAGACCGCCGCCGAACAGCGGTGAGCCAGAGCAACGCTCCAAGGAGAGCGACCGCGACCCCGCCGGAGCCGATCACCTCGGCGATCGATCCGGAATGGGCCGCGGCGTCGACGCCGGGGAGCACGATGGCCGCGCCGTAGCCAGCGACCACCGCTGCTGTTCCGGCACCGACGAGGACTACCTGGGTTTTCGCACTGCCCAGATCGGAGCGCGCGATCATGAGCCCGGCCAGCAGAAAGGGCATCCAGATGAGCACCGGGTAGGTGCCATTGAGAAAGAAGTAATCGACCAGATAGGCGAGCGGCGGCCGGGCGGCATCCACTTCGCCCTGGGCGGCGCCCAGCAACGGTGCGCCGAAGAGAAAGACGACGCCGATCAGGGCTATCAGCCACCGCTGTAGAAAAAGCATCGGAATCAGCAGCAGAAACATGAGGGCGTAGAAGTGCAGGATGACGGCAACGCCGCTCTGCAAGCTGGCCAACACGATACCGAGCAGAAACAGGAAGAGCGCGCGCACCACGATGCCGGTCACACGCTTGGAACGCTGGCCGCGCGCGAGCGGATGCTGTGACCCGGTCATGATACCGAGCGATACCCCGGCCAGGGTCGCGAACAAAATGGAGGATCGCCCGTCGGCAAGCAGCTCGGCGTCACCCAGGCGCGGGATGGCATGCGCCACGAACATGCCGATGATCGCCAGGCCCCTGGCGATGTCGATGGCGACGACCCGTTCGCTCGCATCGGCCCTGTTGTGCATGAAAACAGGCTACGGGTTCATCCGGGCAGGTTCGCGCTGGGGTTGTCGAGACCGCGGGGCGTCGCGGCACGCTTTCCGGTTCGCGGCGTCCCTTAGTAGGAGTGCTGCGAGCGCTAACGCGTGCCGCGAGCGCTTACGCGTGCCGCGTCTCGATACCGGGAAGGGTTAGACGGCGAGTGGGTCGCGGGGCCGCCTGATTCTGACAACACCCAGCCAGAAGGCGGGTCGCCCGCAGACCGGCCTGCGGCAAATGGTAACGTCGCTAGGTCTAGCAACTGGTTTGACGGTCGACGCCCTTCTGCAAGGAACCTCCATATGCCCCATCGCATGAATCTTTCCAAGAACCTCCCACGCACATTGACGGGGCTGTCAAGCGAGATACTGCAGGATCTGCAACAACTCGCCCGCACCCCGTCTCTGCTCGTGGCCTGCAACTATGGAGGCACACTGTCCCATCACGTTGCCTCGAACGTGCCGTCCGTGCTGTTGGCCGAATCTGCGACCGCCCTACGCGCCCTCGCCGCCCTGCCCAATACCCATACGGCCGTCATGTCGGGGCGTCCGCTGCGCGACCTGGCCGCGGATTCCCGGCTGCCCCGGGAGGTGCACCTGGTCGGGTCGAACGGAGCCGAATTCGACTCGGAATTTTTTGACGCCCCCGAGCCCTCCGATGCGTCCCAGGATTCCGGCATCGCGCTCGACCGGCTGCGCACCCGTCTCGGCGTCAGCGCCGCGTTCTTCGCCGGCGATGCCGCAAGCGACGAAATGGCCATGAACACCTTGCACGGCCCCGACCTCGGCATTCGCATCGGCGACGACGAATCCGTCGCCGCTCACCGCGTCAGTGGCCCCGAAAAGCTCGCCCAGATTCTGGCCCTGCTGTTCGAGCTGCGCAAGGACTGGCTGTTCGGTCAGCACGTCGTCGCCATTGAACGCCACTCCATGATCGGCGACGGCACCTCGACCGCCCTCGTGACGCCGGAGGCGCGCATCTGTTGGATGACGCATCCGCTGCCCGATTCTGGCTCATTGTTCGCGAGTATCCTCGGCAGCGAAGAAGCCGGGCACTTCTCGATCGAACCGGTCAAGAAGAGCCGCGTGCTGGGCCAGCGCTACATCGACAACACCATGATCGTTGAAACCCGCTGGGCCGACGTCACCGTCACCGATTACATCGAGCCGTCCCCACTCGGCATCACCAACCTCGTACGCAAGCTCACCGGCACGGGGCTTGCCCGCATTGTGTTCGCGCCGCGGCCCGACTACGCCGTCGCATTCTTCAACATGCACGCGACCGACGGTCTCGTGACCATCACCGGCACCGCCGACCCGATCGTGCTCTCGGCGGCCGGCGTCGAGTTCACGGTCACGAGTGACGGCCGCAACGAAACGGCCACCGCCGTCGTCGACCTCTCGCAGGGCGCGATCATGCTCAACCTGCGCTGCGGCGACACCGAGCCGTACACAGCGGATGCCTCCGGGGAAGCGGCGCGGCGCGGCGCGGTTATGAACGACTCGCGTGCCTGGGTCAATTCGTTGTCGCTGCCGAGCGTGAAGCCCTCCCTCGTCGGCCGCTCAGCCCTCGTACTGCGCGCTCTCTGCTACGAACCGACCGGAGCGGTACTCGCCGCTTCCACGACATCGTTGCCCGAGGGAATCGGCGGCACGCGCAACTGGGACTATCGCTACTGCTGGCTGCGCGACGGCTCGATGACGGTCAAGGCGCTCGTCGACCTCGGTTCGACGGCCGAGGCTGATGGATTTCTGCGCTGGCTGGCCGGGGTCGTGGACGACAGTCCCGGCGCGCAGTGGCTGCATCCGCTTTATTCGGTCACCGGATCGTCGCTGTCCACCGAAGCAAGCCTCGAGTCGCTGCCTGGCTATGCCGGCTCCCGCCCGGTACGCATTGGGAACGCCGCCGACAATCAGGTGCAGATCGACGTGTTCGGGCCGGTCGCCGAACTCATCGACACCTTGAGTGCCCGGCAGGGAACCCTCTCGGACTTTCAGTGGCACCTGCTCACCGAGATGGTCGACGCCGTCACGAGCCGCTGGCACGAACCCGACCACGGCATCTGGGAGGCCCGGCGCTCGCCGCGACACCACACCTACACGAAGACGATGTGCTGGGTGACCGTGGACCGGGCCATCCGTACCGCGGTGCGGCACGGACGCGACGTGGGGACGGGCTGGATCGAACTTGCCGCCACCATTCGCGAGGAGGTATTGCGCGAAGGCTGGAGTGAGGAAGCCCAGTCGTACACCGTGGCGTACGACAGCCCCGATCTCGATGCTGCCGTGCTGCACATCGGACTGTCTGGCCTGCTCGACGTGACCGACGAGCGCTTCCAGCTGACCGTGAGTGCGGTGGAGCGCGAACTGCGCGTGGGCCCGACGGTGTTCCGCTACCGCTACGACGATGGTCTGCCTGGCCTCGAGGGTGGCTTTCACATTTGCACGACCTGGCTGATCGAGGCCTACGTGCTCACCGGGCGTATCGACGAGGCTGAGGCACTGTTCAATCAGCTCATCTCCCTGGTCGGTCCGACCGGATTGCTGTCCGAGGAATTCGACCCGGCCACCGAAACCCACCTCGGCAACCACCCGCAGGCTTACTCACACCTCGGTTTCATCCGCTGCGCGCAGCTGCTCGACGAGTACCGCAGGCGCTAAGGGTGTACCGCTGACTCGCGAAGGGGCGTCCTTTTTCGCGAGTCAGCCGTGAAACGGTACGTTATCTCGGACACGTGTCCGAAAAGTGTTAGTATTATGTAATGACTTCGTTGACTGACGCCCGCCTGCAGGCGGTTCAGGTGCAGTCAGATGTTCAGCTTGAGTCGAAGCTCACCCACGATCCTCGGGCGGAGCGCACCAGGCAGCTTATTCTCACGGCCATTCGTGCGCTGAACGCCCAGCCGGGGGCATCCGTCTCGGTCGCCGAGATCGTGCGCCTGGCCGGTATCAGTCGTAGCTCGTTCTATGCGCACTTTGCGAGCCTCGACGTGCTCGCCGCCGAGCTGCTGCAGGCACAGTTCGCCGACATCGGCTCGGCGGGGCTGGATCTGCCGCGGCCGAGGACCGGTGAAAATGCCTCACGCCTCGGCTATGCCCGGCTCGTCGCGCACATGGTGGAAAACTTTCCCCTGTACGCAAGCGTGCTGGAGTTGCCACTCACCCGCAGCGCGCACGACCAGATCATCGAGGCTTACGCCACCCGCATGCTGCAGTCGGTGCTCGTCTTTGACGACGCTGTGAACGCCAAGTTGGTCACCACTTACGTCGCCGGCGGCGCGCTCACCCTGATTGGTGCGTGGATGCGCGGTCACCTCGACGTCTCCGACGACGAACTCGTCGACCAGCTTGTTGCCCTGCTGCCGGGTTGGCTGCTCGAACCTGAAACCTTAAGCGCAACGCCTGTTCGCGTTGCATCACCCACACAAAACTGAAGGCACATTCTATGAAGATCGAAATCGGCGAAACCCTGGTCTATCCGCACCACGGAGCGGTCACCATCACGGCCCTCGCGACCCGCAATATCAAGGGCGTCGAGAAGCAGTTCATGACCCTCAACGTGCACACGAGCGCGCTGACCATTCAGCTTCCGGTCGACAACGTCGAGCTCGTCGGCGTGCGCGACGTCATCGACGCCGCGGGTGTCAGCGCTGTATACGAAATTCTGCAGAACGCCTTCACCGAGGAGCCGGGCAACTGGTCACGCCGTTATAAGGCCAACCAGGAGAAAATGGCCAGCGGCAGTGTCTACCGGGTCAGCGAGGTCGTGCGCGACCTGTGGCGTCGCGACCAGGACAAGGGTGTCTCTGCCGGCGAAAAGCGGATGCTCGAAAAGGCCCGTCAGATTCTCGTCTCCGAACTCGCTCTGGCCCAGGGCCTGACCGACCAGGAAGCCGGCGACCTGCTGCTCATCGAAATTCAGAACTACGTCGTCAGTGATGAGCCGGTTGAAATAACCGTTTAGTCGGATTGACCGAACACCCTCGTTCGCCTTGCGAGCGAGGGTGTTCGTGTGTGGTCGGGAGACAGCGTTCCGGGCCCGGGTCTGGAACGGACGAAACGACGCGGAGGAGGGGCTGGGCGTCCCGGAAACCGTCACGGACGCGGGCCGGCGTTGGCTTTGCGGATGCGACGGCCGTCAGCGACGGTCTGCATCTCCTTGAGAGCGGCTTTCTGGCTCTTCCTGGTGCCGCGTGGGGGCAGCTGAATGTTCTGCTCGGCGGCGATGCCCGCCTGCAGTTGGCGGCCACGCTCGAGTTCGGCGTCGAACTCCGCACCAAATAACAAGGCGAGGTTGGTCAGCCACAGCCAGAGCAGAAAGATGACGATTCCAGCGAGTGAACCGTAGGTCTCGGCATAGTTCGAGAACGTCGCAACGTAGAATCCGAATCCCAGGGACGCGACGACGATCGCAACGAGGGCGACCAGTGCTCCGAGGCTCAGCCAGCGAAACTTCGGCTGGCGCACGTTCGGGGTGAAGTAGTACAGCACCGCGATCAGCAACACGACGGTGGCCGCAAGCACCGGCCACTTGGCAATGGACCAGACCAGCTGCACTGTCTGGCCGAGGCCGAGGGCTGCGCCGACGGCATCCGTGATGGGACCGGAAATGGCCACAATCAACACGGCTACGAGCAGCAGGGCGATGCTGATGACGGTGACGAGCAACTGCGTGGGCTTGAGCGTGAGAAATGACCGGCCCTCATCGATCGCGTAGATGCGGTTCATGGCGCGGCTGAAGGCTCCGACATAACCGGATGCCGACCAGAGCGCGACCGCGACCCCCGCCACCAGTGCAAACCCGGCGGATGGTGCGGTGCTGAACTGTTCGATCGGCCCCGAAATGACGTCGAGGGCGTCGCGGGGAACGACCGAGGCGAGAATCGTCAGCAGGGTGTCGGCGGACTGCCGCCCCTGCCCGAACACGCCGAGCAGCGAAACCAGGGCGATGAGCATGGGAAACAGCGACAGCACGGCGTAGTAGGTGAGCGACGCCGCAATGTCGGTGCACTGGTCGGTGCTGAATTCGCTGAGCGTGCGTTTGAAGACGTATTTCCAGGAGGACTTCGTGACCTTGGCCGGCGTATCCGGCTTGCGGTCGTCATCGGGGGCAGGAGCGCCGGTGAGTTTTTGGCTTCGGCCCGTGTCTGCCATGAAAGTCTCCTGCTCGGTTCGAGTGAAGCCGGGGTCGCGGTCGGTCGGGCGATCGCGACCCCGGACAGAAAAATCTACTGCGTGCTGACTAAATCTCAGCGTAGGTCGCGTGCTGGGTTTCAGCAGATCTCGAACTATTTTTTGAAGACGTCCTTGATGTCTTCACCGACCTTCTTGGCGCTCGCCGCGGTCTGGTCGGCGCGTCCTTCGGCGACCTTGGAGTCGTCGTTGGTGGCCTTGCCCACGGCCTCAGTGGCCTTGCCCTTGAGGTCCTGCGCGGCGTTTTTGATCTTGTCGGCTGCACTCATGGTGTTCTCTCTTTCGTGAGGTGTTTCTGGGGGAGTGTTCGGCGCGGAAGCGCTGAACGTGAGTAGGGGGGGTGGATCTCGGTGAGTGGCATCCTCAAAGATTTAGGGCACGCGCGTGGTGTGACCGGTACGCACCCGAAAGCCTCCGCTGATCTGCAACAGGGCGGGGATGCGCAGGCCGAGGAGTTCATCGAGGGCAAGCAGGGCCTGTTCGACGACGTGCACGACATCGGCCGGGGAAGTACCTCGTCGACAGGTCACCGAGACCTTGAGTACGGCGTCGCGGGACACCCGATAGGTCGAGACGCGGGTCGACAAGAATTCCGGGTGCTCGCCGAGCGCGTGTTGCAGCGCTTGCTCGGCAACCGTCGAATCAACCTGTGTGGTGCCCCAGTCCGAGGTCTGTTCACTGATGAGGTGGCCGGAATGGCCGCGGCCCTGCCGCAGAATGAAGCTGAGCAATAGGCCAACGACGCCCAGCAACAGGGTGAGGACGATGATCCAAATCCAGCTATTTCGCGTGTTGGCGAGCGGCGTAGATTGGAGCCAGTCGGCGACCGTGCCGCCAACCCGGTCAGCAACCGAGGCCCACGCATCCCGCAGTGTGGCTTGCGTTGCGAGCAGGCCGAGCAGAGTGGCCACGGCCAGCAGCGCCAGCCCGGTCACCAGGATAACGCTGCGGTTGAGCGCGCGGTTGGTGTTGTTCACGTTCCGACCTTTCCGCCAACGGCCACGACGACCCGGGTCTGCAGTGTCGGCCGCAGGTGCAGGCCATCGAGCTGGTCGCGTACGGCCTGCTGCACCGAGTCACGCTGCACCGGTTGCCCCGATGTCGGCACGAGGTGCACCGTGGCAAGGCGACGAGAAATACTGACCCGGGTGTTGTCGGGGTTGATGCCGCCCACGCGCGCGGCGCGCCCGGCCAAAGCGGATGCGATTACCTCGTCATCGACGACGGTCACCGTTCGCTCCGAATCGATCAGATGCCGCGCCCTTCGGCCGGGCGTGACCGCGACGATCAACAGGACGATGGCGATGAGGGCGCAGGCGAGCGCGATAGTGGTGAGCAGTGAAGCCGGCACAGTCGAAACGGATGCGACGCCGGTTGCCAGTTCGGTCGGGGTCGCGAGCAGGGCCGGTTGGCCGATCATGAGCAGCACAATTTCGGTGCCGAGCCAAGCGCAGATCAGAATTGCGACAACGGCCACGATAATGGCGACCGTTGAACGCGGCGAATGCAATTCACGCCGGCTGATGCGCCCGTAAATTGGTGTCATCGGCGCTGAAGACCGATCGGCCGGTGCCGAGTTCATTGAACCCTGCGTTCCTGTTGCACGTCAATGCCGGTCAGCCGCACGGTGACCCGGCCGACATCGGTGCCGGTGAGTTCTCCGACGCGACGAAGAATTTCGACTTGCGATTGGGCCGACCGGGCCAGAATCGTGCCGCCAGTGCGCGCGATGACGGCGGGGTCGCGGGTGATGCGGGAGAGGGCAACGACGCGGATGGTGGTGCTGATCGTGAGCGCGAGCCGGCCGTGGTCATCGCCGAGTTCCACGCGGACTTGTCCGGAGGGAACGCCGAGCGATTCCGCAGTGACCATCGAGACGACTTGGCGTAGCGCCCGGGGCACGATGCGGGTGCGGCCGCGGGGCGGGGGAGACGTCACGGTCGTGGACCGAGTACCGTCGTCCGATGCGTCGTGTACCGCTCCGCCGAGAAACCACTCGTTTGCGGTATCGGTCGCCACGCTCACGATGATGAACGCTTTCCCTGAAACGCTCCGATCAGAGAGCCGAGGTCGAGGCGGCCATCAACCACGCGGCCGATCAGGGCACCGACCAGCATGGACAGGGCAACAAACAGAAACGCCCAAAAACCCAGAATCACCCAGGTCAGGGCGAGAATCGCACCGACCAGCATTCCAGTTCGGGTTGCGTTAGTCACCGCAGTGCGGCTTTACTCGGCTCAGCATCGGCATCGTCGCTGGGCAGGTGAATATCGATGATCGTCACGTTGACCTCGGTGACTTCGAGACCGACGAGGTCTTCAATGGCGCGAATAACGCTCGAGCGGATATCGTCGGCCACCTGCTGCAGCTGTACCGGGTACTCGGCGACGATTGTCACGTCAACGGCAACCTGCGTTTCTCCCACTTCGACCGAGATGCCCTGGCTCACGTCGGTACTGTTCATTGCGTCACGAATGGCGCCGAGAGCGCGGGCGGCGCCGCCGCCGAGCGCGTGCACACCGGAGACTTCTCGGGCGGCGATGCCGGCCACCTTGGCCACGACGCCGTCGTTGATGACGGTCTTGCCGGTTCCAGTGGCCGACTCACCGGCCGGCGGTGGGCTGATCGGGACGCGGCTGCGCGGAGACTTGCTCGACGATACGGGGCCGTTGCTGTCGATGAGGTCCATGGAAAAAGCTCCTTCATAGAGGGCCGTCTGGTCTAGCCAGAACGGATTGTTACCAGTAAGACGAAACGTGTGGCATATTCGTCACGCGGAGATGAGAAATATTCTGGAACCGTTTGCCCAAGGAGGGGATGTGTCCGGCAAAGTGCGTGAGCAGGTTGCGTCGCCGCTCGATGCGGCCGCCGACCAAATGCTCGCCGACCGCGCTGCCGATGGCGACCTGCGTGCCTTCGAGGTTCTCGTTCGCCGGTACGGCCCACTTATGCGGGTTTACGCGACCCGGGTTCTCGGCTCAAATGACGAAACCGACGACGTGGTGCAGGAATCATTCATCACGGCCTGGCAGCAACTCGGCAGTCTCGAAGACGGCAGCGCTGTCAAGAGTTGGTTGATGCGCATCGTTGGCCGTAAGAGTATCGATCGGCTCCGCGCTCGACGCCCGCACGTCAATATCGATGACACGGATGCCTCGGCGCCCGAGTGTCGCGCCCCGCACGTCCTCGCAGAGGTGGAGTCCGAGACCGAAGCACTCGCGCGGGTACTCGCGGCTCTTCCCGTTGATCAACGGCGCTGTTGGACCCTGCGCGAACTCGCCGAGTACAGCTACGGTGACATTGCCGCCGAGCTGAACCTTTCGCTCTCCACCGTGCGCGGACTGCTGGCCCGCGCTCGCAAGACCTTACTTCGACAGATGGAGGACTGGCGATGACCGAACGGACACCGGCGAACCGACGTTTTTTCGCATTCGACGTCGACAGCACCGAGCAGGAACAAGCTGGCCTGAACGGTCATACCATCGAGCAACTCAGCGACTACCTTGATCGCGAACGGATGCCCGCCGACCCGGGCATCGACGACTCGCCCGATTGTGAAATCGCCCTGCGCGGTCTCGAACGACTGCGTCGGGCGCAGCGGTCATTGCTGGAGCGAGACCTCGAACGCGAATCCCGGCGCGACGACAGCTGGGTGTCGCCCATTCTCAACAATATTTCGTTGGAGGCCCATGCCGGCCGGGAGATTCCGCTGACCCACCCGTCGCCGATCGCGCGCCTCGTCGTGACGGAAGGCGCCGTGCGTGGCATGCTGCGGGAAACCGGCGATCGTATGCAGAACGTGTTCGTCGGCCGATGTGTGCTGGTCGGCGACGTCAGCGTGCCCGGCGCGCCGATCTCCATTCGGGTCGATGTGACTGTATTCCCGGGTGAGAATATACCGCGGCTGGCCGATCAGCTGCGAGACGCGATGTATGCCACTTTGAGTAAATATACGGAGCTGGTCGTGGTGGCCATCGATATCACTGTGAGTGACCTGCATTCGCTGCCCGATGCATCCGCTCACGAACAGGAAAAATGATGACCACGGACGCTTCTTCTTTCGACCAGCTTGACGTATTGGTGCGCCGGGTGTCCGGTGTTGCCATGCTGTATCCGGCCGGGTCAGTGATAGCCACCGTACTCAGCGCCACCCTCGATGCGGTGGCCCATCGAGTGCCCGCAGCGCCCCTCGTGCACATCGAACAGCGAGCTGACGGCGTTCGGGTCACGGCCAGGATCGGCATCGGTGCGGCGGAGTCCTCGAGTGACGTGAGCGGTCGGGTGCACGACGCGATCGCCGCGCACCTCGAGGGCGGTAACCCGCCGGTCGTGCAGATCGTCGTGATCGTGGCCAGCGTGTGGCTGAACGGCTAGCCGATCACGGATAGTCGTGCTGGTCGTGCACGTGAGCTCCGACGAGTACTGGCTCGCCGAGGCGCTGCTGCTTGGCAAGGCTGGGTACCGGCGCGAGTAGCACCGCTAAACGCCGACCGCCATTCGCACGCCGAGGGCGATCATGACCACGGCGATGAAACCGTCGAGCACTCGCCAGGAGCTGCGCTTTGCGAATAAGGGCCGGAGCATCCGTGCACCGAAACCGAGCGCGAAGAACCAGACGAAGCTCGCCGTGATTGCCCCTGCGCCCCACCACCAGCGCTCATTCGTCCCCTGCTGGTTCGCCACGGATCCGAGAAAAATCAGGGTGTCGAGATAGACGTGCGGGTTGAGCCAGGTGAGCGCGATGGTCGTCGCGACGGCGGCCTTGGTGCGCACCGATGTAGTCGCGGCCGCTACAAGCACGCCGGGGCGGAAGGCGCGCACTGCGGCGAACGCACCGTAGGTGAGCAGAAAGCCGGCGCCGAGCACCCGCGCGACGACCAGAACGACCGGGGCGGCTCGAATAAGAGCGCCGATTCCCACGATGCCGGCCAGAATGAGCACGGCGTCGGAGACCGAACAGATCAGCACAGCGGCGAGCACGGTGCGGTTCCGCCCCGCAATACCGAGCCGCAGGATAAACGCGTTCTGGGCACCGATCGCGATGATGAGCGCGAGTCCGGTGCCAAAACCGAACATGGTGGGCAGAATCGTGTCGGCGAAGTTCATTTCGTGGAAAATTTAGGGGCGCTCTATTCGGGGGCGACGCCGTTGTAGAAATGCTCGAACACCATGCTCGTACGGGTTGACGCGACCGCGGGATTGGCTGAAAGGTTGTCCAGCACGAAATCGCGCACATCGTCGGTGTCCCGGGCCGACAGGTGAATGATGAAGTCCTCGGACCCACCGAGAAAATATAGCTGCACAACGCGCGGCATCACCCGGATCGAATCGCGAAAGGCCGGGATGTGCGTGCGGGCGCCTGCGCGAATGCTCACGCTGATCAGCGCCTGTAGGCCGAGTCCTATCGCTTTCGGGTCGACCATGGCCGTGAAGCGCGTGATGATTCCGCGGCTGACCAGCGAGCGCACCCGGGAGACGCACGTGGACTCGGCGATACCAGCCGCGCTGGCGAGCCGGCTGTTGGTCGTGCGGGAGTCCGCCTGCAGCGCCGCGACCAGGATGCGATCGACGTCGTCGAGGGTTTCGACCACCCGAATCCTCTTCGTTTCCGTCATCTCACATCTCCTGACAACCGCATATTTAGTGGAATATTCTTGAAGTCTGGCAGATTCTACGTATTTTACCTAGCTGAAACGAATCAATAGCAGTCTTGCCCTATCACAGCCGATACGTTCGGCGCTGGCAACCCGAAACGGAGCAGACATGTTGGTCGGCATTCCCACCGAGATCAAGAATAATGAGAACCGCGTGGCGATCACTCCTGCCGGTGTTCACGAACTCACTCGGCGCGGCCACGAGGTCGTCATCGAGAAGGGTGCCGGGCTGGGCTCCAGCATCACCGACGATGCTTTTCGGCTTGCCGGGGCGTTCATTGCTGACACCGCCGCCGAAGTCTGGGCCGGGGCCGACCTGCTCCTGAAGGTCAAGGAGCCCATTGCCAGCGAATACCCGTTGATGCGCCCGGGGCAGGTGCTGTTCACCTATCTGCACCTCGCGGCATCCGCTGAATGCACTGAGGCTCTGATCAAGTCTGGCACGACCGCGATTGCCTATGAGACCGTGCAGCTTGCCGACCGCAGCCTGCCGCTGCTCTCGCCGATGAGCGAGGTCGCTGGCCGCCTCTCGGTGCAGGTCGGTGCCTACCACCTGATGAGTGCCAACGGCGGTAGCGGAATTCTGCTCGGCGGTGTTCCCGGAACCCCCAAGGCCAAGGTCGTCGTGATCGGCGGCGGCGTGGCCGGCGAGCACGCCGCGGCTAACGCGCTTGGCATGGGCGCCGACGTGACCATCATCGACCTGTCGCTGGCTCGCCTGCGCCAACTCGAGGCCCGTTTCAACGGCGAGATCCAGACGCGCGCGTCGACCCAGTACGAGATTGCCGAGCAGGTGCGGGACGCTGACCTTGTTATCGGCTCTGTGCTCATTCCAGGTGCGCAGGCTCCCAAACTCGTCACCGACGCCATGGTTGCCTCGATGAAGCCCGGCTCCGTACTCGTGGACATCGCGATCGACCAAGGCGGATGCTTCGAGGGATCGCACGCCACCACGCACGACAATCCCACCTTCTTGGTGCATGACAGCGTCTATTACTGCGTTGCCAACATGCCCGGCGCAGTGCCGGCCACGGCGACGCGGGCACTGACCAACGCCACCCTGCCCTACGTCGTCGCGCTGGCCCAGAAGGGGTGGAAGCAGGCCATCGCCGAAGACTCCGCTCTCGCCCAGGGGCTCAACGTGCACAACGGCCGCATCACCAACGCGCACGTTGCGTCTGCCTTCCACGCCGCCCTGTTGACGGTATCCGACGCGATCGCCTGAGCCGGTCCTCAAGCGGTATCTTTCCAGTCGGCGCCGGCGGGTCAGGACGTCGCGACGATAACCCGGTGCAGTGCATCGTGCAGGCGAAGCAGGTCGTCCATCGGCAGGTTGAGCGCTTCGACGACCCGCGGTGGGATAGTTTCGGCCACCGCCCGCAGGTTCTGTCCGCGGTCGGTCAGCGTGATATCGAGCGTTCGTTCGTCGGCCTCCCGGCGCTGCCGCCGCACGTAGCCGGTGGCTTCGAGCCTCTTGAGCAGGGGGGAGAGAGTCGCTGGCTCGAGGCGGAGGGTCTGGCCGAGGCCCTTGAGTGTGCGCGGGCTCTCGTTCCACAGGGCGAGCATGACCAGATACTGCGGATGAGTAAGCCCGAGTGGCTCCAGAATGGGCCGATACAGGGCTATGACGTTGCGTGAGGCGATGGCCAGGGCGAAGCAAACCTGGTTGTCGAGGGCAAGGGGGTTGTCAAGCGTTGACGATGTCATGGGTGTCCTGTTCCGACCCGTTGTTCTTTATGCTTTTAGTTAGTACACTAACAGTCATGATGCACGGCAAGATACCCTTTTCATTCGGCACAGGACCGGGCGGCTTCACTGCCTGGCTGAACGGTCGACTGTTTCCCATTCTCGGACCGCCGCCGGTTGGTTTGAGCGGGTCCGATCTGCTCCGCGCACAGCCCGCGCCCGTGCGTGTCTGTCCGGTCTGCTCCCAGCCGATGGACCAGCACGACATCGACCGCAGTGGCGAACGTACCCAGCTCCACTGTCCGGTAGACCTGCCCTAGCCAGCCGCTTCGGGCGGCTGCCGGGCACAGACGTCCGCACAGGCACCAGTTATCTGCCCCGGGCTGGTCTGGGCGCCAATCACGGGAGATCAATGTCCACGACGGCAGACCGCGCTGACGAAAACACGTCACAGCTCGACCTCGCGATCGCCGAGTTGGCTGCAGGAAGCGTGCGGTGGAGGGTGACCCCGCTCGCGGCGCGCGGCGCTTTGCTGGCGCGCACCGCGACATCCGTTTCTGATGAAGCCGAGCGCTGGGTGGCTGCTGTGGCTCATGCCAAAGGTTTAGACCCCTCGTCTCCGCTGATCGGCGAAGAATGGCTGACCGGACCATATGCGGTGCTCACCTCGGTGTATGCACTCGGCCGCACTCTGCGGGGGCTCGCTTCCGGGCGCAGCCCGCTCGCCGGCCAGAGATTGGGGCGCGCGCCCGGAGGTCGCGTCACTGTTTCCGTATTGCCCCATAACGCGTGGGATGGGCTGCTGCTCCACGGATTCAGCGCCCGAACCTGGCTGCGGCCGGGCGTCACTGTGCAGCGGGCGCGTGTATCGGCCGGCTTGGGCCAGCTCAGTCCGACAGTGACCGGCGGGGTCGGCCTCGTGCTCGGTGCCGGCAACATCAGCTCGATCGCCCCGCTCGATGTGCTGTACGAGCTCCTGGCGCACAATCGGGTCTCAATACTCAAGCTCAACCCCACCTTCGACGGACTACTGCCGATCTATCGGGCGGCTCTCGCCCCGCTCATCGCGCAGGGCCTGCTGCGCATCGTCATCGGCGGCGCCGACGTGGGCGACTACCTAGCCCACCACGTGGGCATCAGCCACGTGCACATCACCGGCAGCGCGGCCACCCACGACGCCATCGTGTTCGGTGGGTCCAAGACTCCCCGCCTCGGTAAACCGATCAGCAGCGAACTCGGCGGAGTATCCCCGATCATCGTGCTGCCCGGCCGGTGGAGCCCCAAGGACCTGCGCTACCAGGCCGAACACGTGGCCACCATGCGGCTGCATAACGGCGGCTACAACTGCATCGCCGGGCAGGTGCTCGTGCTGAGCGCCGCCTGGCCGCAGAAGCACGCATTTCTCGCCGCGGTCGCCGCGGCCCTCGCTGCCGCGCCGACACGACCGGCCTGGTACCCCGGCAGCGACGAGCGGATGCGGGCGGCCTGCGCTGCCTACCCGGCCGCGCAGCCGATTCCCGGCGGGCGCCTGCTCATAGCCGTGCCGAATTCCACAGCATCCCCTTTCACAGCATCCCCTTCCACAGAAAATATGCTGACAACGGAATACTTTGCACCCGTGCTCGGCGTCCTCGAATTGCCGGGGGATGACCAGGCCTATCTTGACGCCGCCGTTCGGACCGTTAATCGTGATTTCCACGGCACTCTCGGTGTGAATATTATCGGGTTGCCGGGTACTATTCGGCGGCTTGGCCCGGGGTTTGAACGGGCCGTTACGCGCCTGCAGTACGGAACCATCGCGATCAACGCCTGGACCGGCGTCGGCTTTCTCTCGGCGGCGGCACCGTGGGGTGCATTCCCGGGGCACACCCTCGATAACGTGCAGAGCGGTATCGGAGTGGTCCACAACGCGCTCCTTCTTGATGAGGTGGAGCGCACCGTGGTGCGCGGTCCGTTCCGCCCGTTTCCGCGCTCGGTCGCCCACGCCGAGTGGGCGCTGCTACCCAAACCGCCGTGGTTCGTGTCGGCTAGAAGCGGCGCGCGCACCGCCCGCCTGCTGACCGAATTCGCCGCCCATCCCTCCGCGCGCAGACTGCCTCGCATTCTCGTCGCCGCATTTCACGCCTGATCGCATGTAATAGATTGGCTGCACACCCTACGATGCGAGGTTCACGATGACTGGCTGGCGACTGCGCGACTTTCACTCCGACGATCTGGACGGCATTTTGCGTCTGTGGGAAGAGATCAAGGCCTCAGACACAGAACCGGTCTACGGTCTTTCCGAGGTGCTCGCCTCCTGCCAGAAGGATCACGCCGTTGTAGCGGTGCACGGCGAGGAGGTCGTCGGCGCAGCCGTCGGCCGCGCTGCTCACGCGCAAGGCTGGATCGTCTTTTTGGCGACCGCCGAAAGCTGGCAGAGCCAGGGCATCGGCACGGCTATGCTCGCTGCCCTCGAGAGCCGAATGGCCCCGCACGGCATGACCAAACTGTCAGCGCTCATGCCCGAATCAGAGACGAACGTCGATCCCTTTCTCAACCGCGGGTTCGAAGTGAAGAAGAACCTGCGCTACTTCGAGCGGCACATTCCCGTGCAGAGGGAGGAGCTCAAACTGCTCGGTGAGCTAGGCGGACGCGTACTGCCGCGCGACCTGTGGCAGAAGGTCGGCGGTATGGAACGTGAGAAGGAATTGCTCGAGCGCCGCCTGGTCATGCCCCTGGCTGAACCCGAACTCGCTGAGCAGTACGGTGTCTCGCCGCCCAAAGCCGTCGTACTGTTCGGCCCTCCGGGGACCGGAAAGACCACCTTCGCCAAGGCGATCGCCTCCCGCCTGGAGTGGTCGTTCGTCGAGGTCTTCCCTTCCCGCCTCGCCACCGACCCGCAGGGCCTCGCCGGCGCGCTGCGGGACACCTTTTTGAAGATCGCCGAGCTCGAACATGCGGTCGTGTTCATTGACGAGGTCGAGGAGATCGCCGCCCAGCGTTCCGGCGAACCGCCCTCGGCTATGCAGGGTGTGACAAATGAACTGCTCAAGATCATCCCGGCTTTTCGCGAACAACCTGGTCGCCTGCTGGTCTGCGCGACGAACTTCATTCGCGCACTCGACTCCGCCTTTCTTCGCCACGGACGCTTCGACTATGTTGTGCCGATCGGGCTGCCGGATGTCGCCGCCCGCCAAGCTATCTGGGAACGTTACATTCCCGACGCCGTATCGGGGGAGGTCGACCTGGCGATCCTGGTCGAGCAGAGCGACGGGTTCTCCCCGGCCGACGTCGAATACGCCGCCCATCGGGCATCCCAGCACGCGCTTGAGAAAGCTCTCTACAAAGCCGGTGCTGGGCCTGCTATCAACGGCCCCAGCACCGAAGACTATGAGGTTGCAATCTCCGAAACCCGCCGAACCGTGTCCGACGAGGTCGCAGCCGAGTTCCTCGAAGACATCGAGCGCCTCGCCCGGCTGTAGGAGCGACTCTGCTTGAGCGAGAGTTTCGGCCAATCGACGGTCGTCTCAGTTGTAGAGCTAGCGCCGACTGCGGTGTAGTGCGACGGCGACGAGTGCTTGCCAGATGACGAAGCCCTCGACGGCGAGTGAGAGCAGACCGAGCGGTTCTAGCCAGTTTCCGATGTCACCAGTGGCCATCGGCATACCAACGGTGCGATTGACGATGAAGCCGATGATGACGGCTGCCGACAGCGTGGCGGCGGCGAGAAAGTCAATTCTCGACCCGACAACCAGTACCCGCTCAACGAGGACGGCCGCGACGAGGATGATCCCGATATAGGCGACCGCCAGATACGGAGTTTCGTCGAATTTACCGGGCAGATCAAGGATGTGGATCGCCCCCACGACAGCGAGCGAAAGTCCGACAGTGATGCGGCGCACAAGCAGGCTCTGGTTGATCATGCGCTCGCCCGTGTTCTCCCGGTGCAGCGCGAGGGACTGCACGTGTTTTTCAGTTGATTGCGTGGTGGTCGTGGACATGAATTCCTCTCCATGGGGTGTTTCCCTGACCAAATAGTGACAGGTGTTCAGCTTCCCGATCCGATTCATTGGCAGTGCATAGCGTCCTCCGTGGTTGCTGCCAGAAACAGACCATGTTTCTGAGATTCTCACAGGGAGCGCCAATTGGGTCACCCCGGGCTGACGTTGGCGGGGTAGCGCCGGGCCCTCGTGCGAGACATCGGTTGTCAAAGGAATCCGGCCCGGTTAACATCGCAGGGTAAGACGATTCGACATCTGCGCAATTTCTCGATCTTCAGGCAAGGAACCGATTTCGTGATTATTGAGGCACAAGGCCTGACCAAGACCTACCAGTCCAAGAGCGGGCCGGTGCACGCGCTCGCCGGGCTCGACCTACAGGTTCCCCGTGGCACGGTCAAAGCCCTGCTCGGACCGAACGGTGCCGGAAAGACAACCGTTGTGAAGATGCTCACGACCTTGATCAGACCGGATACCGGCACGGCCGTCATCGATGGAATCGACATCATCCGCCACCCGAAATCGGTGCGACGCATTATCGGGGTCTCCGGCCAGTACGCAGCGGTCGACGAGAACCTGACCGGATTCGAGAACCTGGAGATGGTCGGCCGCCTCTACCACCTCGGTGGCACGGCCGCCCGCAAACGGGCTCAGGAACTCATCGACCTGTTCGAGCTGACCGCCGCTGGCAACCGGCCCGTCAAGGGGTTCTCCGGCGGTATGCGGCGGCGCATCGACCTCGCCGGCGCCTTGGTCATCAATCCCAAGATACTCTTTCTCGACGAACCGACGACCGGACTCGACCCGCGCAGCCGCATCGCTCTGTGGGATGTCATCAAGCGTCTCGTCGCCGACGGCACGACCGTGCTACTGACGACGCAATACCTCGAAGAAGCCGACCAGCTCGCCGATGACATCGTCGTGATCGACGACGGCCGAGTCATTGCCGAGGGCACCTCAGATCAGCTCAAAGCCCAGATCGGCGGGCACCGCGTGGTGGTGGCCTTGGTCGATGCCACCGACGTCGGGACTGCCCGCGAGATCCTGGCCCGCCACGGCTCGGGCGAGCCCTCGGTGTCGACCGACGGCCGCGGAGTCGAGGTTGCCGTCACGGACGGCCCGACTGCGCTGCAGAACATGCTCTCCGACCTCCGTGCGGCGCAGGTCAACCTGCACGATGCCGGCATGCGCCGCCCCACCCTCGATGACGTATTCCTCAGGCTGACCGGGCACAAAGCCGATCTCACCGTTACCGACAACGACACGGATGCCAGCGGCCCCAAGCTGTCGAAACGAGCGCAGGCCAAGCGCGTGCAGAAACGCGCGGCGGATGCCGACGCCACCGATTTGGAGAAGGTGACATGAGCCCCCGCCACTCCGTCGTGAGGCCCGAGCTCGTCACCCCTGATCCCGTCAGGCCCGAGCCAGTCACACCCGATCCGGCCCGCGAGCGAAATGAATCTCGAGTGGGCACACTGCCTCCGCTGCCCGCCTGGAATCCGCTTTCTCTCTGGTACTCCGACGGCTGGACGGTCACTAAGCGCAACCTCATCAAGATCAAGCGTTCGCCCGACATGCTCGTCTTCGCAGTGATCCAGCCGATCATGTTCGTGCTGTTGTTCAGCCAGGTGTACGGCGGAGCGATCGCGGTCCAGGGCAGCGACTACACGCAGTTTCTCATGGCGGGCATTTTCGCGCAGACAGTCGTGTTCGGAGCGACGTTCTCCGGCGCGGCCATGGCACTCGATCTCAAGGAAGGCATCATCGACCGCTTTCGGAGCTTGCCGATGAACGCATCCGCTGTGCTCATCGGTCGAACGAATGGCGACCTCGCGCTGAACACCATCTCTATGATCATCATGATGGCAACCGGCCTCGCGGTTGGTTGGCGGGTCAACACCTCGCCGCCTGAATTCCTGGCGGGAGTCGGCTTGTTGTTGCTGTTCGGTTACGCCTTTAGCTGGGTGATGGCGCTGCTCGGTATGAGCGTGAAAAGCCCGGAGGTCATCAACAATGCGTCGTTCCTCATCCTCTTCCCGCTCACCTTCGTGTCGAACGCGTTCGTACCGAGCGAGACCCTGCCGACGCCGCTGCGTGTCTTTGCCGAGTGGAACCCGGTGTCGTCGCTCGTGCAGGCCGTGCGGCAGTTGTTCGGCAACCTGGGTACCGCGCCGGTGCCTGATATCTGGACCATGCAAAACCCTGTCCTGACCGTACTCATCGGCATCACCGTGATGTTGCTGGTATTCGTGCCGCTGTGTATTCGCAAGTTCGCCTCGATCAGCTCCCGCTGATCGATTGATGTTCCGACTGAAGGAGTCACTCATGCCCCAGACCGAGCACAACGTCGGAATCGTTGCCGGCTTCAGCGGATTCGCGGTTTCCGACCTCGATGCTGCGCGCACCTTCTACGCCGAAACCCTCGGCCTTGAGGTCACGGTCGAGGAGATGGGCATGCTGAACATCGCCCTTCCCGGCGGCGCACCGGTCATCGCCTACCCGAAACCGGATTTCGTGCCGGCCACGTATACGATTCTCAATTTCGCGGTCGTCAACCTCAATGCGACCGTCGACGAACTCACCGAGCGCGGTGTGGAGTTTTTGCGCTACGACGGTTTCGAGCAGAATGACAAAGGCATCGCGGCCGGCGCCGGGGCAGGCCCCGATATTGCTTGGTTCACCGACCCCGCCGGCAATATTTTGTCGGTGCTCCAGAACCCGTAGGTTCTTAGTGCCCGCGGCCTTTGCCCTTGTTGGGGTTCTTGGTCGGCCGGGTGCGGCCGGGGGCGCTCTCGGTTCTCTTGCGCACAGCAGGTTTCGCTTTTGCGGCGGCAACTCGAATGGCCTTCGCAGCGGCCTTGGCTTTGTCGGTCTTCTTCGGTTTGCGCGGTGGCTTTTGCGGGCGGCCATCGCTTGAAACTTCGGGCTGTTCTCCATCTGCGGTCGCGGCGTCGGCCGCAGCGGGCGGGCCGGCATCCGTTCGCGAACTCGCCTTGGAGCGCCCGCGCACGATGCCGATGAACTCTTCGATGTCGTCGGTGGTCTCCCGGGTGATCCAGGCGAGGGCGATCTGGGTGTCAGCCACGTCGGTGACCGGGCGGGAGATGACGTCTTTGCGGCCGTACAGCCGGGCGATCGAGTGCGGCACGATGATGATGCCGACGCCGGCGGCGACCTGCTCCATGGTCTCGTCGAGGTCGCGCATCAACGGCAGGAGCCGACGGCTGCCGTCGCGCACCTCTGCGGCAATGTCGCGCCACTCGGGCACGTCATCGGGGTTCTGCAGCAGGTGTTCGTCGGCCAGATCGGCCAGCAGTACGGTCTCGGCCTGCTCGATGACGTGATCCTTCGACGCGACCACGACGGGAATCTCTTTATACAGGTTGATGACGCTCAGATTGGTGTCATCGATCGGGAGTCGCACGAGGCTGACTTCGGCCCGACCGTCGTGCAGCACTGAAACCTGCTCAGCGGCCTCGGTGCGAAATACGGTGAGCGGCACGTCAGGGCGGCGGTCGCCCCAGATACGGGTCCATTTGGTGGGGGTGACACCGGCGACGAAGGCGATGGAAAAGCTCACCGGCATCCTTTCTCAAAACTTGCGGCCGCGCATTTACCAGCAGCGTGCGATTTGCCCAAACGAGCGCCCTCTCAGGCTATACGCTTGAACAATGAGTTCCGAAAAGAAGCCCCAGACCATGAAGCCCGCCACGGCGGCCCAGAAACTCGGGATTCTGCTCGACGCGGCACCGGCTGGGTTCCAGACCGATTTTGTCAGCCGCACCGAGTTGGCCGAGCTCATGGTGAACCCGCCCGAATGGTTGGTCGAGTTGCGCGCCAACGGTCCGCACCCGCGCCAGGTTGTCGCCGCCAAGCTTGGCGTCTCCATCTCCGGCCTGGCCCGCAGCGAGATCACCGACCCGCTGAGCACTGCCGAGATCGCCGCCCTGCTCCAGCAGCCGCCGGCCTGGCTCGTGCTGGAACGTTCTACCCAGGCCGGCGTGCGCGCCGACCAGATCGCAGTGAAAGACCGCGACGCCCAGCGCGTGGCCAAGAAGGCGCACGTTGAGCGCCAGGCCGCCCAGGAGCAGGCCAAGCGCGACCGCTAGTAATATCGTCCCGTGGTTCGATCGCGCTGACCCGAACCGTGTCCTGAGCGCTCCTAGGCCATCGGTTCAGTCGCACTTTGACCGTACTGGGCGCGCAGAAAGTTGACTACGTCGTCGAGTTCGGCCTGAGAGATCGAGTGGGGAAGTCCCTCATAGATGCGCTCGGTGAGCGTGCTGTGCCCGGGCAACCAGGCCTGGGTGCGCTCTACCGCGCTGGCCGGAATGACACCGTCGGCGGTTCCGCGCCCCCAGAACACCGGAACCGGCTGATCCGCCAGTACGGTGTCACCGGGTTGCGAGGCGGTCGCGACGAAGCCGGAGAGATTCACCGCGAAGCTGAACCGATTCGGCGAGGCGCGCAGCAGCTCGAGAGCCATGGCGCCGCCCTGCGAGAATCCGAGCAGACCGATAGACGGATGCTGCTGCGGCAAGGCATCGAGCCAGTCGAGCACCGCGGCGACGGCCGCGTCCACCGTCGCGGTGTCGGGATTGCCCGGGTCAGTGATGGGAAACCACGCCCATCCCGCGCCGACCGGCAGGGGCGCGCGCAGCGCCGCGATCACCGGTTCGAGCGGCAAATGTGGAGCGAGCGAGAACAGGTCGCCCTCGTTCGAACCGTAGCCGTGCATGATGATCAGCAACGGTCGATCGGTCTGATCGGCGCCGTTCGTCGACCAGAGTACGGCAGCAGTGTCGATAGGGGTGTTAGTGGTCATGGGGTCCTCCCCGGTACGCGCAACGCGTGGGCGCCGCGCACCCCATACTTTCATTGCCTGGCGCGCTTCTCGCACCGAGCAGCGCCGCGCGTGCGCGCACGGCGGCCACGTAAGACAGAATGGCACTATGAGCGTGCGAACCCCTGACCCAGACCCGGACTGGACGCAAAAGCCCCCCGCGGGAGCCCCGAACACGAATCCGGGCTGGCTGAAAGACGTCGAGCTCGCCGAGATTCGCCGGCGGCTGCCGATTCTCTACATCGAGGCCGTGCCCGTTCGGGTAGATGGCCTCGGCCAGGTCGTAGAGGTCGGCGTGCTACTGCGCGCCCGACCGACCGGCGAAATGACCCGGACCCTGGTCTCCGGCCGCGTGCTGTACGGCGAAACCCTCAGGGACGCACTGTTTCGTCACCTCGAAAAAGACCTCGGTCCAATGGCTTTTCCGCAGCTGCCGACCAGCCCCGTGCCGTTCACCGTCGCCGAATACTTTCCCATGCCCGGCATCACCGCCTACACGGATGACCGCCAGCACGCCGTCTCGCTGGCCTATGTCGTTCCCGTCAGCGGTACCTGCGATCCCCGGCAGGACGCGCTGGAGATCACGTGGATGACGCCGGCCGAGGCCGCATCCCCGGGCGTATCAGCCGAAATGGAAGGTGGCCGCGGCACCCTGCTGCGCGCAGCCCTCGCCTCGGTCGGCCAGCTGTACTGACGCGCTCAGCGTGTCACGACCCGGCCGCTACCTGGACAGCGGCAGCGCCGAACCGAGGCCGAGCGTGTCGAGGAACAGCTGTACGTAGCGGTCGACGTCGACGTCGAGAGCAACTTCAGCGGCTTCCCATTCGCCGACCAGGCCGTGCACGATGTCCTCGCCCGGATGCGTGCGCTTGTCGACGATCGTCTGGCCGCGGCCGTAACCGGACAGCTGCACCCGGAGGGGCAGCATCGCCGTCTCCAACGCGCCCGGGTCGACCAGGGCGCAGAGGGCGCCGGCATCGCCGATCAGGCCGGAATAGTCGGCGTTGCGGCCCGAACCGAGCGCGATCCGGTTGCCGAGGAGCTGACCGACAACGTGGGCGAGGTCGGAGTCGCTGTGCATGAGTGCAGTGGTGACGTGCTCCGGAATCGCAACCTGGTTGAACACGTCGAGTCCGTACATAAAGATGGGCACGCCGGAATCAAGCACGATGGCCGCGGCTTCCGGGTCGTGCCAGACGTTGAATTCAGCGACGGCGGTGGCGTTGCCGACCGTGGTAGATCCGCCCATGAAGACGATGCGCTCGATGTTGCTGACCACATCGGGGTACTGGCGCAGCAACAGCGCCAGGTTGGTTTGCGGGGCCAGTCCAACCAGGGTGACCGGGTGCGGGCTGGCCACAATCAGTTTGCGCATGAGTTCGACCGAACTGATCGGCTCTGCGCGTCGGTCGGTCGGCGGAAGCTGCAGGGTACCGAGGCCACCTTCGCCGTGCACGTGCGCGGCCGATCGGGCTGGCTCGAGCAGAGGACGCCGAGCGCCGGCAGCGACAGGAATATACGGGGCATCTGCGACATCGAGAATACGCAGGGTATTCTCGACCACGCGCTCGAGCGAGGCATTGCCGGCCACGCAACTAATGCCCAGCACGTTGATGCCCGGGTGAGCGAGCGCGAACAGAATGGCCAGGGCGTCGTCGACCCCGGTGTCGACGTCGAGGATGACGGGGATCGCCCTGGGGGCCGCGGAATTAGTCATCCGCTCACCCTATTACTTTGAATATGCCCCCAAATCACATCAGGGGTTTTTGGGCCGCAATCGAGCGCTGGCGGACGAAGTTCGCACGGGTGCGCGGGCCGCTATCGAACCAGGCGCACCTCGTGCAGTCTTTCACCAAGCACCTCTTCGTTGCGCTCGAGACCATCCGCGAGGTAGCCATTTCGGGCGTAGAAAGCGTGGGCCCGGGGGTTGTCGGCGGCTACCCACAACGACGACGGACCCGGGTCGACGACGGAATCGAAGAGCTGCTGGCCAACGCCTAAACCGTGATTGGCCTCGAGCAAATACATGAAGAACAACTCGTTCGGGGTGGGATGGTCACCGTCGCGCGTCGGTCCGCTGCCGGCGAAGCCCACAATCTCGCCATCGACGAGCACGACATGCTGGCGGTACTGCGCGCCCTGGGCCGTGAAGCGGCCCCAGAGGGCGGCCAGACGCTGCGGCCGCAGCTGCGACAGGGCGGCCTGGCTGAGCAGGTGATCGTAGGTTTCATGCCAGCAGGCGGCGTGAACGCGGCCCAGGCTTTCGGCATCTGTTTCACTGACGGGTCGAACGACAACTGTGGTGTTCATGGTTCGACACTAACCGTGTTTGGGAGTGTGTCGTGACGTTCGGATACCGCAAACGGGCCGATCTCGAAAAGAGACCGACCCGTTTTTACTGTTGTTTCAAGCGGATGCTGCGGGATGAGCCCGTGAAGACTAGCCCTGCGAGCGACGCGGAGCCGAACGACCGGCCCCACCCGAGCCAGGTCCGCGAACGAGTCCGCCGACCTGGAGGCTGCCGACGCGCGCTCCGCCGGAACGGCCAGCGGCCGAACCGGAACGAGGTGCGCTGGCGGCGCCAGCCGGACGGCCGGATCGCTCGCGACGAGCGCCGCCGGCCGAGGCCGCGTCGCCGGCACGGCCACGACCGCCGTCGGTACGCTCGGTGCGGGCACCGTCGCGATTTGCGCCGGAGCGGCTGGCACCGGCATCGCGGCCGCCACGGCTGGAATCACCGTCACGGCTGGGGCGAGCACTGCGCTCGCCCTGGGCACGGCCACCTTGCGAACGACCGCCCTGCGAGCGCCCACCCTGGGACTGACGCTGCTGCTGCGGCGCCTCGACGCGGGGAAGCGGCTTGACGTAGGCAGCGACGTCGCCGACGAGGGCGTCGACGGCGGGAGAGGAGGAGTCCACGCGCTGCGGGGTCACCTTGATGGCGGCCTTGCGCAGCAGGGCGTCGGTGTCGCGCTTCTGCTCGGGCAGCACGACGGTGACGACATCACCGGCGCTGCCGGCACGGGCGGTACGGCCCGAACGGTGCAGGTAGGCCTTGTGCTCGGCCGGCGGGTCAACGTGGATGACCAGCTCGATGTCGTCGACGTGCACGCCACGAGCGGCGACGTCCGTTGCGACGAGAACCTTGACCGTGCCGGTGCTGAACGCGGCGAGGTTGCGGTCACGGGCCACCTGCGAGAGGTTTCCGTGCAGGTCGACGGAGGGGATGCCCGCGTCGGTGAGGCTCTTGGCGAGCTTCTTGGCCTGGTGCTTGGTGCGCATGAAGAGGATGCGACGGCCGGAGCCGCTCGCCAGCTTCTGCACGAGGTCTTTCTTGGCGTCGACGCCGGAGACCTCGAACACGTGGTGGGTCATGGCCGAGACGTGGCTGTTGGCCTCGTCGACCGAGTGCATCACCGGGTCGTGCAGAAAGCGCTTGACGATCTTGTCAACGCCGTTGTCGAGCGTGGCGGAGAACAGCATGCGCTGGCCGGTGCCGGGCGTCTTGTCGAGGATGCGGGTGACGACGGGCAGGAAGCCCAGGTCGGCCATGTGGTCGGCCTCGTCGAGCACGGTGATCTCAATGGTGTCGAGGTTCACGAAGCCCTGCTTCATGAGGTCTTCGAGCCGGCCGGGGCAGGCCACGACGATGTCGACGCCGGCCTTGAGCGCGGCGACCTGGCGGCCCTGCGAGACACCGCCGAAGATGGTCGTGGTGTTGAGGCCGTAGGCCTCGGCGAGCGGGGTGATGGCATTGGTGATCTGCGTGGCCAGCTCGCGGGTCGGCGCGAGGATCAGGCCGAGCGGGCGGCCCGGGCGGCGCTTGCCGCCGGCGAGGTTGCCGCCGAGGCGGGACACCATCGGAATGGAGAAGGCCAGGGTCTTGCCCGAACCGGTCTTGCCGCGGCCGAGCACGTCGCGGCCGTTCAGTGTGTCAGGAAGAGTATCGACCTGAATCGGGAAGGCGGTGTCGATTCCCTGGGAAGAGAGAACCTTAACCAGGGGAGCAGGCACGCCGAGCGTGCCGAAGGTTGTAGACAAAATGGTGCCTTTCAGGGCATCAGTCTCCTCGCCCGTTCGCTTTACCGCGCAGCGATAAGCAAACCAGGAGGATTCACATGGCGAAGGTGCCGAGGGGCACATCCGTTCGCCGTAAGAATGTTTCATTCGAAAAATCAGGTCAGCCCTGGTGGGCCGCCGGATAGAGAAGAGGGCGTTCTACGACGCAGCAAGCGCAGCTACGCACTCGCAAGTACCCCTACTCTAGCGGATGCTGTCAAATCGGCGGCAGAGCCCTAGAAATGGTCGCCGTGGTAGAGCTCGCCGACCGGCACCTCGACGTCGATAATGTTGCCGCCCTGCGGCAGTGGGCAGGCCCATATCGGGTCGTACGCGCAGGAGGGGTTGTAAGCGAAGTTGAAGTCGAGGATGAGGCTGTCGTCCTCCGTACCCGGGCCGAGGTCGGCGCCCTTGATGGTGTCGAGAAGGTAGCGTCCACCGCCATAGGTCCCGTCGCTCTTGCCAGCGAGGGCGTCTTTGAGCGGCAGGAACAAGCCGCCGCCGTAACTCGCCAGTCGCCATACGTCGAGGGAACCGAGGTAGGGCAGTCGCACGGTGCCGACCAGGTCGAATGGCACAGTGCCGTCAGTTCCCGTTTCTACGTTCATGCGATGCGGCTGTTCGGCCCGGTGCACCTCTACCTCGAAGCGCCAGTCGGGGTCATAGGCGGCAATTGGCAGTCCGGTGAATGCCGCGCGGTCGTCGCGCAGCAACGGTGACGACGGATGCCCGGCGAACAGTTCGTCTCGCCCGGAACGCCACAGTTCGTGCCCGCTCGCCGGGCTGGTCGCGCTCAGCTGACGCACCCCCGCGTACAGTCCGGTCACAAGGCGACGCCAGTCGGCGATCTGTAAGGCAGCGAGGGAAGAGCTCATAGTGGCTACGCTACCGCCGAGGGAATGATTCACACGAAGCGATCTACTACGACTCGGTGTTCTCGCCCTTCTCGCCCTTCTCGCCTTTCTCGCCTTTCTCGCCCTTCTCGGCCTTCTCGGCCTTCTCGGTGTTCTCGGTGTTCTCGGTGGGGGTCACCCGTTGCGCCGAAGGCACGAAGTCCGGGTCGTCGATGCCGATGTCGTACTGCCAGTTAGGCGCGAGATGCTTCAGGCGCAGCATCCGCCACTGCCAGAACGCCCAGAAGGTCGGCCAGAGCGCGATCGTCGCCGGGCGTCCGCGAAAAATGAGCTGGTCGCGGTACAGCGTTTTGCCGGTTCCGGCCGGGTCAGGGGCGATCGCCATGCGGTGGTCCCAGAGCGTGACCGCACTCAGTGCGCCCGACACACCACGACCGGTATCGCGCAGAATTCGCACCCCATCGGCACGGTGCGTCGAATTGGCCAGCCGAATTACCTGGGTGCCCATCGGCACCAGACCGAGCATGGAGAATTCGGCGGGGTGTTCGCCCGGCTCCCAGCGGGTGGGAAAACCGTCGGCTTCGAGCGACTCCACCGCCATGAACGGGCTACTCACCTCACGGAAGACGGCCGGGCTGTGGATGGCGTGCCAGGCGGCATCCGGGGGGCAGTCGAGGATCTCTTTGAGCAGAACGCGCATTGACCCAGTTTGGTCTGAGCATGGCGTGCGGCACAACTAAATGCAGTACAAATGACAGGTGGCAATTCGGTTCTGGCTCGGCGTTGTACACCGCGAGCACGTGCTGCGCGGGGTCGATTTGGGCATCGCCCGCGCCAACCGCGGTGCCGGAGACCTCCTCAAGCAGATGGGGGAAGCCGATGGCATCGTCTACTACTCGCCGAAGACCGCGATCGAGGGCGATCCGCTCAAAGAGTTCACCGCGATCGGCCGCATAGCGGATGCCCACGCCTATCAGGTGGGCGACCCCGGTAACTCGTGGCGACCCTGGCGACGCCGGGCCGACTACGACCTGGATGCCTGGCCCGCGAGCATCCGCCCGCTGTTGTCGGTGCTGCAACTGACCCAGGGCAATCCCAACTGGGGGTTCCAACTGCGGCGCGGCGTGCTTGAAATCTCGCGGCACGACTTCGAGATGATCCGGCAGCAGATGCGGCGGCCCTCTGCCGACGACCGGTAGGGCGTTTGGTCAGTATTTTTTTATTAGACTCAAGCGCATGAATGGCGATCTCTGGTGGGTACCCTCGGTCATCGTTGTCGGCCTCGTGGTAGCCGGAGTCTGGGCGCTGGTGGCAGCCTCGCGCCGGCGCACGCGAACCAGACTCGGGCAGGTGAGCGCGGCCGCCACCGAGCTGGAGCGTAGCGCTTCGAGCAGCCTGGTACGCGCCGACGACCTCGTGCAGGACGCCAGTGACGAACTCAGTTTCGCCATCGCCCAGTTCGGTGAATCCGCGACGCAGGAGTTTGCGGCGGCGCTCACGACGTCCAAGCATCAGCTCAGCGACGCCTTCGCGCTGCAGCAGAAGCTCGATGACGCTGTGCCGGATACCGCTCTAGAACGCACCCGCTGGAACCAGCAGATTGTTCAATTCGCCGATGAGGCGACCGCCCGACTGAGTAACCAGGCCCGCAATTTCACCGCCAAACGCGGCGTTGAACGTAATGCCCCGCAGCAGATTGATGAACTGCGCCGACGCCTCGACCGAATGTCCGATCGGGTTGCCGGCGGCGCAAACACCCTGGCCCGGCTGGGCTTGAGCTATTCCGCGGCGGCGCTGGCACCGATCGGCGGCAACGTCGGTCGGGCCGGCACCGCCCTCGAAGGGGCGCGGGCGAGTGCCGATGCCGCGGTTACCCGCCTCGAAGCAGCGTCGTCTGAACCGGTGGGGGAGCAGTTGCAGGCTGCAGAGCACGCCCTATTTCAGGCAACACAACTGCTCGACGCGATCGAAACCGGCGAAGACCAGCTTCATCGCGGCTTCGCCAACCTGCAACAGGCACTGGATGCTGCCAGCTTGGAACTCGCCGAAGCCCGCGCACTGCGCGACAATCACGAGGAATCCGACACGAGCGCGTCACTCAATCACGTCATCACCGACGCCGCAGCGGTCCAGGCATCGCTCCGCGAGCCCGTTCGGCTAAGCGACCCGGCCGCAGATCTCTTGACCCTTGAGACGGCGATGAACGGGCTGGACAGCATCCGCTCGGAGGCGCGCAACCGCCAGCTGCGCCTCGACAACGCCCGAACGGCCCTGGCTGGCGCGCTGCTCACCGCGCGCAGCCAGATCACGCTCACTCGAGACTTCGTGGCTGCCAATCGGGGTCGGGTGCAAGCCGCCGCGCGCACCCGCCTCGCCGAAGCCGAGCGGCAGCTCGCGCTCGCCGTGGCCGAGAGCGACCCAGTGACGGCGCTCGATACCGCGCGTCGAGCGATGACGCACGCAACGGACGCCGACGCCCTGGCCCGCTACGACGTGCACTGACCCGAGGTCGCCGAACGTCGGTCAGCACGAACGTCGGCCAGCACGAACGTCGGTCAGCGCGGCGGCGGCAGCCGTGGCCCCGCGGAGGCCGCAGCCCGACGCCGGATGGCCGGCGTGATTTCGCGCCGCAGCCAGCTGATGGCGTGGGCCTGGTCGAAGCGGCGCGCGCACAGGCCACAAGCCAGGGGCCGGGTGGGCTGCCGATACCGAAAGTGAGTGTGTCCGGCCGGGCAGGTGCCCACCCAAGGAGCGAGCTCATTGGCGATCTCGCCGTCGTGGGTGCGCTTGCCGTCGTAGCCGAGGTCGAGTGCCATTTTCTTCCAGCGGGGTCCGTGCCCGGCGCGCGGCCCGGCCAGGGCATGCGCGAGCTCGTGCAACAGGATCTGGTGCACGTCATCGTCGGCATACCGGGAGGCGAGGTAGCGCGAGACAGTGATGTGCTTCGAACTGAAATTGCAGAGGCCTGCCCGCTTCTTGGCATTGTCGAAGCCAAAGGTCCAACCGGGGTCGAGGTGTGCCGCGATGAGCGCGTCGGCCCACCGGCGCACCTGCGAGAGATCGGCCATCAGGGCGCCTGCGTTCTCGCGCCGTAAGGAGGCGTCCGGGCGAGATGTGTCGTGTGGATCATCAGGGACCGACCACTACCTGAAAGAGCCGGTCGTCGCCGGCCGCCGGGGAGCCCCGGCCATCCGTGTTATTACTCACAAACCACAGTGTGCCAGCAGGGCCCGACACCACGTCGCGCAACCGGCCATAGTCGTGCACAAACCACTCGGTGGGTTCGGTTGTGGAGGACGGGCCGGTGATGGGGATACTCCATAGGCGTTGACCGCGCAGGCTCGCCATGAAGATGGTGTCGTTCACGATGGTGATACCGCTCGGGCTGGCCTGGTCGGTCGACCACTGCTGTTGAGGATCGATATACGCCGCGTCACCGGCTTGGCCTTCGACCAGCGGCCAGCCGTAGTTGCCGCCGGGAACGATGCGGTTGAGCTCGTCCCAGGTATTCTGGCCGAACTCGCTCGCCCAAAGCTGGCCGCGTGAGTCCCAGGCGAGCCCCTGCGGATTCCGGTGCCCGAACGAGTACACCACGGTGCTGAAGGGGTTGTCCTCCGGTACGCCGCCGGTCGGTGTCAGGCGCAGAATCTTGCCGCCGAGCGAATCCAAGTCCTGGGCGTTGGCCGTGTCTCCGGCGTCTCCGGCGGTCGCGTAGAGCAGGCCGTCCGGCCCGAACGCGATCCGACCACCATTGTGATTTCCCGCCCGCGGGATTGAATCGAGCACGAGGGTGGATGCCCCGAGGGTGTGGCTGCCGGGCGAGCCGGCTAGCGGCATCCGCTCGATGCGGTTGTCGGTTGCGGTCGAAAAATAGGCGTAGACCCAGCCGGCACCGCCGGGAGCCGCTTCGTCGGCCAGAAAAGCCAGGCCGAGCAGCCCGCCCTCACCATTGGGCTGTGCGGCTTCGATCGTGCCAGCTACGCGCAGGCTGCCGCCGGGAAGTAATTCGCGCACCCGGGTCGTGTCGCGTTCGCTGATGAGGGTGGCGCCGTCGGGCAGCCGCAGAATCGACCACGGAGCCTGAAGTCCCGAGGCGATCACGACCGGTTCTGCGACCGGATGCACCGGCGTCAGGTCCGCGGTCCCGGTCGCGCTGGACGAGGAGGGGGCTGGTGTCGACGTCTCCGGTGTGGCGCGCGGCGCCTCCGCGCTGCACGCGGCCAGTGCCAGAACCAGCAGGGCGGCCGACGCTGTGGCAGCCGCTCGCCGAAACGCATGAACAGTCACCGTTTACCTCGCCTTCGTGGTGAACACAGCATGCCGTAGAACGCGCCCGACGGCCAGTACCCCGCCACGACGCACCGTAACTCCTGCAATTTGCGGCGCCGCTCCCCGGGTGCCGCGAGATTGTGCGGGTGGTTGAGTTGCAGGCATCGAATTGCAGGAGTTATGCGGGAAGGGAATTGGACCCGCGGGCCGCGATGTGCGACTCCACGACTGCAACGGCGAGCAGTGAGCTATCGAGTTCGTCGGCGTCGGCGCCGTCTTTCTCGCGCAGAAAAACGGCCGCGGTGAAGTCCGCAAGCGCGCCGTCGAGGTTGCCCTGGTCGAAGTACACCTTGCCGCGGTGCTGCCGGGCGTAGGCGGCCAGCCGGGTCCACTCGTGCACCTCAGAGTCGAGGATGCAGTGGGTCAGTTCGCTCGCGGCCTCGTCGAGCTTGCCCTGAAACTGCAAAACCTGGGCGCGACGGATGCGACTGGCCACCGCCTGCTCCCGGTTGCCGGTGAAGCGGGACTGGCGCAGCGCCTCGTTCGCAATCTCCCAGGCTTCGTCGAGCCGACCGACCAGACGTAGCAGGGCGACCTTCTCGTTGAGGGCGGCCAGGCTCCGCAGGTTGCCGAGCTCGACGAGCCGCTCGCCGGCGGCCAGCAGGTCAACTTTTTCGCGCAGAGTGATGGGGTCGTAACCGATGATGAAACTCAGGGTGTATTCCTGTAATGACGAGGGCAGCCGGGGCCGCGCGGGATAAACGGGTGCCCCCAGAATACCGCCGCCGATGTGAATCCGGTCGCAGGTCAGTGCCCAATCTGAAACACCGTGCGGCCCGGCAACGGCGACTGCGTCGACGTCTCGTCGGTCGCCACGAGCGACCCGGCCATGAACTGCTTCAGCTCAGTGCCCTCGATCACCTTGGCCGGGTGCGGTCCGTTCGCAAGCAGCCGGGGAATCCAGTTGAGGTCGATCGGGGTGTGCGCGGCGATGAATACGATGTTGCCGAAGCGGCGGCCCTTGAGCACCTGCGTCTCGGCGAATCCGATCACGTGTGGAAAGACCGCCGAGAGGGTTGCGGCCTGCCCACGAGCGAACGCGAGGCCGGGGCCATCCGCTACGTTGACGGCGAGCACGCCGCGCGGCGACAGCAGTGGAGCGGCGAGAGCGAAGAATTCGCGGCTCGTGACGTGCTTCGGGGTGCGCGCGCCCGAGAAGATATCCACCACGACAAGGTCGACGGCTCCCTTGAGTCCGGCCGGCAGCTTGCCGAGCACCTCGCGGGCATCGCCGTGGCGCACGCGCAGCTGGGCGCGCTTGTCCCACGGCAAAACCTCCCGCACGAGGTCGATCAGGTCGCTCTCGATCTCGACGACCTGCTGGCGGGAGCCCGGCCGGGTCGCCTCCACATAGCGTGGCAGGGTCAGCGCGCCCGCTCCGAGGTGCACGGCGGTGATTGGCTCGTGTGGTTCCCCGAGCAGGTCGATGACGTGCCCGATGCGCTGGATGTACTCGAAGAACAGCTCATCAGGGTGGTCGATGTTCACGTGCGACTGCGGCGTGCCGTCGACTACGAGCTGAAAGCTGCCGGGGGTGAACCGGTCCGGTTCGATCACCGCTGTGTGCCCGCTCAACTTCAGGACGACAGCCGGATGCTCGTCGAATGCTTCACCCTTACGCCCAGTACTCATGGTTCCAGTCTGCGCCCTGGCTGCTCGTGATCTGCGCGCACCATCCGTTCCGGGAGCATAAGACGTGCCGTTTTGCGGTGGCCAAGAGGGCAGTTCGTGCGCTTCCGCGGTGGGTAGTGCGGCGGGTTATACCTGAGAATTTACACATATGCAAGATTCGGGTGGACATGCCGCTAATTGGGGCATATGCTTACTCCTTACGCTCCCAGAAAAACCTTGCCTTCATATTGCGGTCGGCTTTGCGTGTTCAAGCCACCTTGAGGCACATTTCCTACGAGATTCTTTCCTAGGGTCTGCGGAGTCATCACCAATAACAATAACTAGACCTGACGGGGTCCACGGAGGTTATTTCCTTGGCTGCTGCGCGCAACGCAACCACCAACTCACCCAAGAACGGCCGCTCAGCTGAGCGCCTGTCGTTCGCAAAGATCAGCGACCACTTGAACGTTCCGGATCTGCTCGCTTTGCAGACCGAGAGCTTCGACTGGCTTGTCGGCAACGACATCTGGAAGGCTCGCATCGCCGAGGCCCAGAAAGCCGGCCGCCAGGACCTGCCGAATCGCACCGGGCTCGATGAGATCTTCGAGGAGATCTCTCCCATCGAAGACCTCGGCGAAACGATGCAGCTGTCCTTCACCAACCCGGAGCTCGAACCGGAGAAGTACACCATTGATGAGTGCAAGGAAAAGGGTAAGACCTACTCCGCACCCCTCTACGTGAACGCTGAGTTCATGAACCACCTCACCGGTGAGATCAAGACCCAGACCGTGTTCATGGGTGACTTCCCGTTGATGACCCCCAAGGGCACCTTCGTGATCAATGGCACCGAGCGTGTCGTCGTGTCGCAGCTGGTGCGCTCCCCGGGCGTGTATTTCAACCGCGAGCAGGAGAAGACGTCTGACAAGGACATCTACTCAGCCCGTGTCATTCCGAGCCGTGGTGCCTGGCTCGAATTCGAGATCGACAAGCGCGACCAGGTCGGTGTGCGCATCGACCGCAAGCGCAAGCAGTCCGTCACCGTGTTCCTGAAGGCCCTCGGTCTCACCAGCGAGGAAATCCTCGAGGAGTTCAAGGGCTACGCGTCCATCGAGCTCACCCTCGAGAAGGACAACATCCTCACCAAGGAAGAAGCCCTCAAGGACATCTACCGCAAGCTCCGTCCCGGCGAGCAGGTTGCCGCCGAGGCTGCGCGTGCGCTCCTCGACAACTTCTTCTTCAACTCCAAGCGCTACGACCTGGCCAAGGTTGGTCGTTACAAGATCAACCGCAAGCTTGGCCTCGAAGCGCCGTTGAGTGACTCCGTACTGACGCTGGCGGACATCCTGGCCACCATCAAGTACCTGGTCGCCCTGCACGACAACCAGACCACCCTTCCGGGCCTGCGCGACGGCAAGATGACCGACATCAACATCGACATCGACGACATCGACCACTTCGGTAACCGTCGTATCCGTGCTGTTGGCGAGCTCATCCAGAACCAGGTGCGTACCGGCCTGTCCCGCATGGAACGCGTCGTTCGTGAGCGCATGACCACGCAGGATATCGAAGCGATCACCCCGCAGACCCTGATCAACGTGCGCCCCGTCGTGGCTGCGATCAAGGAGTTCTTCGGTACGTCCCAGCTCTCGCAGTTCATGGACCAGAACAACCCGCTCGCCGGATTGACGCACAAGCGTCGCCTCAGCGCGCTGGGCCCGGGTGGTCTGTCCCGTGACCGCGCCGGCGTTGAGGTGCGAGACGTTCACCCCTCGCACTACGGCCGCATGTGCCCCATTGAGACCCCGGAAGGCCCGAACATCGGCCTGATCGGTTCGCTCGCCTCGTTCGCGCAGATCAATGCGTTCGGTTTCATCGAGACGCCGTACCGTCGTGTGCTCAACAACAAGGTCACCGAGACGATCGATTACCTCACCGCGAGCGAAGAGGACGACTTCATCGTCGCCCAGGCCAACGCGCCGCTCACCAAGGACTCGCACTTTGCCGAGGCCCGCGTGCTCGCTCGTAAGAAGGGTGGCGAGGTCGACCTCGTTCCCGCTGAAGACATTGGCTACATGGATGTCTCGCCGCGTCAGATGGTGTCGGTCGCGACCAGCCTCATTCCGTTCCTCGAGCACGACGATGCAAACCGCGCACTCATGGGTGCCAACATGCAGCGTCAGGCGGTGCCGCTGCTGCTGTCCGACAGCCCGCTCGTCGGAACCGGCATGGAGGTCTACACGGCCATCGACGCCGGTGACGTGCTCACTGCCGCCAAGCCCGGTGTGGTCTCCGAGGTGTCGGCTGACGTCGTCACCATCCAGCTCGATGAGGGCGGCACGCAGGACTACTACCTGCGCAAGTTCTCGCGCTCCAACCAGGGCACGAGCTTCAACCACCGCGTGATCGTCAACGCCGGTGAGCGCATCGAAGCCGGCGAGGTTATCGCCGACGGACCCGCCACCGACCAGGGCGAGCTCGCCCTCGGAAAGAACCTGCTCGTGGCATTCATGCCGTGGGAAGGCTACAACTTCGAGGACGCGATCATCCTGAGCCAGAACCTGGTCAAGGACGACACCCTCTCCTCGATTCACATCGAAGAGTACGAAGTGGATGCCCGCGACACCAAGCTGGGTAAGGAAGAGATCACTCGCGACCTTCCCAACGTGTCCCCGGACTTCCTCGCTGACCTCGACGAGCGTGGCATCATCCGTATCGGAGCCGAGGTTCGCCCCGGCGACATCCTCGTGGGCAAGGTCACGCCGAAGGGCGAGACCGAGCTGTCCGCGGAGGAGCGCCTGCTGCGCGCCATCTTCAACGAGAAGAGCCGCGAAGTTCGCGACACGAGCTTGAAGGTTCCCCACGGTGAGCGCGGCACCATCATCGGTGTCAAGGTGTTCGACTCGCAGGACGGCGACGACGAGCTCGGCTCGGGCGTCAACCAGCGCGTGGTCGTGTTCATCGCCCAGAAGCGCAAGATCACCGAGGGTGACAAGCTCGCCGGCCGTCACGGCAACAAGGGTGTCATCTCCCGCATTCTGCCGATCGAGGACATGCCGTTCCTCGCCGACGGAACCCCGGTCGACATCATCCTCAACCCGCTCGGTATCCCCGGTCGCATGAACTTCGGCCAGGTGCTCGAAACGCACCTCGGCTGGATTGCGAAGCAGGGCTGGAACGTCGAGGGCAAGCCGAAATGGGCTGCTCGTCTTCCGGAGCACGCTTTCAGCGCCGCCCCCGGCACGAAGGTCGCCACCCCGGTATTCGACGGTGCGCTCGAGATCGAGATCGAGGGTCTCCTGGACTCCACGACCCTGACCCGCGACGGCGAACGCCTCATCGGTTCCACCGGAAAGACCCAGCTCTTCGACGGCCGCTCCGGCGAGCCGTTCCCGATGCCGGTGTCCGTTGGATACATGTACATCCTGAAGCTCCACCACCTGGTCGACGACAAGATTCACGCTCGTTCGACCGGTCCGTACTCCATGATCACGCAGCAGCCGCTGGGTGGTAAGGCGCAGTTCGGTGGACAGCGTTTCGGTGAGATGGAGGTGTGGGCGCTCGAAGCATACGGAGCCGCTTACGCCCTACAGGAACTCCTGACCATCAAATCTGACGATATCCTCGGCCGTGTCAAGGTGTACGAAGCGATCGTCAAGGGTGAGAACATCCAGGAACCCGGCATTCCCGAGAGCTTCAAGGTTCTGATCAAGGAAATGCAGTCGCTGTGCTTGAACGTTGAGGTGCTCTCGGCCGATGGCACCGCAGTCAGCCTGCGCGACACGGATGACGAGGTGTTCCGTGCTGCGGAAGAGCTCGGCATCAATATTTCCACCCGGTTTGAGTCGTCGTCCATCGACGACATCTAAGCCCGGCCCGAAGAAACTTCGAAAACTTTCCAAGGAGAGAAATTGCTCGACGTAACAACATTTGACGAGCTTCGTATTGGCCTGGCTACCGCTGACGACATCCGTCGTTGGTCGCACGGTGAGGTCAAGAAGCCCGAAACCATCAACTACCGCACGCTCAAGCCGGAAAAAGACGGCCTGTTCGGCGAGCAGATCTTCGGCCCCTCGCGGGACTGGGAATGCTCGTGCGGCAAGTACAAGCGTGTTCGCTTCAAAGGAATCGTCTGCGAGCGTTGCGGTGTAGAGGTCACGAAGTCGTCGGTGCGCCGTGAGCGCATGGGCCACATCGAACTCGCTGCCCCGGTCACGCACATCTGGTACTTCAAGGGTGTGCCCTCGCGTCTCGGCTACCTGTTGGACATGGCTCCGAAGGACCTCGAAAAGGTCATCTACTTCGCCGCATACATGGTCATCACGGTTGACGAAGACGGTCGCCACCAGGACATGCCCGGCCTCGAGAACGAGCTGCGTCTCGAACTCAAGACCATCGAGTCCAGCCGCGACTCGCGTATCGCCGATCGCCTGCAGCGCCTCGAAACCGACCTCGCAGCACTGGAGGCCGAAGGTGCCAAGAGCGACCAGAAGAAGCGCACGAAAGACGCCGCCGAGAAGGAAATGGGCCAGGTTCGTAAGTCCCTGGACGAGCAGATCGCGCACCTCGAGCGCGTGTGGGAAGACTTCCGCACCCTCAAGGTCGGCGACCTGAAGCCGGAAGATTCCGTTTTCCACGAGCTCCAGGACCGTTTCGGTATGTACTTCGAGGCCTTCATGGGTGCCGAAGCCATCAAGAAGCGTCTCGAGGCCTTCGACCTGGTCACCGAAAGCGAAAACCTGCACCTGCAGATCGCCGAGGGCAAGGGCCAGAAGAAGATTCGCGCCATCAAGCGCCTGCGCGTGGTGAACGCGTTCATCATGACCGGCAACTCGCCGGCCGGAATGGTGCTCGACGTCGTTCCCGTGCTCCCGCCGGAACTGCGCCCGATGGTTCAGCTCGACGGTGGACGTTTCGCCACGAGCGACCTGAACGACCTCTACCGTCGTGTGATCAACCGCAACAACCGCCTGCGTCGTCTGCTCGACCTCGGTGCTCCTGAGATCATCGTGAACAACGAAAAGCGCATGCTGCAGGAGGCCGTCGACGCACTGTTCGACAACGGTCGTCGTGGTCGCCCCGTTACCGGTACCGGTAACCGTGCCCTGAAGTCCCTGAGCGACATGCTCAAGGGAAAGCAGGGTCGGTTCCGTCAGAACCTGCTCGGCAAGCGCGTGGACTACTCGGGCCGTTCGGTCATCGTGGTCGGCCCGCAACTCAAGCTGCACCAGTGTGGTCTGCCCAAGCAGATGGCACTCGAGCTGTTCAAGCCGTTCGTGATCAAGCGCCTGATCGATTTGAGCCACGCTCAGAACATCAAGGCCGCCAAGCGCATGGTCGAGCGCTCACGTCCGCAGGTCTGGGACGTGCTCGAGGAGATTATCCGCGAGCGCCCCGTCATGCTCAACCGTGCACCCACCCTGCACCGCCTGGGCATCCAGGCCTTCGAGCCTCAGCTCGTTGAAGGTAAGGCAATCCAGCTGCACCCGCTCGTCTGCGCGGCGTTCAACGCCGACTTCGACGGTGACCAGATGGCTGTCCACCTTCCGCTTTCCGTTGAGGCCCAGGCCGAGGCACGCATCCTGATGCTCGCCTCGAACAACATCCTCAAGCCGTCTGACGGCCGCCCGGTCACCTTGCCCACCCAGGACATGATCATCGGTCTGCACCACCTCACCACGATGAAGGAAGGTGTGGTCGGAGAAGGCCGTGCTTTCTCCAGCGTGTCAGAGGCCATTCTCGCGTTCGACCAGAAGTCGCTCGACCTGAATGCCAAGGTGCGCATCCGCTTGACCGACAAGTACTTCACCGAGGGCACCCAGCCCGACGGTGTCGAGCTGGTCAACGGTCAGGCTGTCGGAACCGTTCTGGTCACCACGAGCCTCGGCCGCGCCATCTTCAACGAGGCGCTCCCGGCCGACTACCCGTACTTCGAAGACGTTGCCAACAAGGTCACCATGTCGACCATTGTCAACGACCTCGCGGAGCGGTACGTCAAGGTGGAGGTTGCTGCAACCCTCGACCGGATCAAGGATGCCGGTTTCTACTGGGCAACCCGTTCCGGTGTGACCGTCGCGCTCAGCGACATCCTGACGCCTCCGAACAAGAAGGAGATCGTCGCCGGCTACGAGAAGCAGGCTGCCAAGGTTCAGGCACAGTTCGAGAAGGGTCTCACGACCGACCTCGAGCGTCGCCAGGAGCTCATCCAGATCTGGACCCGAGCCACGGAAGACGTCGCCGCAGCGATGCAGGCGAACTTCCCGGCCGACAACACCATCAACCGCATGGTCACCTCTGGTGCTCGTGGTAACTGGCTGCAGGTGCGCAACATCGCCGGCATGCGAGGCCTCGTGAACAACCCGAAGGGTGAGATCATCCCTCGCCCGATCATCTCGAGCTACCGCGAAGGCCTGTCCGTCGCCGAGTACTTCATTGCTACTCACGGTGCTCGCAAGGGACTGGCCGACACGGCTCTGCGTACCGCTGACTCGGGTTACCTCACCCGTCGTCTCGTGGACGTCTCGCAGGATGTCATCATCCGTGAAGACGACTGCGGCACGCGGAAGGGTCTCGAACTGCCCATCGCCGGAACCGATGCCACGACCGGTGCGCTCCTGCGTGACGAAGAGGGTGGACTGCTGGTCGACTTCAACGTCGAGAACGCGGTCTACGCTCGCAGCCTGGCCGCAGCCGCGGTCAACGCTGCCGGTGAGGTCATCGCCGACGCCGGAGACGACGTCGGAGACGTGCTCATCGCCAAGCTCATCGCCGGTGGTGTCGAAACCATCAAGGTGCGCTCGGTACTCACCTGTGAGTCGGCTGTCGGTGTGTGTGCGGTCTGCTACGGCCGGTCGCTCGCAACGGGCCAGCTCGTCGATATCGGTGAGGCCGTCGGTATCATCGCCGCACAGTCCATCGGTGAGCCCGGCACCCAGCTGACCATGCGTACCTTCCACACGGGTGGGTCGGCATCCGCTGACGACATTACCCAGGGTCTGCCGCGTGTTCAGGAGCTGTTCGAGGCGCGCACCCCCAAGGGTGCGTCACCCATCGTCGACTCCGCCGGACGCATCACGATCGAGGACTCGGACAAGGGCCGCAAGGTCATCCTGACTCCCGACAATGGCGACGAAGCAATTGCCTACCCGGTGTTGAAGCGTTCAACCCTTCTCGTCGAGGATGGTCAGCACGTCGATCTCGGGCAGCAGATCATCATCGGCGCCGTCGACCCGAAGGAAGTTCTTCGCGTCAAGGGTGTTCGCGCGGTGCAGAAGCACCTCGTCTCCGGTGTGCAGGAGGTCTACCGTTCGCAGGGTGTACCGATTCACGACAAGCACATCGAGGTCATCGTTCGTCAGATGCTTCGTAAGGTGACCGTCGTCGAACACGGTGACACCGGACTGCTCCCGGGCGAGCTCGTTGACCGGTTGAAGTACAACGACCTCAACCGCACCGCGCTCACCGAGGGCAAGAAGACGGCATCCGCTCGCCAGGAAGTCATGGGTATCACCAAGGCTTCCCTCGCGACCGAGTCCTGGCTGTCGGCCGCTTCCTTCCAGGAGACCACCCGGGTTCTGACCCAGGCGGCTATGGAAGGCAAGAGCGACCCGCTGATGGGCCTCAAGGAGAACGTCATCATCGGTAAGTTGATCCCGGCCGGCACCGGTCTTCCCCGCTACCGCGACGTTAACGTCGAGGCGACGGAAGAGGCCAAGGCTGAGCGTTACCCGAACCGCATCTTCACCGAAGATGCCACGTTCGCCGAGGGTGACTTGAGCTTCGTCGATTTCGACAGTTTCTCGTCGGACGACCTGACTCCGGGAACGTACAACTAGTCCCCGACAGCTCTAAACGATGGCCCCTGCTTCGGCAGGGGCCATTCGTCGTTTAAATAGACCTTCGACGGGCCGGCGAGCGGATGACGTGGGGCGGTTTCGCGCACTGCCCCCGTCGCCGGGCCCACCTTGTGAACGCGGGCCCAGTTTATAGACTGGGCCCGCGGACGGGGCCCGGGCCCCGTGCGCACAGGGGTCGGTCGGGGAAAGGGAGTGGGGAGACTTATACTCTAGAAGTAGAGTACCTGTGACCAGTTCGGGGGAGGACCGCGTGGCAACCCTGACCGAGATTCTTATTCTGCACGGTCTGCTTCCGATCGAAGCTCTCGACACCCTGTTAGCGGGAGATCCTGCCGACGAGGGCGCCGTTCGGGGGCTTGTTGACAGTGGAGTGATCACCGAGTTGCAGTTCGCGAAGGCGCGAGCAGCCCAGGCCAACCTGCCCTTCGTCGAACTGCTCGAGTATGCGGTCGAGGCGAGTGCCCTCGCCCTCGTGTCGGCGCTGCTCTGTCGACGACACGAAGTGCTGCCAATCGGAATTGAAGGCGGGCGGCTCGTGCTCGCTATGGTCGACCCCGGCAATGTGTTCGCGCTCGACGATGTCGGTGAAGCCTCTCGACTGCGAGTGTCCCCGGTGGTGGCCGAACGCAGCGACCTGATCGCTGCGATCGCGCGCTTCCATCGCGCCGATGACGAACTCAGCAACCTCACCACCGCACTCGAGGAGGAGAACGATTCGAGTCTGTCGGCGCCTGAGGCGTCCGATGAGGCGAGCGACGATGCCGCACCCATTGTGCGCTTCGTCAATTTGCTGGTGAGCCAGGCCATTCAGGACAAGGCCAGCGATATACACATCGAACCGGGTGAGGTCAGCCTGCGAGTGCGCTACCGCATCGACGGTGTTCTGCACGAGATGCCGAGCGCACCGAAGAGCATTCAAAACGGTGTCATCAGCCGCCTGAAAATCATGGCCGACATCGACATCGCCGAGCGCCGCAAACCGCAGGACGGCCGTATGTCGGTCAGCCACGGTGGCCGCAAGATCGACCTGCGCGTGGCCACCCTGCCAACGGTCTGGGGTGAAAAGGTCGTCATGCGTATCCTCGACAACTCGACCACGAGCATGGACTTGCGCGATCTGTCCCTGCTCGACCATAACTATGACGCCTTCAAAACGGCCTACTCGAAGCCGTACGGAATGATCCTGGTGACCGGGCCCACCGGTTCGGGCAAGTCGACGACCCTCTACACGACCCTGTATTCGGTGGCTCGCCCGGAGATCAATGTGATTACCGTCGAAGATCCGGTGGAGTATCGCATGGTCGGTATCAACCAGGTGCAGGTGAATCCAAAGGCGGGACTCACCTTCGCGAGTGCCCTGCGCAGCATTCTGCGGTGCGATCCTGATGTGGTTCTGCTCGGCGAGATTCGCGACCACGAGACCGCCCAGATCGCTATCGAGGCAGCGCTTACCGGGCACCTCGTGCTCTCCACCCTGCACACCAATAATGCACCGAGCGCGATCACGCGCCTCACCGAAATGGGCATCGAACCCTTTCTCGTGGGCAGCGCACTCGACTGCGTCGTTGCCCAGCGCCTGGCCCGCCGCTTGTGCGAACGCTGCAAAATTCCTGACCTTCGGAGCCGGGAGCAGCTCGCACACCTACGATTTCCGCTCGAGCCGGAGCTGGCACTGCCCGTCATCTACCAAGCGAACGGATGCGCCAGCTGCTCCAATACCGGCTACCGTGGGCGGCTTGCCGTGCACGAGGTGATGACGGTGACCGAGGATATCGAACGGCTGTGCGTGGCGCGTGCGTCGAGCGCGGAGATCGCGCACACCGCCCAGGAGCAGGGAATGGTCAGCCTCCGGGACGATGGCTGGGCCAAGGTCGGGCTCGGGTTCACCTCGGTGGACGAAATTCTGCGAGTGGTCGCTTAGGTCGAAAGGACAGTCACGATGAGTCAGGAAATTTACGAGATTCCGGTCACGCCGCCGGGCGTCGCTGCGGAAAGTTGGCGGCTCGACGACCCCGATCTTGACGTCGGGCCGGACCCCGCGCTGGTCGCGGCGCTGCGCGAGGTTGTTGTCCAGAGCGCCTCCGACCTGCACGTGACGGTGGGGGCGCCGCCGTGCATCCGCCTCGACGGCGGGCTGCGGCCGATTGCCGGGGCCGCGGTGTGGAAGCGCGACAAGGTCGCAACGGCGTTGTTCAGCCTGCTGACCCGCGAGCAGCGGCGCCAGTTCGAAGAGGAACTCGAGCTCGACTTCGCCTACACGACCTCGGGAGCCCGGTTCCGGGTGAATTACTTTCAGCAGCGTGGAAGCGTAGGTGGTGCTTTTCGCCTGATTCCCGGGGAGATCAAGCAGCTCGGCGAGCTCGGTGTGCCCGATGCGGTGGCCCAGTTCGCCCAGCTGCCCCGAGGCTTGGTGCTCGTGACCGGTCCCACCGGATCAGGTAAGTCGACGACCCTGGCCGCGCTCATCGACCTGGTCAACCGCACCCGGGCCGACCATATCGTCACCGTGGAAGACCCGATCGAGTTTCTGCACCAGCACCAGAAATCCCTGATCAACCAGCGTGAGGTCGGCCACGACACCCATAGTTTCGCATCCGCTCTCAAGCACGTGCTGCGGCAGGACCCCGATGTGATTCTTATCGGCGAATTGCGCGACCTCGAGACGGTCTCGGTGGCCCTGACCGCGGCCGAGACAGGCCACCTCGTGTTCGCGACCCTGCACACCCAGGACGCCGCTCAGACCATCGACCGGGTCATCGACGTGTTCCCGCCGTACCAGCAGGGGCAGGTACGGGCCCAGCTCGCAGCGACCCTGCAAGGCGTCGTCTGCCAGGCATTGGTGAAGAAGGTCGGCGGCGGCCGGGTCGTCGCGACCGAAATTCTCATCGTCACGCCAGCCGTCGCCAACCTCATTCGCGAGGGCAAGACCTACCAGATCGCCTCCGCCATGCAGGCCGGACGAGCCCTGGGTATGCACACTATGGACCAGCACCTCGCCGAACTCGTCAACGCCGGGTCGATCACCCGCAAGGCCGCCGAAGACAAGGCGCAGGACCAGGAAAGCCTCGCCCAACTGATTCGCAAATCGGACAGCAGTGACCTCGCCGCCGGGCCGTCGGGGTTTGACGGCATCGACTTCGGCGACTCGTACTCCAACCGGGAACAGCGATGACCGCTAGTGGTGTTTTCGCGTACAAGGGCCGCACCGCGGTCGGCAAAATCGTCACCGGTCGACTAGATGCCGCCTCCGAGAACGCCGCAATGCAGCGCCTGCGCGGCATGGGGCTCGCGCCGATCTCGGTGGCCGAGGTCAATGTGGGTACCGGGCTGAAACGAGAAGTGCGCATACCCGGTTTCAGCAAGGGCATCGGGCTGAAGGACCTCGCCGTCATGAGTCGACAGATGGCGACCATGACGAGTGCCGGGCTGTCCCTGCTGCGTACCCTGAACATCCTTTCGGAGCAGACCGAGAACCCTCAACTTGCCCGCATTCTGGCGACCATTCGCACCGAGGTAGAGACCGGGTCGTCGCTCTCCGAGGCGATGATGAAACACGCCGCAGTGTTCCCCCCGATCATGATCAACCTCGTTCGGGCCGGGGAGACCGGCGGTTTTCTTGAAAGCTCACTCACCTCGGTGGCCGCCAACTTCGAGTCGGAGGTGAAGCTGCGCGACACGATCAAGTCCGCGCTCGCTTATCCGGTCGTAGTGCTCATCATGGCCGTGCTCGCCGTAATCGGCATGCTGATCTTCATCGTGCCGGTGTTCGAGAAGATGTTCGCGGGCCTCGGTGGGGAGTTGCCGCTGCCGACCCAGTTCCTGGTGGTGCTGTCGAAAATGATGGTCTGGCTCGGGCCGCTGCTGCTCGTGCTCGGCGCCGCCTTCGCCGTCTGGTGGCGCACCAACAAGAACACCGAAGCGGTTCGTCGCCGGGTCGACCCGTTCAAGCTCAAGTTGCCGGTGTTCGGGCCCTTGCTCATGAAGCTCGCCATTGCGCGGTTCAGCCGAAACTTCTCGACCATGATCGCCGCCGGCGTACCCATCTTGCAGTCGCTGGCCATTGTCGGCGAGACGAGCGGAAACTGGGTGATTGAATCCGCGCTGCGCAAGGTGGCCGAGTCGGTGCGCCAAGGCGGGTCGATCGCCGGACCGCTGGCGCAGGCGCCGATCTTCCCCCCTATGGTCGTGCAGATGATCGCCGTCGGCGAAGACGCCGGCGCCCTCGAGCAGATGCTCGCCAAGGTTGCTGACTTCTACGACCAGGAGGTGCAGGCCACTACGGAACAACTCACGGCACTCATCGAGCCGCTCATGATCGCGTTCATCGGAGTGGTGATCGGCGGCATGATCGTCGCCCTTTATCTGCCCATGTTCAGCATCTTTGAATACGTGAAATAGCCGGTCTGAAATTGCTGGCATAAGTTTTCGTGATACCCCCCAATTAAGGGTAGAAAACCGTAAGATCAGAACAAGTGAGAATGTCACATTTCCCATATTCCCACTTTTCCCAGCCCGCAGCAGTTCCACAGCATAAGGAAACCACGCTCATGATCCGATCCACGATCCACCGCACCCTGCACGCACTCTCCCGCACCCGCACGGCGATTCGAGAACGGCAACAGGGCTTCACCCTGATCGAGCTGCTCGTGGTCGTGCTCATCATCGGCGTGCTCGCCGCCGTGGCGATTCCGATCTTTCTCAACCAGCAGGAGGGTGCCAAGGACAGCGCCGTCAAAGCCCAGATCACCCAGGCGAAGACCGCCGTTGTCGCCGAGATCGTCACAAAGGGTTTCCCCGCAAGTCTCGCTGCTGCGAGCGCGTACACCCCGAGTGATGAGGTCACCGTCTTGCTGACCGGCTCAGCGACAGCGTTCTGCATCTCGGGCCAGTTCGACGGCTCTGCCCGTATCTTCGCGATCGATGACAACGGTGCTGCCCTGCAAGGGACCTGCGTCTCAGGCGCCGCGACCCCGTAGTCGGTGCCGGGTGGGGTGTCAGAAGTGGCTCCCCACCTGCATTCGTCTTGTGAGCCCGCCGAATCCATCCATTCTCAGTGCAACGCTACGATCCGCCGAAGGGGGCGAGCATGCCCGATTCGCCGCGTCGCTCGAGTTCGTGCAACGAAAGCGGATTCGGAGTGGTCGAAATTGTCGTGGCCATGTTCCTCATCGGGCTCTTAGCCGTTGCCTTTCTGCCGATTCTCGTGCAGAGTGTGCGCGTCTCCGACACGAACGTGACCATCGCCGAGGCTACTCAGGTCGTGGCCCAGCAACTGGAGCGGGTCGGGGCTGCCGGGTCGAGTTGCTCGGCGGTCAAGGCCGTCACCGCGAGTGTCCCGGCAGCCGTGGAAACGAAACGTGGTTTCCTGCAACCGCACTTGAGGCTCAACCTGCCGTCTACCGACGTCTGCGCCGAGCCGTACCTACGCGTCGTGCAGATGAGGGTGTGGGCATCGGCAGTCGGGTCGAACGACGAGCTGGCCGCCGCGGAAACCCTCATTCTGTTGGATGCGCCATGACTTGCCGCGCGACGTCAGTTTCGCGCCCTCTGGACTCGGGATACACCTTGATCGAACTTCTTGTCTACATGAGTTTTGCCGTGCTGGTACTCACGATCATCGGCGGCATGCTGATCAGTTCGGTGGGAACAGAGCGGGACGTGCGCAGCACGACCGAGGCGACCAACCTCGGACAGCTGATCAGTCGGTCAGTGCAATCAGGGGTGCGAAACGCCTCGCAGGTCTCGCTGCAGAGCATCGACGACACCCAGTTTCTTGTGGCGCGAACCGCGGGCAGCGCCGCCTCCGTGGTCTGGTCGTGCCAGGCCTGGTTCTACGCTCCGGCTAACGGCGGCTCGCTGTACACGAAGCGCACTTCACCGGCGAGTCTCATCACCGCACCCGTCTCTGGCGATCTGGGTAGCTGGATCAAGTTGGGCGACGGCGTCAGCACGACCGGTGCGGCGGTCTTCGGCGGGGTTAACGACCGCATCACGGTAGCCCTCACCCTCGATGCCGGCGCGCAAAAACCCGTGGTCGTCAACACGACGGTGACGCCGCGCACACTCGCAACGATTGGTGAACCATGCTTGTGAAACGCGACGGTGCACGCGCTGAGGACGGCAGCGCACTCATGGCGGTGATCGGTGTCATGGGCGTGATGATCGTGATCACCCTCACTCTGACCGCGGCCACCCTAAACGCGCTTGATTTCACGGAAAGCACCCGCGCCTCGGTGCAATCGGTGGCGGCCGCCGAAAGCGGAGTTAGCGCCGCCCAGCTCAGTCTGACCCAGGGCATCTGCCGGGCCAGCTACTCACGATCCTCACCGCAATTCACAGCCGAGGTGGCATATTCCCTGAGCTCGACCGACAACGCATGGGTGGCGGGCTGCCCGGCCGCCGGCGTCGCGGCTGTGCGCTTGCGCGTTAAGTCAACCGGAAGCTCGCTGACCGGGTCGGCGCCGGACAGGACTCGAGTCGAGGCGATCTTCGAGTACGAGTCAGCCGTCCCCCCGGGCGTGCAGCCGAGCGGCGCGGCTATGTACCTCTATGGCGGTGTCGTGTTCATGAACAATGCCGACCTGCTCGTGGCCGAGTCGGGTCGGGCGGCCATCCAGGTAAAGAACGGAAACGTATCGTGCTCCAACAACACGGTGATCGAGGGGGATGTAGTCGTTTCGGCCGGCAGCCTCAATATCGGCGGATGCTCCATCGAGGGTAACGCGTGGGCCACCGGTGCCGCGACGCTCGGTGCCGTAACGGGCAACCTCACCGCGGCGAGCGTGAACCTGACCGCGGCCCAACGGGCCAGCAGGATCGGCGGCGTCTACACGCGCTATACCGTCGGAACATCGATTCCCACGGTGCCGCCCTGGGTCGATCTCAACTACACACCGAGCGACTGGATCGACGCAAGCGGAGTGCCTTACAAGGTCGCGTCAATCGGGGCTGGCTGCACCATCGACGCGACGACCCTCTCTGCGGCCGCGAACGGTGGCAGACCCGTCATCATCAACGCCCTGGCTGCGTGCCCTTCTGGTGTCACCGCCGCCGGTACGGTAAAGCTCAGCTCCGATGTCGTGATTTTTGCCGACAAATTCACCTTCGTCAACAACGTGCATTTTCAGTCTTCGTCGACATCTCGACACAAAGTCTGGTTCATCACGCCCGACCGAGTGGCCGACCACCTGCCCACCTGTGGCGCGTCGCAAGGCGACTTTTTGATGAAGAACAGTTTCACGGTAGCGCCCACACTCGACGCCATGACCTACACACCCTGCCGGTTCAACGCCATGAATAATTTCGAGTGGCGCGGCCAGCTCTATGCGAACGGGGCCAACGACTTCAAGAACAACACCCGGTTCGAATCGGCGCCGCTCGGCCTGCCGGGAATCGACCTCGACACGGGCACGGTGACCGGAGGCGGCTCGGCTGGCGCTGTTTCCCGGCTGGGAAACATGACGTCAATGAGGGACCTGAGTGATGGATAGAACACCATGACGCGCCACGTCGTCGGCATCGACATTGGCCGGGCTTCGCTGCGTGCGGTCGAACTGGCCGATGCTGACCGGGAGGAGCCGACCATTGTGCGATTCCATGAGGAGGCGTTGCCCGACGGCGCCGTGGGACGCGGCGAGGTGCTAGAACCCAACACGGTCGCCTCGCAGCTGAAACGGTTGTGGGCGGGCGGCAAATTCACCAGCAGGAATGTCGTCATCGGCATGGGGAACCATCGGGTGGTTGCTCGAGACCTGACCGTTCCGGCGCAGTCGATTCGGAGCATCCGTGAGGCGTTACCGTTTCAAGTGCAGGATCTGCTTTCCGTTCCGGTGTCTGAGGCACTGCTTGACTTCTACCCGATCAAGGCCGTTCCCGGCGATGGCCAGTCGGGGCCGCAGCTCAACGGACTGCTGATCGCCGCGGTCAAGGAAGTGGTTTTGCGAAACGTTCGGGCGGTGCAGTTGGCCGGGCTCAACCCGGTCGCGGTCGATTTGATTCCGTTCGCCCTCAGCCGTGCCATTCGTCGTGGCCGCCCCACCGACGATGTGGTTGCGCAGATCGACGTCGGAGCCGGGACAACGAGCATCGTGATCACCGCGTGCGGAGTGCCCCAGTTCGTGCGGCTCATTCCGGCCGGTGGTGACGACCTCACCCAGGCGCTCACGGCGCGGCTCGACCTGCCCGTCGATCAAGCCGAGGCCCTTAAACGCGCCTCCAGCATCGGCTCAAGTGGGCCGCTCCCGGGCAGGTCAGCGGATGCCGCTGAGCCGGCCGATATCGCGGCGACCACCGCGCTCGTCATTCACGAGGGCGTGAGTGAACTGCTCGCCAGCCTGCGTAACACCGTGAACTACTTCATCCACACCCGGAGTGACCTGCCCGTGACCCGTATCGTCCTCACCGGGGGTGGAGCACGGCTGGGCGGGTTCGCCGCGCAACTCGCCGAACTCACCCGACTGCCGGTCGCACCGCCGAACCCGACCGGCGGCCTCGCCGTTGGTCGGGGAGTCGACGCCGAGCGGCTAATGAATTCGGGCGGCGACTATCTCGTCGCCCTCGGCCTCGCACTGGGACGCACACCATGAGTGCGCCGAAGACAGTTCACGACCCGGTCATCGGCGGTGACCCCCGGGTCGACCTGCTGCCGCCCGAAATCACGGCGGAACAAAAGGGGCGCAAGCTGCGGCGCGGCCTCGCCGTCGCGGTCGTCGCGGTCGTGCTCGTCACAGGCTCCGGCATCGCGGCCGCCACCTGGGAAGCCGAGCGCAGCCAGGCCAACCTCGCCGTCGTGCAGGCGCGCACGACCGAACTTCTGGCGGCGCAGGGCGAATACATCGAGGTGCGCCGGGCGCAGGAGGAGGTCGACGCGACCGTCGCGGCCCGCCGGCTGGCGACATCCGTTGATATCGACTGGACCGATTATCTGCAGCAGATTCGCGCTCGGCTGCCCGGCGACGTCGTGATCGGCGCCGTGGTACTGGACGCGGGTTCGCCGTGGGTGCCGTACGTGCAGGCGACTGCGCCCTTGCAGCCGAGTCGCGTGGCGACCATCAGCCTCACTCTGACCAGCCCGACCCTGCCGAGTGTTCCCGACTGGCTCGACGCGATGGCGACCCTGCCCGGGTACGCCGACAGCGCACCGACCCGGGTGGCGTTGCTCGACTCCGGTGCGTACGAGGTGAGTCTCACGCTGCACGTCAACGCCGAGGCGTTCTCCAACCGATTTGCAGAAGTCGAGGTGAGCCAGTGACGACGACGAAGTGGTGGCTGGTGGGGGCGATGCTCGTCATCGCGCTTGTCGTGCTGGCCGGGTTCACCCTGGGGATCTCGCCCAAGCTGGAGGAGGTGGGCGTGACCCGTGCGACTCGAACCGCAGCCCTCGCCCAGAACGAGGTCTACGAGCTGCAGCTCGCGGCCCTGCAGCGTGAATTCGACGGCCTTGAAACGGTGCAGGACGAACTTGCGGTGTTGCGGGCGGCGATCCCGGAGGGTGCGGGTCTGCCCGCCCTTATCGGCCAGCTCGATGCCATTGCCAGTCGAACGTCGGTCACTGTGACTGAGTTCACGTCGGCCGACGCGATGCCCTATGTGCCGGTCGTGCCCGTGCCCGACGCGACGGCGCCCGCCACCGACGACGCTGCCCCGATCGCGCCTGCGACCGACAGTGACGGGGCGGGGACAGCGGATGCTGCAGCGGTGAGCCCGCTGGTGACCGCGGAGAATTTTGTTGCCGTGCCGGTCACGATCTCGGTCACTGGAAGTTTCGATGCCGTGCTGGAATTTCTTGAGGGCCTGCAGAACGGCCAGCGTCTGCTGACGGTGACCTCGTTCAGTTCCGGCACGCCCAGTGCCGACGTTCCCGACCGGGTGACGGGCCAGATCGCGGGGATTGTCTATGTGCTGCTCGACGCCAGCTGAGGTCTGCGCTGAATGAGGTGCGTGCGTGCGTGCGAGCGACCGGACGGACGAACGGTTTCGTATTGGTCGGTCGGATAGTCGGCTGGAACGTACGCCCACATGCGAGGGTTGGCCTGCAGGATGATTCTCCGGCCGGCAACCAAGAGGAGGTGCTGACGATGGCGTCAGCCAATGCACTCTTTTCCCCAGACAAGCGGACACGACCGGAGCCCACTACCCCCATTGTGGGGGTGTGCCATTTCCCCGAGTGGGTGACAGGGCCGAGTGTCGTGGTTAGGCTTAAACGTGATACCGGCTGAGTCTTTGCGAGCCAACACAAAGACGCACCATAGAAACAAAGCAGGTCGGGGGAGCGATGGGTAGGCGGCTTCCTTCTGCTCCGCCCGTTTTGTCGGGCTACACCTACGTGCGCCCCCTCGGCACCGGCGGATTTGCCGACGTTTTTCTCTTCGAACAGAACATGCCTCGCCGTTCCGTTGCGGTCAAAGTGCTGCTGCAGGACATCGTCGACGGCGACGTGCTGCGCTCGTTCAACGCCGAAGCGGACGTCATGGCGCGGCTCAGCTCGCATCCGTCTATTCTCACCGTATACAACGCCAGCATCTCTGCCGATGGCCGCCCGTACCTGGTCATGGAATTCTGCCCCGGCTCCTATTCGTCGCGAGAACGCGCAGAAGCGCTGCCGGTAGCGACCGTGCTGAGCGTTGCCGTGCGCATCGCCTGCGCCCTCGAGACGGCGCATCGTTCCAAGATGCTGCACCGCGACATCAAGCCATCCAACATTCTCACGACCACATTCGGCGGCCCGGTGCTCGGTGACTTCGGAATCGCCGCCTCCCTGGCCGGCGGCGCTCGCGACGAGCTGTTCGCTATGTCGCTGCCCTGGAGCGCACCGGAGGTCGTCGACGAACGCACCAGCGGCACGGTAGCAACCGAGGTCTGGTCATTCGGCGCCACCATCTACTCGCTGTTGGCCGACAGGGCGCCGTTCGAACTGCCCGCGGGCTCAGGCGGGTCGCGCGCGCAGCTGAAACAGCGCATTGGCCGAGCGAAATTCACCAGCATCGGGCGAGCGGATGTTCCCGCCTCCCTCGAGAGCGTCCTCGCCCGCATGATGAGTCGCGACCCCGCAGCGCGCCAAGCGAGCATGCTCGAATGTGCCTACGATCTGCAGCGCGTGGAGCGGGACCTCGGACTGCCCCTCACCGCGCTGGAGGTAGCCGACGAAGCCTGGGCATCCGCTGGTGCACCGGTGGACTTTGACAACCACGAATCGCGCGGCGCTGTCATCTCCGATGTCATTATTCCCACCCTGCGCCCTGGCCCCCGGCGCAGCACGCGCCTTCCGGCGTCTCAGACCCGCGAGGGCACCCTGCTCGGCGATCACGACACCGGACGCACGCGGTTTACGCCGCTCACGCTGAGTCTGCTCCTGACTGGCGCTGTCGTCGTCGGCATCGGCGGCACCATCGGTGCCCTCGTGATCGCCGGCGTGATCTGATGGCCGGGGTGTTCTGATGGCCGGGGTGTTCTGATGGCCGGCAAACGGGCCCGTCGTCGCCTGCCCGGGTTCAGGAAGGCTCGCCTCGGTGTGATTCGCATTGCCGCGGTCGCCGCGATCGGTGCGTTGCTGGCCACGGTGGCGATCGTCGCTGATGGTTTCGATGTGAAGCAGACGCCGGTGAATGCGAGTTCGATCTGGGCATTGCAAAGCGGCGACGGCAACCGGTACGCCCGCGTCAACACCGACCTGGGCGAACTGGACACCGTGAAAACAGTGCCAGCACCCAGCGAACTGGTGCAAACCGATTCCACCGTGCTGCTCTTCGCCCAGAACAACGAAAAAGTGGTCGACGTGAGCCTCGCGGCACCGATCAACCTCGGCGACGACGCGGGCGATTACGACAACACGCCGGCCGGAACCCGCACCATCGCATCGTCGAGTTCCTGGGTCGGCTACCTCACGACCGCGGGAGCGGTCTTGGCCGGGGCAGTCGGCGCTGGGGAAGAGCCCCGCGCAGTGAACCCCTACGCCGACGACGAGGTCACCCCGGGCGAGCTGCCACGCGCTTACCGATCCGATGCCATCGCGATCACGCCTGACGGGGTGCTCTACAGCTACTCCAGCGAGGCTGAAAGCATGCTGCGCTATTCCATCGTCGACGACAAAATTCTCGGCGAGGACGCTGTCACCGACGGTCCGGCCGAACCCGGAAGTCAGCTGAGCGTCGTCGGTGATAGCTGGGCGTTGCTCAGCGTGGCCGGTGACGAACTGTGGCTGGCCGGCCAGAACGCACCGGTCGCGACTGACCTGAGCGAACTGGCCGTGCTGCAACGCCCCAGCACCGCCGCCGACGACGTGCTTATCGCTGACCAGACCGGCCTGGTCGCCTTTGCTCTGATCGACGGTACCCGTACCGAACTGGTCGGCGATTCCGAGGCGGTACTCGGGGCTCCCGCCGCGCCGACCCCTTTTAAAGGAGAGCGCTACGCCGCCTGGCTGCCCGCTTCCGGTGCCGGCGGCACCCTGTTTCGCGAGAACGGCGGCGAATCCGTTCTCAGCTACGGCGCGGTCACTCCGAACGGCGACGCCGCGCCCGCGTTTCGCGCCAACGAATCACTCCTGATTCTCAACGACACCCAGAGCGGATGGGTATGGACCGTTCCTGACGGCGCATTGGTCGCGAGCTCCCAGGACTGGACCCTGGCCGCCGCCGAAGAGCCCCAGCGCCAGGACAACGTGGAAGAAGCCTCCGAAGTCGTTGAACCGAAAGCCCCCGTGGCCGTGCCGGATTCTTTCGGCGTGCGCGTCGACCAGCTCGTTCCGCTGCCGGCGTTGCTCAACGACCATGACGCCAACGACGACGTGCTCAGCGTCGTGCCGGCCTCGGTCACCGGCCTCGATCCCGATTTCGGTACCGTCACCGTCACGGATCAGAACCAGGCACTCGCCGTGCAGGTAGCCCCCGGCGCCAGGGGCTCGGCAACTTTCAACTACGCCATCACCGACGGCTCGCGTACCGGTGGCCTCGATTCGCCGTCGACCACGGTCACGCTCACCGTGCACGGCGACGACGTGAACATGGCGCCGGTCTGGTGCGGTACCGACGGTTGCCTGCAGGACTGGCCGAGCCCGGAGGTGCAACCGGGCGGAACAGTGACCGTGCCGGTGCTGCCCGGCTGGGTCGATCCCGACGGTGATCCCATCTTCGTCGCATCCGCTGTCAACACCACGGACATCGGCTCGGTCAGTGTGACGCCGGCCGGCGTGCTCGTCTACAAGCACCCGAATGCGGCCGAACAGTCCGCGCAGTCGGCCACGATTCTGGTGCGCGTCTCCGACATTCACGGCGCTTCGACCGAGAAGGTACTCACCATCGCGGTCACACCCACGCCGCGACTCATGGTCGAACCCTTCGCGCTGCTCGCGTCGGTGAATGAGCGGCTCACGGTGAACCCGGCCGAGCACATTTCGGGAGCCGCCGGCCTGTACCGCATCACGTCGGCGACGACCCCGTCGAGCGCCGAGGGGTCGACCGTGAGCATTACCGCGAACGGCACCGCCATCGACTTCGTTGCGACCGCGATCGGCAACTACACGGTCAGCCTCACTGTCGCTGACGACGTAGGCGAGGTCGTATCGCTCGTGCGCATTTCGGTGGTGTCAGCGGATGCTCAGGCCCTCACCACGTCACCGGTGACGGTTTTCGTGCGGCCCAAGGCCGACACCAGCGTCGACGTCTTCACCGCCGTCTCCAACCCGGCCGGACGAGTGCTGTTGCTCGGCGAAGCCATTCCCGAGACCGCACTCGGTGCCTCGCTCAGCGTCGACGTCGTCGGGCAGAACATTTTGCGGGTGCGCGGTTCCACTGCCGACGAACGGCCGGGCAAGCTCGGAACCGTGCGCTACACGGTGTCGGACGGCACCAAAAATCCGCTCTATACCGTGCGCGGCGAGGCCACCGTCTACCTGCTCGCGGCATCCGTTCCGCAGGCTCCGATCGCCAGAAACGACAGCGTCTCAGTGCGGGTCGGTGCCCAGATCGACATTCCGGTGATCAACAACGACGTGGCGCCCGATGGCAACATCGTGATGCTCAACGCCGAGTCCGTGCAGAACCGCAGCGACCAGGGCCTCGCCTTCGCAGCTGGCGCCGAACTGCGCTACCTCGCCCCCGACGAACCGGGCAGCTACGAGCTCGCTTACAGCGTCTACACCGCTGGCGCTCCCGAACTCATCGACTCGGCCGTAGTCTGGGTGGAGGTGCTCGCCAACGGAGAGAACACGGCGCCCCAGCCGCACACCCTCTACGGTCGGGTGTTGTCGGGCGAGACGATTGAGATTCCCTTCAACAGCTTCGGCACCGACCCCGACGGCGATACCGTCGTGCTCGATCGAGTGCTGACCCAGCCGGCGCGCGGCACGGCCTCGCTCAATGCCACCGGGGATGCCATCGTCTTCTCCAGCCCGCTCGACTATCACGGCGCCATCGAATTTCAGTATCGCGTGCGCGACACCGCCGGGTCCGCCGGCGTCGCTCTCGTGCGCATCGGCGTGCTCGACCAGCGTTCCAATCCAAGCCCGATCACCTTCAGCGACTACGTCGAGGTGCAGGCAGGGCCGGGCAACCAGGTCGTCGTTTTTCCCGCCGCCAACGACATCGAACCCGGCGGCGGCAGCCTGACCCTGAGTGCCGTCACCCCCGACGCTGCGGCCGGCACCGATGAGTATGACGCCCTGGCGCAGCGCATCGATTCCGTCACCGATGAGCGAGTGGTGTTCACGGCCGGCGACGAGCCTGGCCTGCTCACCTTCGTCTACTCGGTGACCAACGCCAACGATGATGTCGGCCAGGGACTCATCGTGGTCAAGGTTGTGCGCACCTCGGTGCCCGACCATCCGGTCGTGATCGATACGACCCTGACCCTTGACGAACGAGACGGGTTCCCGAAGGGCATCGACGTGGTCACCGACAAGGTGTCCTGGAACTCTGGAGATGTTTCCGACCTCACCCTGACCCTGTGGGGTGACCACCCGGGCCTCGACGTGTCCGGCTGGAAGATCAGCGGCGACGTTCCCGACGAGGGACTGCTCGCACCGTTCGCCGTGACCGGACCGAATTTTCAGGGTGTCGTAGTGACCACCTATGGGTTCCTGCGCATTCCGGCGAAGGATGCGATCATCATCGCGCTCAAAAAAGGAAGCGTCGACCAAAACGTGCGGGAAGACGCATCCGTCAGCTTTGATCTAGAGAGCCTCGTATCGATTCCCGCTGATTCCACGCTGGAACTGCAGCGCACCGGTATCCGTTCGTCGGGGGAGCGGGGCAACGCGACGTGTACGTTCGACTCCGGCACGACGGTCACCTACACGGCTGGTTCCGACGCACCGTGGACCGACTCCTGCACGGTGCCAGCACGCATCGACGGGCAGGAGGACTACACGCAGCTGGTTGTGCCGATCGTGGTCGAACCGCTCGATCCCCAACCGGAACTGCGGCCGGCGGCGCTCACTGCAAGCCCCGGCTCGGAAGCCATTCGTTACGACCTCAGCCACATGGTCGAGTGGCAGGGCAAGGGTGACGTGCCAGCACTGACCTTTACGATCGGCTACTCGTCTGACCAGTTCACCGTGACGCAGGACGGCTCCATTCTCACGATCGGTGTTGCTGACAACGCCGTAGCCGGCCGCGAGGCAGCGGTCACGGTGAGCCTGTCGAGCCACCGCGAGGCGATTGCGGCGGCGCTCGTACTCAAGGTGGGCCCGGCGCCGAGCGAACTGCCCAAGGGCGGCACCGTGGCGACGACCTGCACCCAATCGTCGGGATCGAGCTGCTCGATCGCTGTCGTCGGCACCGCCGGCGAGGTCAACCTCTACCGCGGCACCCCACTTGAACTGGTCTCCGTCACCGCCCCGAGTACCTGCGTGGGAGTGTCGTTCGCGGCCGAGAATTCGCGAAACGTACGGGCCACCTGGTCTGGTGACACCGCCGGCGGGGTCTGCGAGGCGAGCTTTGTGGTGCGCGACGCCCAGGGCAAGCTCAGCGCCGGAAGCCGCAACGGGGTGGTAACGGTTGACCTGCGGGGATACCCGAAGGCGCCGAACGCGGTGGCGCAGATCGCCTACGACGACCGAACAATCACCCTCTCGATCAGTCCCGGCGCTGCCAACGTCGCCTACCCGGCCTTGGCGGGTTTCAACCTGTACCGCAACGGTGCGTCGGTCGGCCGCTGCGACACGTCGGGAGACTGCGGGCTGATTCGAACGACCGCGAATGGCCAGAAAGACCGCTACGAGGCGAAAGCCGTGAACGCCGTCGGTGAATCGCGCAGCGCCGTCAGCGTGACGGCCTGGTCGTATGACACGCCCGGCATGGGCGAACTCACGGCCGAACCGGTCTTCCAGCAAGGCACCACGAGCGCGTCGACCGGTGCCGTCTCCGTGACGATCGAGAACAACGACCCATCAACCAACCGTTACAGCGTCAACGGCAGGGAACAACGGGTACAGACGCCAGGTACGGGAACGACCGAACTCACCCTCGCGCTTGGTGTCGGCAACCAGACCGTGACCGTGACCCCCCTCAGCCGGGATGACCAGCCCGCTGGCAGCGGCCCGACCGAGGAGACGACGTCTCAGGCCGTGCGCGTTGCTGGATCGCCCGCGATTACCAGTGCCGGTTCGCTGAGCTCGCAAAACCGGTCGATCAGCGTTCGAGACGCCCGGTTTGACGCGAATTCCAGCGCACTGCCAGCAGACGTGCTGTACGTGGCCTCACTCACCGAGGGCGCAAGCTGCAGACTCACTCCGGCCGGCTTCACCTCGGCTGGAGCGACCACCTCGGACGATCCCACAATCGGTAATCTCGCCCAGCACAAGAAATACTTCGTGACGCTCTGCTATTCCAACGGCTACGGAGTCACGACGGCCAACGCCGGTTCAATCACCACGTGGCAGGCCCCGGCAGCCCCGGGCGACGGCGAGTACACCTACCGGGTGGCGCCGCCGGCCAATGGCCAGTACCTGATCGAGGCTCCTACGGCGACGGCGCCGGTACCGACCGGCTTCGAGACCGACTTCGAGCGCTTCGACGAGACCACCGGCTCGACCGTTTTCGGCGCCGACCCTGGTATCCGCGTGCGGTACTGCCTGAGCGCCGATTCAACCCTGTGCAGCGAGTGGTCAACGGTCACGGCAGTCGACCCCAACCGCGCCTGGCAAGTGGAGTACGCGGTGCCGAGCCTGAATAGCAACGGATGCGCCGCCGGCGGCACCCTTAAAGTTGCCATGGACGCGACCTCCGCCGGGCTGGCCGAGGCCCGGGTCACCTCCGCCTTCTATAACGTGCCGGATGAAAATGGGCCGCGGTGGAGCGAGTACCCGGGCGATGTGGTTCCCGTCGATGCCACGCAGGTCAAGGACGTGGCCTGGACCATCACCTGGCAGGCGCCCGAAACCTCCGGCCTAAACGAGGTAGCCGGTACGACCACACCTACCCCCGTCGACTGTACGTCCAGCCTGCCGACACCGTCTCCGAGAGCGACACCGTCTTCGTCTTCGACACCGACACCGACACCGACACCGTCTCCGTCTCTGACACCGTCTTCGACACCGTTTCCGTGACAATGAAAGAGCTCCACACATGACAATCACCCCGGAACAGGCAGACTGGTTCACCGCGACCTTCACGATGATGGTCGACAACGTTGAGCAGGTCGTGCTCGGCAAGCGCCACGTGATCGAACTCGCCTTCACCGCGATGGTCAGCGAGGGGCACCTGCTGCTCGAGGACTACCCGGGCACCGGCAAAACCTCGCTCGCCCGAGCCATGTCGCAGACCGTGCAGGGTGTCTCGACCCGTATTCAGTTCACCCCCGACCTGTTGCCCGGTGACGTGACGGGCATCACCGTCTACGACCAGAAGACCGGCGAGTTCGAGTTTCACAGCGGACCGATCTTCGCCAACGTCGTGCTCGCCGACGAGATCAACCGGGCCAGCCCCAAGACCCAGTCGGCGCTGCTCGAAGCGATGGAAGAGGGCAACGTCACCATCGACGGCGTCACCCGCTCCACCGGGGTGCCATTTCTCGTCATCGCCACCCAGAACCCGATCGAGCAGGCCGGTACCTACCGGCTGCCAGAAGCCCAGCTCGACCGGTTCATGATGAAGGCCTCGCTCGGCTATCCCGACCTGGCCTCGACCATTCGCATTCTCGAGGGCACCGCTGACATGCGCCACGAACTTGCCCCCGTCATCACCCCGCAGGCGCTCGTGAGCATGAGCGACATTGCGCGCTCAGTGTTCGTGAACCCGCTCGTCTATGACTACATCGGCCGCCTGGTTGAGGCCACCCGCGACGCCCGCCAGGTGCGCATGGGCGTCAGCGTGCGTGGCGCGCGCGCCCTCACCAAGGCCGCCAAAACCTGGGCGGTCGCCCACGGGCGCACCTTTGTCACCCCCGACGATGTCAAGGCCCTCGCCGACCAGGTGTTGGCGCACCGCTGCGTGCTCGACCCCGAGGCCGAGTTCGACGGTGTCACCGCGAACGCCGTCATCGGTCAGATTCTGCTCGACGTCGTTCCGCCCAGTCGGAGCGACCTGGCGTGAGCTTTCACACCGAATCGCGTCGCGCACGTACATCGACGCTGACGCGCACTTCCACCCAGAGCAGGTATGCCACGCATACCCGGTATAGCACCACGCGCACGAACAAGTCGACGACGTTGACCCTCGTGGACGCTGTCGTGTTCTGGATGCGCGTGTCGCGAACGGTGCGAAACGGTGTGAAGGCATCCGTCGAATGGGTCGGTGAAACGGTTACAGCGGCCGGCTGGGTGGTGGTCGCCACCGCCATCGTGCTGTTGCCGCTCGGCCTGATCTTCGGCTGGACCGAGCTGATCGTCACGGGCTGTGTGGCGGTGGCCCTCATTCTCATCTCGCTGCCTTTTCTGGCCGGCGGCCGCGCCTACAGCGTGGATTTCGTCCTGCCGGTCGATCGGGTCGTGGCCGGTTCCGAGGTACTCGGCACCCTCACCGTCACCAACGTCTCCAAACGGCTCGAGCTGCCGGGGCGCGTCGACGTTCCCATCGGCAAGGGGCTGGCGGATGTCTACGTGCCGCTGCTGCGCGCCGGCCAGGTTCACGAAGAGTATGTTCGCGTGCCGGCCTATCGCCGCGGGGTCATCGACGTGGGCCCGGTCACGACCGTGCGCAGTGACCCGCTCGGTGTGCTCGGCCGCTCACGGCCCTGGGCCGACGTCAACCGATTGTTCGTGCACCCGGTGACCGTGTCGATTCCGAGTACGAGCGCCGGTTTCGTGCGCGACCTCGAGGGCAACCCCACGAGCGATATCGTCGACTCCGATATCTCTTTTCACGCCGTTCGAGAGTATGCGCCTGGTGACGGGCAGCGGCACATCCATTGGAAGTCCACCGCGAAGACCGGCAAACTCATGGTTCGACAGTTCGAAGAGAGCCGACGCTCACGTCTGGCCATCGTGCTGAGCCTCAACGCCGCCGAATACGCCTCCGAGGATGAGTTCGAGATGGCGGTCAGTGCCGCTGGCTCGCTCGGCGTGCGTGCGATTCGCGATGGACGGGACCTGGCCGTCGTGGCGAGCGAGGAGATCCCCGATATCGTGCGCAGCAGCATCCGTTCTGTGCGCAGCCTGAGCGTCGTATCGACGCGCACCCTGCTCGATGACCTCACCGCGATCGAAACCAGTCCACACGCGATGCACGTCGAAGACGTCTGTGTGCTCGCCGCGCAGGTGGTGCCCGATATTTCCATCGCGTTCGTGGTCTGCGGTTCCGCCATGACCGCGCGGCGATTACAGGCCCTCACCCTCAAATTCGCCGGCCACGTGCAGGTCGTTGCTGTGCTGTGCAACCCCAACGAACAGCCGAGTTTTCGTGACCTGACCGGCACGAGCGTGCTGACCATCGGCGTGCTCGACGACTTTCGCGCCCTGCTGAGCCGAAGAGCGGCATGAGTATGCCCGTACGACACCGTGCCCACGTGATCAACGGCGTGTTCATCGTGGCGATGATGCTCGTTGCCGTCTGGGCGGCCTGGCCGATCTACCAGGCCACCAGCTACCTGATCATGGCGGCCGGAGCGGTTCTGACCGGGGTGGCCCTCGCCTGGCTCGGGGAGCGCCGTGGCTGGTCGTGGTTCACCGTGCTGCTCACCGTGCTCGGCGCCTACCTCGTTCTCGGAGTCCCGCTCGCGGTGCCGACCGCCCTCACGGGTATTGACGGCGTGCTCGGTGGGCTGCTCGACCTGGTGACTGCCACGGTGTTCAGCTGGAAAGAGCTCGTCACCATTCAACTGCCGGTCGGCTCGTATCAATCATTGCTCGCCCCGGCCTTTCTCCTGTTTCTCGGCGGCACGACGGCCGCGCTCTCTCTGGCCTGGCGCGGCGGCCGGCTCGTGGCCCTCGCCGTGCTGCTGATCTTTGGTGTGCAACTATTCGGCCTGGTCTTCGGCTCGAGCGCCGTGAGCGTTCCGCTGACCGTGGTCGGGGTGAGCGTGCCGGCTCCGCGCGAAAGCCTGATCGGCCTGGCCGCTCTGCTGCTCGCCTTCGGCTTTCTGGCCTGGCGCACCCATCTGTCCCGAAGCGCGGCGCTCGACCTCGCTGCCCGTACGACCGGGGTACGGCGCACTCCTGGCGCTCTCGGTGGTCGCATCCGGCGGGCCATTCTCGCCCTCGGGGTACTCGTGCTCGCCATCGGGATCACCCTCGGCGCACTCTCGGCGGTCGCGGCCGCGCCGACCCGCGAGGTGCTGCGCAGCAGCATCGACCCGGCCGTCGAACTGCGCGAGTATGTCAGCCCGCTCAGCCAATACCGCAGCTACTTCAGCGCCGAGCAGTACGACGCCGAGCTGTTCACGGTAACCGGCACCGCGGTCGACGATGGCACCGCCTCGCGCGTACGCCTGGCCGTGCTCAGCTATTACGACGGTGAAGTCTTTCGGGTCGTGAACCCGGCCGACGGCGAGGGCGACCAGGCCACCGCCTTTGCTCGGGTGCCGCACTTGCGCGGCGTAAGCGCCGACAGTGACACGACCCGCTTCGACATTGCCGGGTACTCCGGCGTCTGGATGCCGGGGGCCGGCGCGCTGTCAAGCATCCGCTTTGCCGGTGATCGCGCTGCTGACCTGAGCGACGGATTCTTCTACAACGCAAATACGGCATCCGGAATTCAACTCAAAGCCCTCAGCAACGGTGACCGCTACACGATCGTCTCCGAGCGGCAAGTGGATGCGACGGACCTGGGCGGTCTCGCCGGCACTGCCAGCAGTTCGATCGATGACACGCTGATTCCGCAGAGCCTGGTCGACTGGGTCGACGCCCAGGCAATCACGCGTGATGGCGCCGGTTTGGCCGAACTGGTCACCCGCCTGCGCGAGCGCGGTTACCTCAGCCACGCTCTGACCGTGCCTGCGGCGGCCTCCTGGACCGCCGACCTCGGCGACTACCAATTCTCGCCGAGCCTGTCGGGGCATTCGGTCGCCCGCATTGACGCGCTCTTCACCGCGCTGCTCGAAAAGCAGAACAGCACGACCGCCACCGAGAATTCCCAGCTCGTGGCTGGAGTCGGTGATGACGAACAGTTCGCCGTAGCTGCCGCTCTGCTCGCCCGCCACCTCGGATTTGCGTCTCGAGTGGTGCTGGGATTCACCCTCGGAGCGGCCGAGGCTGCTGATTCGGGCGTACCCGGCGATTGCCTCGCGGGCGTCTGTTCCGGGCAGAACCTCGCGGCCTGGGTGGAGGTCGGCAGCGGCGATGGCACCTGGGTCACTGTTGATGCGACCCCGCAATTTCAGAACCCGCTCTCACCCATCGACGACACGACTCGCGACCCGCAGTACAACACGGAGGTCATCGCCGAGGGAGCCACCGAGCAGCGCGCGCCAGAGGCCAACCCCACCAGCGGCGAAGATCAGCAGGAACAGGATCCGGTCACCGGCCCCGACCTCGCTTGGCTGTTCGCGGCCCTCAAGATCGGCGGAATCAGCCTGGCCACATTGCTCGCGATCAGCACACCGTTCCTGGTCATTGTCGGTGCCAAACTCAAACGCCGCCGTGACCGGGCGCGGGCCACCGACGTGTCGGCGCGGTTCGCCGGCGGCTGGGACGAATACATCGACGCCGCCGTCGACCATGGCCTGGCCGACCAGGGAAGCATGACCCGGGTCGAGACCGCCGCGCACTACCATTCGGTCGGGGGAGCACAGCTCGCGACCCTGGCCGACCGGGCGATTTTCGGCGAAGCATCGCCGCGAGCCGCCGATAGCGACGCCTTCTGGGCACTCGTCACGGCCGAACGAGCAAGCCTCGCGGCGAGCGGGACGAAGCGCCAACGCCTGCGCGCTGCCATCTCGCTGCGCTCCTTTTCTCGGCTAGCCGATGCCGGCCGACTCTTCACTTTTCGACCCAGCGCATCTCGACGCGACGTCACCACAGTGCGCCCGAACCGGCGCGACACCAGCAGAATGGGGGAGCGGCCGCCCGTCAGCGGCCGCAAAGCATAAATGGATGCATCATCTGGAGCTATGATCACGATAATCGCGGTCGCTGTGCTGGTCAGTCTCGGAGTGTACGTCTTCTCGTCGATCGGTCTCGGTAAAGTCTTTGTGAAGCTTGGAGAACAAGCTTGGAAGGGCTGGCTGCCGATCATCAACAGCATCACCCTGTATGAACTCGGCCGCTATTCAGCCCTGTGGGTGGTGGGCCTCTTTATCCCCGTCGCGAACGTAGTGGCCCTCGTCGTGCTCGTGCTGGCGGTCAACAACGTCAACCGGCGTCTCGGCCGCGGCGGCGGCTTCACCCTGCTCTACCTGGTCAGCAGTCCCATCTGGGCCTGTGTGCTCGGGTTCGGGAAGTCCGTCGACACCGGCTGGATGCCGGGGATCCCCGCGACCGGGTACGTTCCGTTCGCCCCGGTGACGCCGCTATCGATGCCGCCGGCACCGCCGGCGGCTCCCGCACCGGCCGGCCACCACGTGCTGACACCGAGGCCGCCTGCACCGCCCGCGTCGCCTGCGCCGCCAAACGTGCCCGCTCAGCTTGCCGTTGCGCTACTTCCCCCGGCCCCGCCAGCAGCCTTTCCGGCGACCACAGCGGCCGCCCCGCTCGCGCCTGCGGTTCCGCACGGCCTGCCCAGCGGTCCGCCGCCGTTCTACGTGAGCGTGCCTCCGGCCCCGGCTCCAACCCCCGCCTCGCCGGTGTTGTCGGCCCCGGCCGTTGTTCCTGCGCCGCCGGTCGTCGCCGCACCGCCGGCGCCTTCGGTCGTCTCCGCACCGCCCGCACCGCCCGCGCTTTCGGTCATCTCTGCACCGGTCGCCGCGCCGGTGAATCCATGGGCTCCGCCGGCGCCGATCGTTCAGGCCAGCACTGCACCGTTCGCTGCTGTGCCCCGCGAATCACTGGCCGCCGAACTCCCAATTGCCTTGCCAGGTGAGCTCGCGGCTGCTGCTGCGTTGATGGCTGCCAGGGCAGTTGCCGCACCGGTCCAGGTGCCGGCACCGGCTTCGGCACCGGCTTCGGCACCGGTCCCGGCACCGTTCCCCCCAGTGTTTCCGGTCGCAGTTGCCGCGCAGGTTTCCGCGGTCATACCCCGCGCAGCACACGCCAGTGACGTAGCTGAAGACGAATCCGAGGACGACGATGAGACCATGATCGTCGTGCGTCGTATGAAGCCGTGGACGCTCGAAACCGAACATGGGCTGAAAGTCTCACTCACCAAACCGGTAGTGCTGCTCGGCCGCAACCCCGCGCGAGGCGGGGCACACTTAGACGCACAGTTAGTTCCACTGCATGACCCGGGCAAGACGGTGTCGAAGACCCACGCCCGCCTGGATTTTGTCGATGGAGCGTGGGGTATCAGCGACTTGCACTCGACCAACGGTGTCGTGCTCATCGATGGCGGAGGCTTTGAAAATGAGCTCGATGCGGGTGCGAGTGCGCCCCTGACCGATCGGTTCCTTTTAGGGGAACTCGCGGCGCGCATCTACCTGGAGGCCTGAGCTATGGCGTATCTCCCTGACCCTCGAGCGAACAGTGCCGGGGTGTCGCTGCAGTGCGGCTCCCGCACAGATATCGGCCGCAAACGACATGAGAATGAAGACTCGCTGCTCGCGTCCCAACCGGTGTTCATCGTCGCCGACGGCATGGGCGGGCTCGAAGCCGGACAGCGAGCCAGCTTGGCCGTGATCGCTGAATTCCAGGCTTGCGTCGGCCGCGTCGGTGTTGCGGCCGACGACGTCGTGGCTGCGGTTCTGCGCGCGCACACCCGGGTTCGCGCCGTGTCGGATTCGACCGGGCGGGGCGCGGGCAGCACCCTCGCCGGGCTGGTGCTCATCGACCACGAAGATTTCCCGCAATGGCTCATCGTGAACGTCGGCGACTCGCGCGTGTACCGCCTGCACGGCGGCGAGTTTCAGCAGCTCACCGTCGACCATTCTTTGGCTCAGGAACTCATCGACGACGGTTCACTTTTGAAAGCGGATGTCGCCAACTTCGCGCGAAAAAATGTCATCACTCGCGCGATGGGCGCCGACAACAGCAATGCCGACTATTGGCTGCGCCCGGTCGTGACCGGCGAACGCCTGCTGGTGTGTTCCGACGGGCTCAACGGCGAGCTTTCCGACGAGGCTATCAAGGCCGGATTGACCCTCGGCGGTGGCACCCAGCAGACGGCGGATGCGCTGCTCGCCGGCGCCCTCGAACACGGCGGACGCGATAACGTTTCCGTGATCGTGATCGATGTCATCGCCGGCGGGGTCAGTTCGTGGCACGGCGTCCCGGTCGGCGACGACCAGTCCGACACCCGCACCGAAGACACCCGACCGGTGCAACGAGTGGCTCGTAATGCGGCCCGCTGAACCAACAGGGGTCGCTGGGCCCGACATTGACGACACCGTCATCGTTGAGCGAACTGCAGACGAACATACGCGTATTGTGCGGCGCGCGAATGACGATCACACCCGCCGCGTGGTGCGGCAGCCCCCCACCGAGGCCGGGGATTCTGCGGACACGCCGCACGAGGATGACCCGACTGCCGACCAGGTCGATGAGGCTACAGTGCAGTCCTCCAGGGGCAGCACGGCCACCGACACGCTGTTGAGCCAGCGGCGGGCGACCGCCCCCGTGCACACTCCGGTCGTTGATTCCCTGCAACGCCGATACCAGCCGCCGCAAGTGCAGAGCGGTGCGAGTGTGCGCTATGCGGCGCGGCCAACTCCGACGATTATTTCGCCGCAGGCCCCGGTGTCAATACCCGACGTGCTGCCCGACCTGGCCCGGCTCCGTCTGGCTGACGCGGCCGCCGAGATTCGCGAGCGTGCCGAAGTCACAAAACGTCGCCGTCGCCGATTCACGCTGACGGCGATCATCTCGAGCACCGTTCTGGTCGTGCTCGCAGCCGCTGCGTACACCGTTTTCACGATTTTCACGTGGTGATCGCGCCTCGTTTGATCGCCACCCCATGCTGCACCCGTAAGCACGCACCGACACGCTAGGAGCTTTACTCTCGTGACAGATTCCACCTTGCCCTTGCACCGGGAAGCCGCCGACCCGGCGACCCCGCAAATCCGGCTCGCGGAAATTGCCGCCGCCCACCACGAGTTGCACCCGGTCATCGCCGGGAACCCGTCGTGCTACCCGGCCCTGATTGAGTGGATGCTTCAGCTCGGCACTATCACTCCCGTGATGCCTGCGCCCGCCGAAGTCACACCCACCGCAGCGGTCCCCTGTGTCGCTGCTACGTTCGAGGCTGCCGGCGCGACTCCGGGCCACCGATGGTGACGGCGACTACGACAACCTGCAGATTACCGACTTTTCGGTGACCCCACAGGTCAACGGCGACACCGCTCAACTCGACATCGACAGCATCGTGATCGAGGGCGACGGCTACAACTGGCCATACCGCAGCGAATTCTCCGGGGTCTGTGTCACCACGGATTCCGGTTACTCGTCGTTCGCGGGATGCCTCGACGATGCTTCCTGGATGAAGGAACTCGGTGCCGGTAGCTGGCGGGTTCTCGCCGTGCAGGAGAAGAGCGGATGGTTCGTCAGCCCCATGCGCACCGTAGCCGACGTGGCCGGCATCGCTGCAGGGAACGTGGTGCGACTCAGCCAGGACGGCAAGCTCGACCGGCTCTACCAGTGACAACCTCGCGAGACAGTGACAAGAATCCAGAACGAAAACAGCGGACTCAGATGACTTTCGACCCGAACGCCCCCCAGCAGCAGTCAGCGACGCCGCAGCCCGCGCCTTCGTAGCTTCACTCACGCTCGTGCTCATCATCGGCACCGCCGGGATGAGCGTGCTGCTGGTCATCGCGAACCTCATCGGCAGCGGTGCCAGTACCGGTGCTACCGGGCTGAACATCGGCGCCACGATCGTGCTCTCGATCATCATCGTTGTGGCCATTATCGCCCGCACAACCCTGCGGTCAACCCCGGCCGGCAGCCAGTGGCTGGCACTCGGCCTCACCGGACTCATCACCGGCCTCATCACCGTGCTCGGCATCGTTTTCGTCGTGCTGCGCGGGCAAACCATCACCGACGGCAATCTGAGCAAGCCCTACTCCTGGCTGTTCCACGGCGCGGAATACGCATCCTTCTCCCTGGTCATCCTGAGCACCGCGGCTATGCTGAGCCTCGCCCTGGCCTTCGGACTGCCCGCGCTGGTGTTCTACGCGCTGACCGTGCCGGCATCCGTTCGCAGCTACTTCACGCAGTACGGCCCGGTTCGGGCCCAGGCCCAGGCGGCCTACACCGGCTATGCTGCCGCACCGGTTGCCGCACCGATCACTCCAACGGATGCCACGGCGCCCGTCGTTCCAGCCACCGCGCCCCAAATGCCAGTCGCCGTTCCCGTTTCGCCGCCACCGCCCCGAACGGCACCGCCAGCTCCTCCGGCGCCTGTCGCCGTGCCAGTCGCAGTAATCATCGCAGCACCTAGCGCGGCCAGTCTGGCGGCCGCTGACCCGAACACCTCGGCCGCCAAGTTTTACGACCTGGCGCAGAACCACCCGGAGGTTTGGCCGCAACTTGCGGGCAATCGGAGTGCTTACCCCGACCTGCTCGCCTGGTTGGCGCAGTCGCCCGACCCTCTCGTGCAGCAGGCGCTGCGCGCCCGCGGGCTCTAGCCCCACGGGTCTTAGTCCACGGGCTTCTGTCTGCCGAGCACCAGCCCGGGCTCCAGCGGGCGCTGGGCTGGCAGGTCGACCGTTGCGCGCACGCGGAATCTATCGCGCAGAAATCTCGTCGCCTAGAAGCTTCGCTATTTTCAGATAGCGGAACTGGATCGCTCTGGTAGCAGGGCGCCAGGGCTTAGCGGCGCCAGGGTGGTTCTGGGCTGGGGGTGTTGGCGCGGTGGGTGTGGGCGGGGCGCCAGGTTTGGGTGGGGTCCCAGAGGAGTGGGCCGCGTATTTGGGGTTTGCCGTTGATCATGCGGATTGTCCATCCGTTGGTGTTGATGGTGTGGTGGTGGAACCAGCAGAGGAGGACGCCGTTGCACACACAACGCTAATGTGACCCCTATGAAGATCATCCGCACGGCAGCGATTTATGCACGGATTTCCTCCGACCAGACCGGGATGGGGTTGGGAGTGCAGCGCCAGTTGGAAGACTGCCGGAAGCTCGCCGCGGAGCGGGGCTGGACCGTCGCTGAGGAATACATCGACAACGATATCTCAGCGTTCCGGAGCAAGGCCCGGCCGTCCTACGAGCGCATGTGCGAGGACATCCGCGCGGGCAGACGTGACGCGATCGTCGCCTACCATCAGGACCGATTGACCCGCCGCCCGATGGAGTGGGAGCAGTTTGTGGAACTCTGCGACCAGGCGGGCGTGCAGAACCTGGCGACGGTCACATCTGACATCGACTTCGGCAACGATAACGGGATGCTCGTCGCCCGGATCACAGCTGCTGTTGCCGCGAACGAGTCGGCGCGGAAGTCCGAGCGCATCAAGCGCAAGATTCAACAGAACGTCGAGCAGGGAAAACCCAACGGTGGAGCACAGCGTCCCTTCGGCTACGAGAACGACCGGATCACGGTGCGCGAGTCGGAGGCCGAGATCATCCGAACGCTTGTGCAGCGTTTTCTGGCTGGCGAGTCGGTGCGTTCTCTGGTGTCGTGGATGACCGCTGAGGAGGTCCCGACGACTGCGGCCGCGGAGGGGTGGCGCACGCCGACGCTGCGGCAGATTCTTCTGTCCGGGCGGATCGCGGGCCTGCGGGACCATCACGGCGAAGCAGCGGGCCCGGCGGCATGGCCGGCGATTATCAGCGTGGCCCAACACCACCAGATTCAGGCGCTCTTCCAGACGAAGAAGGTGTCCGGGCGTCGAGCGCCGCGCAGCTATCTACTGTCGGGAATGCTGCGCTGTGGCAACTGCGGAAATCGGCTCTACAGTTCGATTCGGCGTGATCGACGCCGCTACGTGTGCCTGTCCGGACCAGATCATCGCGGCTGCGGACGGCTGACGATTGTCGCTCAACCGGTGGAAGAGTGGATCGCCGCGGCTGTGCTGATGCGCTTGGACACGCCCGCGATGGATGACGTCCTCACCGGGCGCGCCGACACCAACGACCGGCAGGCCGCCTTGCTAACGGAGTTGCAGACTGCGCAGTCGAAGATGAATGAACTCTCAGAGATGTGGGCGGGCGGAGAGATATCGAAGCCCGAGTGGATGGCCGCCCGCATGCCTTTGGAAGCGAGAGCGAACAACGCCGAGAAGCAGATGAACCAAATTGCCGGGGCCAACACCCTCGACGCCCTCGTGGGCCAGGGAGAACACCTGACCGCCAGTTGGGACACGCTCAACCTGGACCGTCAGGTTGCTATCGTGCGGGCGGTGCTGGACACGGCGACGATTCTCCCGGGCGTCCTAGGTGCCCGGAGCGTGGACTACAACCGGATCATTCCCAGCTGGCAGCTGTGAGAGGCGGGCGTTGCGGTCGCCGCTCCGCGGCTGCCCCGCACCGTCCCGCCCTCTCAACAGCACGCCAACCCGGGAAACAACCCCGGCATCAGTCACCGCAACCGGAACCCCTTGCACCGCGCAGGTGGCCTCTAACCACGCGCGCAATGCCGCTCTATCGATCACGACTCACCGGCCCCACTGCGCCCAGATGCAGGGTGGTCCTTGCCAGTCCTCGACTGAGGACGACGCCCACTCCACTGACGGCGCGGCATGCAGCACCGTGGACGCCTGCTGAAGCACGTTTTCAGGCGATATTCCCGACAGAGCGACCGGCCGCGGCCGGAAGTTCTGGGCCACGTCGTAGCGGTGCAGACCCAGAACCCGAACGGTGGGGTCCGCGAAGGACTTCGCGACATACTTCGACAGGTAGCCTGCGGCGATGCGCGCTTCCGACAGATTGGTGGACCCGACCGGAAGGTCGCCGAGCAGCTTGATGTGCACGAAGCCGCGGCCCCACGCCGCTTCGATAAGTGACCGTTTGATGAAACGGCCTACCGCGAAGTGCGCGTGCAGGCCGTGGCCGGACTTGTGCCACTCCGGCACCCACGCATACGGGAATGCCTTCCCGCCGAGGGAGGACCGCAACGTACGGAAGAATTCGCCCAGGTGCAGCCGCAGCATCTCTGGGTCGTGGCATCCCTCACCGCGAAAGGTGAGCGTGCCGAGCCGGTTGAGCCGATTCGCCGAGCAGTACCGCCGCAGCTTGGCCCGAGCGCGTCGCCCCGCTTCGGCCGCCGATCGCTCCGGGTCCTTCGCAAAACCGCGCGAGACATAACTCGGCAACCGCCGCACCGACGAATGGAAAGAACCGCCGCCCTCTCCCGCCTCCGGGTACAACGTGAAACGCCAGCCGGAGTCGGGGCGCACTAGTGGAATGATGCTGGGGTCGTAAAAGAGCTTGGGCATGGAGGCCTTTGTGAGCGCGCACGAATATGGAAGGCCGTGTCCATAAAGTGCTGCCCAATGAGCGACGGGCGCTGGCCAGTTAGCGTCGCTCGACCCCTCCCAGCTGGGGTCCCTCTACAAATTTATTTTTGCGGTGGAAAGCTGGGAGGCCTCCGTTGATCCGCGGCTCAACCGCGCGAAGACTCTCGCGCAGTTCGCTCATGCAATCTCATGTATACACGATGAAGCGGACATTCCGCAGCTGCCGCGTAATCGCTCGCCTACGGCGATCGATCACTTGCCCTCGGTAGCCCTACCGGGCTCCCGAGTTACGTTGCTTATTCAAGTAAAGGGGCGCGCCTTCAGCGCGCCTCCGACGTGTCCCGCAAGTAGTGCGGCGCGCCCTATCCTGGCTTCTATGCGATGCACGCGAGAAGACTTCACTCTGGCACGGTTCAACCGCGAGAGAAACCTGACCAACATGAAACCGTTATACCAACGCGAGGATGGCATTTGGTCCAAAGCTAAACAGCAGCTCTTCATCGATTCTGTCGTAAATGGATACGACATCCCGAAGATCTATATGCACAAGGTAGATCCCAACCGCGGTGGGTTCGAGTACGCCGTTGTTGACGGCAAACAGCGGGTCTCGACACTCCTCACGTTCATTGACGGCAATCTTGAGTTCGCGGAAGACTTCTCCTATTCGGGTATCCCTTGCTCTGACCCGCCCCGTCCTGGTCAGAAGTTCTCAGAGTTGGCCGAGGCGACTAAAGAAATTATTAAAGAGAACTCACTTGACGTGGTGCTGATTCACACGGCTGACGAGGACGAAATCGAGGAGTTGTTCTCGCGTCTCAACAACGGCGAGAAGTTGAACGCTGCTGAGAGCAGGAACGCTTTGCGCGGTAAAATGAACGAAATGATTAGAAGCCTCGCTACCGAGAGGTTCTTTACCGAAAAATTGAAGTTCGCGAACACTCGCTACTCCCACTATGAGGTGGCGTGCAAGCTGCTTTATCTGGAACAACAGCTTCGCCGGTCTGGTGGGCTCGGATATGTGGATCTGAAGAAGAAGTACCTCGACGCGTTCGTGGCCGACAACGCGGCTCTCAGCCTCACTGAATCCACCCGGCTGATGGACGCCGTGAAAGCTCAACTTCGGGCAATCGAGCCTGTATTTGACCGAGCCGATCTGGAACTCTCCAAGCAATCGTACCCGCAGCTCATGTTCTTGTTTTGCCGCCAGATCCTCGACCGTTATGGCGCATCTGACCTGAAAGCTCGCATGAAGAGCTTCCTGACAGAGTTCAGGTTGGAGAGAGCCACGAACCTGACCCGCGACGAAGACCATCGCGATGCGGAGCTTTCTGAGTACGGGAGATTAACGCAGCAGGGAACGAACGATGCGGGAAGTATGAAATCCCGCGTAGAAATCCTGACCAAGCGTTTCCTGCGTGCAAACCCGGAGGTTGAGCTCTTGGACCCGAGGCGGGCCTTCACACTCGAGGAGAGATGGGTGCTTTGGCATTTTGCAGGGAAGAAGTGCCAATCCTGTCGAGTGGATCTCGAAAACCTGGACGACATGGACGGCGATCACATCGTGTGGCATTCAGAAGGAGGTCCGACTTCGTTAGCAAACGCTCGGGCGCTCTGTATCAAGTGCAACAGAGCGCACCTTGCCGAAGAAATTGCCGAAGAAGTCGAGGAATAGCCGTGGGACACGCACTGAATAACCTGCACGTGATCACAGCCACACATAGTCGTTACGACCGCACCGACTCCGAGGCGCTTGCCCTATCAGGGTGCGCGCAATGTGGCGGTACTCAGATGATCGTTCTGGCCCACACGGATACCGGCCAAGCGTGGTATCGATGCGGAAACTGCGGACTCGGGCAGGTGAACAACTTCGGGTCCGTTTCACCTGCCATCGCGCCGCTCTCGAATCCGCAGGGCGTAACTGGCTCGGAACTCAGCATCTGGGCCGAAGTGCGCAGATGCCTCGCAGTAGCGGCGCCCACTGCAGCTGTCATGCTGTGTCGGAAGCTTCTATTCCATATCGCGGTGGACAACGGATTACCTGCGAAGAACGACAAAGACAGAGCCCCCACTTACACCGAGGCTGTGAAATCTCTAGAAGATGCCGAAGTCATAACTAAGAAGATGCGCCCATGGGTGGACCGCATAAAGGACGTGGGGAACGATGCAAACCACGAGATCGCGCCGGTCACAATGGAAAGTGCACTGGACGTGGCGCGATTTACGGAACAGGTTTTGCGGCTCGCCTACGAGATGGACGCGCTAATGGACGGCGACGTAAACGGTGCCCCGCCCGACATAGAAGGACTCACTCTTCGCTTGTAGCTCGCATTGCCTGGGGTCGTATTCACGGTTTGACGCGTTCGGGGTCTTGGCCTGTTCGGGGTCAGCCCCAGGAACGCGGTATCGACCTCAGTACCTCATGCGCAATTTGGCGTATAGATCCAGGAACAGGCGAGCCGAAAGCAGTCTCATTCCCTCCTCCGAAAGCGGCATATCCGAGCGAGTTGCTGCGCGAGAGTCGATGGTATGCCGCGTCAACTTCCGGATCGATGTGGCCGCCGCCATCTTGATTGCAGAGTGCAAGAACTAGCTGGCGACGTGAGAAATCGTTTCTGGCGTCATCCCGCACAACGCTAAGACCCCACCAATCGTCGAAAGCCAGCGCTCGCCCTGCCGCTGGCTCGCGAGTCTTACCGAAGGCAGTGGGTCGGTTCAGATGGGTACGATGCTGATAGTCGTCGAGCACTGGGACATAGCCTGGCTCGACATTTCCAGACTCATCCACAATTGTCATGCGCATGGTCACCAGATTGGCCGACGTGGCAAGGTTCGACTCCAGCATCTGTCCCGCAGTATCCAAGAATCGCATTTGGGCTTTTAAACCGAGAAGGCCCAGGAGCGAGTGGCTTGCTCCCGTGTCATGTAGCAGGACTCGTAAGTTCAAGCTGGCTTGCTTCGCGTACGCAGTCTTGCCTTCATCGAACCGCACGCAACTGTCGCGTAAGAATTGAATCTGTTCTCGAAGATGTTGTCGTAGCTCATCATCTGATTGTGCAACTCGCGCCATTTACGCCTCCTCGCAAACGATATCAAGCTACGCCGCGAGAGCACCGTGCGGTCGTATTTGTGATTGACGCCGTTGTCGATGTTGGTGGGGCCGTGTTGGTGCCAGGGGATGACGTGGTGGATTTCGCTCCAGCGGGCGGGGATGGTGCAGCCGGGGATGATGCAGCTTTCGTCGCGGGCGGATATCGCGGCGCGTTGTTTGGGGGTGAAGCAGCGGACGGTGTCGCCGAGGTGGAGGATGTTGCCGGTGGTGCCGAAGATGACGTGTTGGGCGCCGCCGGCGCAGATGGCTTCTGTTACCCGGCGAAACGAGATGGGGGCGTCGACGCCGTCGATCCAGCCGACGCCGCGTTCGTGTTTGAGGTCGGTGGCGTTGATGTGGATCATGACGGTGGGGGCGGCGCCGCCCATCGCGGGGGTCTTCGGATCGCGCGCGGCCGCTTCGAACACGAAGCGGAGGATGTCGGCGCGTTTCTCACCGGCAGTGCGGGAGTCGCCGTCGTAGCGGGAATCGCCGGTGAACGGGTCGGCACTGAACCGGTCGGCACTGAACGGGTCGGCACTGAACGGGTCGGCACTGAGTCGCTCACCGTCCACGCTCGTGTCGTCGATGTGAAGACCGTCTAACTCACTGTTGCTGTCGGTGAGGGGTGTGGTGGGTTCGAACCGTGGCGTGCGAGACCGGGCCGACAGGTAGGTGTCGAAGAGGGTGTCCATGATGCCGCGCAGCTCCGGAGTGACATCGGCGCGCAGCGGGTATAAGCCGTGGCGCAGCAGCCCGAACGTCAACGTACTTCTCGCTTCGACGATGTCGTCGTTGGGGGCGGCGCCGTCGGGATCGAGCCGGCCCTGCCACTCCAAGGCTTGCGCCCGCAGCAGGTCAGGCGCGAAGCGGATGCCGGCGCCGGGTAGTCCGGCAGTTTCCGGGGTGATCGCTCCGGTCGCGGAGGCGACCAGGGCACGTTCCACATGGTCAAGGTCATCCTGCAGAACTTTTCCATGCAGGGCGGTGAGGGTGCCGGCGATGATCTCTGCCGATTCCAGGCCGAGGTCGCCGCTGACCAGGCCTTCGGCGATGACCGCGTACCGCGCTGGTACGGGCAGGCCCATCGGCGTGCGTTCCACGACGGTTTCGCCCAGCTTCAGACGGCGTTTCGCTTCGCGGCTGGAGATACCGGCAAGTTGGCTGATGAATTCGACCCGGTTACGGCATCCGTTCTGGTAGGCGAGGGACCCGTTGCCACGGTCGGTCTCAGCGCGCACGCCGATGTCGGTGGTGGCTCGTAGCCTGGCACCATCAACCTTGCGACCGAGTTCTTCCAACGCCGCCAGAACCGCGATGGCTTCAGCATCGTCCAGGTGACCAAACCGTGTTCCATCCAGAACAGAGCCCAGCAATGCACCAGCCTGACCGATGACGAAAACCCGAGAACCCTCAGGTTCCGGCACGGAGCCGGATGCAGCGGACGGGGCGGTGAGGGTCATGGCGTCAGTGCCTCCTTCACCCACAATGATAACCCGAATCGACCACTAAAGCGAGTAAATCTCAGCATAAAAGTGATGCCAGATCAGAAGTTTCTTCTCATCAACGAGCGCGGAGAAATGGTTGTTTTAGGAAGCAACGATTTACCCGCTCTCGCGAGATAGACCGCAACGGGGGTGGACCAACGATCTCTCACGGAATTCATCATGGGCAAAGTTACCCCTGAACTGGGTCCGCTATAGGGGGCGGTACCACCGGTGGGAACGGGTTCAGCCGTCGCCCACCGCGATAACGTAAGGAGTCAGTGTCGTGCCGCGACTGCGGTGTGCCTCCACGGGGCACATTGAGCTGACTGAGAACCCCGGGGGAGCCGCGCACACGTGACCAGCCTGACCGAAATTTTAATCGTGCACGGTTTGCTCCCAACCGAGCGGCTCGACACCGTGCGGTTGAACGAACGCGCTGACGAAGCTATGGTGCGCAACCTGGTCGAGGTGGGCACGATCACCGAGTTGCAGTTCGCCAAGGCGCGTGCCGAGCAGAAAAACCTGCCGTTTGTCGAGCTGCTGGACTATCCCGTTGACCGGCTGGCCGTGGCCAAAGTGCCCGCCGCCGTCTGCCGCCGCGCCAATGTGCTCCCCATCGGCTTCGAAGACGGTCGTCTCGTGGTGGCCATGGTCAACCCCGGCGACGTGTTCGCAGTGGACGACGTGCGCGAGGCTGCCCGTATGCGGGTCAGCCCGGTCGTCGTCGAGCCGTCTGATCTGCAAGCGGCCATCGCCCGCTACCATCGTGCCGACAACGAGCTGATCGACCTCAGCACCACCCTCACGGCCGACAGTGAGGAGCCCGACGACACGACGACACCTGCCGAAACGGATGACGCAGCACCGATCGTGCGCTTCGTCAACCTGTTGGTCAGTCAGGCGATTCAGGACAAAGCGTCGGATATTCACATTGAACCCGGCGAGAACGACGTGCGCGTGCGCTACCGCATCGACGGCGTGTTGCACGAGATGCAGAAGGCGCCGTCAACCATCGCCGGCGGCGTCACCTCGCGCATCAAGATCATGAGCGACCTTGATATCGCCGAGCGCCGCAAACCTCAGGATGGCCGCATGTCCGTGCACCACAACGGTCGTACGGTCGACCTGCGGGTGGCCATTCTGCCCACGGTCTGGGGTGAAAAGGTTGTTCTGCGAATTCTTGACAACGCGACCTCGTCGATGAGTATGGAGGGCCTCAACCTGCTCACCGATAACTTCAACGAGTACGCGATGGCGTACACCAAGCCCTACGGCATGATTCTGGTCACCGGGCCGACCGGTTCGGGCAAGTCGACCACCCTCTACACGACACTGCACGCTATCAACCGGCCGGAGATCAATGTGATCACCGTCGAGGACCCGGTCGAGTACCGCATGCACGGGGTCAACCAGGTGCAGGTGAACCGCAAGGCGGGCCTTACCTTCGCCGTGGCGCTGCGTTCCATTCTGCGTGCAGACCCCGACGTCGTGCTACTCGGTGAGATTCGAGACCAGGAGACCGCAAAGATCGCCATTGAGGCCTCGCTCACCGGTCACCTCGTGCTGTCGACCCTGCACACCAATGACGCGCCAAGCGCCATGACCCGGTTGATCGAGATGGGTATCGAGCCGTTTCTGGTGGGTTCGGCACTGGACTGCGTTGTGGCGCAGCGGCTGGCCCGGCGCCTGTGCGACCGTTGCAAGGTACCCGATGATCGCACCGACCTGGCCTCTTTGGGTTTTGTGGTCAATCCGACGGTGGGTTACGTCTCGAACCGTTCTATGGTCATGCCGGAGATCGGTCCGGCCATCGATCCCACCACAACAGGCACCATCATCTATAAGCCCGCCGGGTGCGCCAGCTGCTCGCAGACGGGCTACCGCGGACGACTCGGCATTCACGAGGTCATGACGGTGTCCGAAGAAATCGAGCGGCTCACCGTGGCACGCGCCTCGAGCGCGCAGATCGCAGCCGCGGCACGCAAGCAGGGAATGATCACCATGCGTGAAGACGGCTGGGCCAAGGTCGCCCTCGGGCTGACCTCGATCGACGAGGTGCTCCGTGTGGTTTCCTAGCGTCTGGGATGGCGCGGTTGGTCACCGACGGACCGCGCAGGTACCTCAGTGAGGTCGCCCGACTTCGGTTATGCCGTGCAGGAATCCGATGACATCGAATATGGGGAGCCGGCCGCTGCCGCGCCCGTCTCTACCATTGATATCCGTGCCAGGAGGCTTGTACGGTCCGAATCATCGGCACAATTCAGCACGCCGATGCCCGATCCCGATCTGCTCACGGCCCTTCGACTCGTGTTGAACGAGGGAGCGAGCGACTTACATATTTCCGGCGGTGCACCGCCAAGCATGCGCGTTGACGGTTTTCTGCGGCCGATTCCCGGTTGGGATCGTTGGTCGCCCGAGAAGGTCGCCTCCGCTCTCAGGAGCATTCTCTCGCCCGGGCAGGGGAAGGAATTCGATCGGGAACTCGAGCTCGACTTCGCCCACACGGAGGGAAGCACCCGCTTTCGGGTCAACTTCTACCAGCAGCGCAACACGGTCGGTGGCGCCTTTCGTCTCATTCCGAATGAGATCAAATCGTTGGCCGAGCTGGGTATTCCGGAATCTGTGGCACGGTTTGCACACCTCCCGCGAGGCCTCGTGCTGGTCACCGGTCCCACCGGCTCCGGCAAGACCACGACCCTGGCCGCAATGGTTGACCTGGTGAATCGCACCCGAGACGACCACATCGTGACGGTGGAGGACCCGATCGAGTTCATTCACGAGGGCAAGAAAGCGATGGTCAGCCAGCGTGAGGTCGGGCAGGATACGCACAGCTTCGCATCCGCTCTGAAGCACGTGCTGCGCCAGGACCCCAACGTTATATTGATTGGCGAGCTGCGTGACCTCGAGACGATCTCGGTCGCTTTAACCGCCGCTGAGACCGGCCACCTCGTTTTATCCACCCTGCATACTCAGGATGCGGCCCAGACCATCGACCGCATGATCGACGTTTTTCCGCCGCACCAGCAGGCGCAAGTGCGCGCGCAGTTAGCGGCGACCCTGCGCGGGGTGGTCTGCCAGACACTCGTGCGCAAGATCGGCGGCGGACGCGTGGTCGCGACTGAAATTCTGGTGACCACGGCAGCCATCGCAAACCTCGTGAGAGAAGGCAAGACGCACCAGATAGCTTCGGCGCTGCAGTCGGGGCGATCGCTTGGCATGCACACCATGGACCAGCACCTGGCCGAACTCGTGGACGCCGGCCAGATCACCCGTGAGGCCGCCGAGGAGAAGGCAATGGACGTCGAGGTGCTCAGGCAGCTCGTGCACCGGGTTGATCCGACAGGTGTTCCGGTGGGCCGCCTGGGCGCTGGCGAAATTGACTTCAACGATTCGTTTTCGCCCGGGAGGCGTTAGATGTCCATCGAAACCTCTTTCAGCTACACCAGTCGGGACTCCCGCGACCGCGTGGTCAAAGGCCGTATGGACGCGGCGTCGGAGCGGGCAGCGCTTTCACAACTGCGCACCATGGGACTCTCGCCCATTACAATCGCGCCGGCCCGTAAACTCACGAGGCTTCACGCAGATCTGAGCATCCCGGGGTTTCAGAAGCCCATCGGCCTGACCGACCTCGCCGTGATGAGCCGTCAGATGGCGACCATGACCCAGGCCGGGCTGTCGCTTTTGCGCACACTGAATATCCTCTCGGGGCAGACCGAGAATAAGCAGCTCGCCCAGGTGCTCGCAGTCATTCGCAGCGATGTCGAGACCGGTGTGTCACTCTCAGAGGCCTTCGATAAGCACGACGTGGTGTTTCCGCCGATTATGATCAACCTGGTGCGCGCGGGGGAGATCGGTGGTTTTCTCGAAGACGCCCTCAACTCCATCGCCGACAACTTCGAGTCCGAGGTGAAACTGCGTGACACGATCAAGAGCGCGCTCGCCTACCCGGTGATCGTGCTGGTCATGGCGCTTCTCGCCGTGGTGGGGATGCTCATCTTTATCGTTCCCGTTTTCGAGAAGATGTTCCAGGGTCTCGGTGGCGACCTGCCCCCGGCCACTCAAGTGCTCGTCGTGCTCTCCAACGGCATGATCTGGGTGGCCCCGGTACTACTCATTGCCGTCATCGTTTTCTCGGTGTGGTGGCGCAAGAACAAGCACAGCCTGGCCGTGCGCCGCGTGGTCGACCCGTTCAAGCTCAAGCTGCCCGTGTTCGGCCTACTGCTCACCAAGCTTGCCATTGCACGGTTCAGCCGCAACTTCGCGACCATGATCGGCGCCGGCGTGCCGATACTGCACTCGCTCAAGATCGTCGGCGAGACCTCGGGTAACTATGTCATCGAGTCTGCCCTCGGCAAGGTGCAGGAATCGGTGAGTCAGGGCCGCTCCATCGCAACACCGCTCGCCCTCGAGCCGATTTTTCCGGCCATGGTCACGCAGATGATCGCCGTGGGAGAGGATGCCGGTGCGCTCGAGCAGATGCTCACCAAGATCGCCGATTTCTACGACCAGGAAGTGCAGTCGACCACTGAGCAGCTCACCGCACTCATCGAGCCACTCATGATTGCCGTCATTGGCGTGATTATCGGCAGTATGGTCGTGGCCCTCTACCTGCCCATGTTCAGCGTTTTCGACTATGTCAAATAGCAGTCAGGAGTTCTAGCCCTGTTTAGGCTGCACTCCCACTGGGGGTAGTCGGCCCGCCGAAAAAACAGCGGTACACCGTGGAGGCCAACTTAGGCTTGAAAACGGGCAAGCCACTGCATTGCTACCTGCTGAACAACGCAAAGGACACACATATGAACCGCTTCTTCACAACAGCCTTGGTCAATAAGCGCACGGCCCTCGGCGAGAAGGAGAAGGGCTTCACGCTCATCGAGCTTCTCGTGGTGGTACTTATTCTCGGCGTTCTCGCCGCGATCGCCATCCCGATCTACCTGGGCCAGCAGGACAAGGCCAAGGACAGCGCTGTGGCCGCCTCGATCACCAACGCTAAGACCGCCGTTGTTGCGGAACTGGTCACTGGAAAAGCTGGGTCGACCATCACCATCGCCACTCTTGACGGCTACACAGCAAGCACGGACATTACAGTCCTTTACGCGTGGACTCCAGGAAGCGCAACGGCGACTCCTGCAACTAAGGACTCCTTCGTAGTTTCGGGTTATTGGACCCCGGGCTCAGCCGGAAACGTGGCTAGCGAGGAAAACCACGGGCACACCATTAGCGACGCTGGTGCGTCCGTCAAGATCGAATAGCAGGGTGCAAACGTTGATTTGATCCGGCGGGGGGCCCAGTGCACACTGTCGGGCAACCCCGGACTGGTCGTAGAGGAAAGGATATAGATTTAGTGCAACGTGGCTCAACAACCATTTCCAAATCTTCTTTCGAGGCAGGCTTTGGCATGATCGAGATCGTCGTGTCGATGCTGCTTCTCTCCCTGCTCGCCATAGCCTTTCTGCCGATGCTCGTCACGTCGTTGCGTGTCTCGGTCTCCAATACCACCCTCGCCTCGGCCACCCAGCTCGTCGCCACTCAGATGGAGAACATCCGTTCCATCGGCACAACCTGCGCGCCGCTCCGCTCGCACGCTGCCACGCCGCCGGCCGCCTTCGACCCCGACGGCCGTGCTTTGCAGCCCAGCTTCGATCCGATCACCTGCCCACTCACCTACCCGGCTACAGTGCCGGTGCACGTCTTCGTGACTGAGGTATCGACCAGTGAAATTCTGGCCGAAGCGACCACGAGCATTTTCGTGAACGGCTAGGCCTCGGCATGGTTGCGAGAGCACGTCACCACCAGCACGATGTCGCGTCGGGCACCGGGGCGAACCAGCGGCGACAGCGCGGTGAAGGCGGTTACAGCCTCATTGAACTGCTCATCTATTCGAGCCTGCTCGTGATCATTCTGACCATCGTGGGCGGCATGCTGCTCAACACCCTGACGTCTAAAGCCAAGGTGCTGGAGAGCGCAGACGCAAATGCCGTCAGTCAGCTGATCTCCACGTCGGTACACTCCGGTGTGCGCAATGCCACGGCGCTTCAGGTCACCGATGGCGCGAATCCCGATATCGATGACCAGCTCTTTGTGATCACAGCCGTGAGCAGCGATCCGAAAGCCCTGGCTGCCGAGCGGGTCTGCCAGGCCTGGTTCTACACCGAGTCCAACGGCGGCGCCATGTTCTACCGGCGCGCAGCGGCTCCGCAAACCTTCGTTGCCCCCACGCCGGACGCCCTCGCCAATGACATGAGCGGATGGACCCTGCTGGGTACCGGCTTGTCTGCGGCCTTCGCCCAACCCGTCTTCAACCCTGACGTCACTCCCGACCGCCGGGCCGTCACCGTCAACTTCACAATCAATGCCGGTGGTGACAGCAGCCCGGCGTTGATGTCGACCAAAGTCACGAGCCGCCAGGGCGCGGCACCCTCCACGGAGCCCACATGTTTCTAGTTCGCAAGGCCTTCCTTCTCCTGGCTGGCGAGCGGGGAAGCAGCATGCTCGCCGTGATCGGGCTCATGGCCGTGGCGGCAGTGGCCACCGTCGCCGTTGCTGGTTCCACCATGAACTCTCTCGGTGTGAGCAGCGCGACCCGCGCCGGAGTGCAGGCGCAATCGGCGGCGGAAGCGGGTATCGACGATGCCCTTCTCAAGTTGACCAACAACACCTGCACGGTGGCGAACTGGAGCACCAGCAGCCCGGCTGCGGCGGTGTCGGTCTCCTACTCCACCAGTGCCATCTCTGACAACTGGTTCAACGCGTGCCCATCACGGGCAGCGGTTCGGGTCAAAATTCTGGCGACCGGCGAAGCTGTCGATGTCGGTGTCGGGGGCAACACCACGGGCGACGCGCGCACGGTCGAAGCGATCTACGCCTACGTGCCGGCTGACACCGACACTGCCGGCGCAGGCTCCGCCCTCTACTCCCACAATTTCGGAACCTTCGCGGGTTCAAGCCAATTGAACTCCGTCGACGGGTCTGAGCCTGTGGTGCAGGTGCGCCACGACAACGTGTCCTGTGACAGTACCCACAGGGCTGATACCAGCATTCTCAACGCCGATCTGGTGATCGCGGACGGAGGGCTTGCAGTCGGGGCAACCTGCACGATCGTCGGCGATGTCTGGGCCACCGAACCTGTCGCCCTGCACGATTTAGCTCAGGTGCGCGGCAATGTCGTGGCGCCGAGCGCAGAGTCCATCGACGACACCATCATCCACGGCAGTATCTGGACCACGGGGGCGACGGTGCTGGAATCTTCTGCGTGGATCAAGGGTTCGGTCACGGCCGGTTCGCTGAGCATGATCAACAGCGCAAAAATCGACCACGACGCCTGGTCTGCCGGCGAGACGACCATCGGCCACAGCACGAACGTGATCACCGGTCACCTGACGACTCAGTCCCTCGCCAACAGCGGGCCCGGCGTCATCACCGGCGGCACGACAGCGGTTGCGGTCGGTCCCGGAGCGGGTTCAGCACCGGCTCCGGCACCATTTGTGCCCGACTGGGTCGATGTCGATTATGACCTGACAGATTGGCCCGGGTTCCAGGTGGCGACGATGAACCATGGTTGTAGGCTCGCAGACATACAAACAGTCGCAAACTTATTCACGGGTCCGGGAATCATCGACGCCCGCGAGTGCCCTCAGGGCGTTTTCCTGAAGGAGAATAATGTGACCCTGAGCCTGCCCCAGGACCTGGCGATTTTTGCGGATCGATTCGAAATCGGCCTCGACGCGCAGATCGATGCGTCGGGAGCCACGCCTCGCAAACTATGGCTGATCTCGCCCGATGAGACGGCTGACGGATCGCCCACGTGCCGGAATCCCAGCGACTACTCGGACATTACACATGTCTTCATCGTGCAGGCTCCCGTGACGGCCATGCTCTACACGCCGTGCTCGATCGACCTCGGTTTTTCGGCGCAGTGGCGCGGCCAACTCTACGGTGGCACCGTCGGCATGGCCGGCACAGCGACGCTGCACTACGCACCAGTGGGTATCCCCGGAGTCGACCTGTCCACGGGAATGACACCGGGCGCGGGCGAATCGATTGCACACCTCGGCGCACGCGTTTCGATTCGAGACCTGAATGGATAGCACTATCGCGGGGGTATTCGGCATCCTGGGAGCCCTCATCGGCTCTTTTTTGAACGTGGTGATCTACCGCATACCGGCCGGCCGCTCCATCGTCTCCCCGCCGAGTTCGTGCAGCAGCTGCGGCGCGCGCATTCGGCCGTACGACAACATTCCGGTTGTGAGCTGGCTCGTGCTGCGCGGTAAATGTCGCGACTGCCAGGCGCCGATTTCGCCCCGTTACCCGATGGTGGAACTCGGCACCGGGGTCATCTTCGCGGTCGTCGCCCTCTGGGTGTTCTCGACCGTTGATTTTGGCTGGGCGGCTGTCAGTACCAGCGACAACACCCTCGCGATTCAGCTCATCGTGCTCGTGGCGTTCCTCTACCTGGCAGCGATCAGCGTTGCCCTGGCCATGATCGACCTCGACACTCATACCCTGCCGAACAAGATTCTGCTGCCGGCCTATCCGGTCGCCGCCGTGTTACTGACCGCTGCCGCCCTCTTGGCCGGCGAACCGGGTCGGGTGCTGACCGCCCTCATTGGGGCGGCGGCATTGTTCGGTCTTTACCTGGCCCTGGCGCTGATCAGTCCCGGCGGCATGGGGCTCGGTGACGTCAAACTTGCCGGGCTGCTTGGCTTGTACCTCGGCTATCTGGGGTGGGGCCCCCTGATCGTGGGGGCATTCGGCGCCTTTCTGCTCGGCGGCGTGTTCGGGCTTGTTCTGCTCGCCACCCGCAAGGCCAAGCGCCGCAGTGGCATCCCGTTCGGCCCGTGGATGCTCCTGGCGGCCTGGCTTGGCGTTTTTTTCGGTGACCAGATAGCGATCGGCTACCTCACGCTGTACGGCCTCACGTAAGTGGCAATTGTCACCGCCAGGCCCACTCCTCGACCACCGCTTACACATCAAATTCTCACTGGGGGAAACAAATGACTACTCGTGTGGTCGGACTCGACATCGGCACTACCGCCGTGCGCGCCGTAGAGATGCGGGATGCCGAAACGGATCATCCTGTGCTCGTGCGCTGCTATGAAGAGCCGCTGCCCTTTGGCGCGGTCAGTCGCGGTGAGGTACTCGAACCGGCTGTCGTCGCCGCGGCGCTGAAACGGATGTGGTCGAGCGGCGGTTTCACGACCAAGGACGTCGTGCTCGGTATGGGCTACCACCGCATGGTCGTACGCAACCTGACCGTGCCCAAGATGTCGCTGCGCCGCATTCGGGAGTCGCTGCCATTCCAAGTGCAGGACCTGCTGTCGTTTCCCACCGCGGAGGCATTGCTCGACTTCTACCCCATTGCCGAGGTCGACAGCGAGGGCGAGTCTGGCCCGCAAATTTCCGGGCTGCTGATCGCAGCCATGAAAGGAGTCGTGCAGTCGCATATCAAGGCCGCCAGGCTGGCCGGACTGCACGCCGTCACCGTTGACATCATGTCATTCGCTCGCAGTCGTGCCATCAACCGTGCGGTGACCGCCCCCGAGGTGATCGTGCAGATTGATATCGGTGGCGGTTCGTCGAGCGTACTGATCTCTTCGAATGCCGTGCCGCAGTTCGTGCGGGTGATTCCCTCCGGCGGCAATGAGTTCACCAAGGCGCTGCGCGTGCGCCTCGGCCTTGACGAAGAGGCGGCGGAGTTGCTCAAGACGCGGCTGGGCCTACTGGATGAGGTTGCACCAGAAGATGAAATAGCCGCCACCATCATTCGGGAGATCACCTCGGAACTGCTGGAAAGCCTGCGCAACACCATTGCCTACTTCACGAACAGTCGTCCGGAGCTACCCATCGGCCGCATCGTGCTCATGGGCGGGGGCGCTCGGCTTGAAGGGTTCGGTGCCGCGCTCAGCGAGCTGACCCGTTTTCCGGTGGTTCCGGCGCAGCCGTACGGCGCACTCGAGCTCGGTCCCGATGTCAGCCAGGAATATCTCGAAAACTCCCAGTGCACGTTCGTAGCTGCCCTCGGCCTCGCTCTCGGGAGTAAAGCATGAAACGCACAACGGATGGCCGCGAGCTGATCCTCGGCGGGGAGCCACGCGCAGACCTGCTGCCCCCCGAACTCAAGGCCGCCCGCCAGGGCCGGCTGCTCCGCCGAATCATGTCGATCGTTGCGGCCGGCATCGTGCTGGTCGTTATTGCCGCCGTCGCAGCGGTGTCCCTCGAGGCAGGGCGGGCACAGTCCCGGCTCGACGCATCCGAGGCCCGCACCACTGAATTGCTGCTGGAATCTGCAAAATATTCGGAGGTACGCACTGTGCAGAATCAAATCGACCTGACAACGGCGGCGCGGCAGCTGGCTGCTGTCACCGAGGTCGATTGGCGTGCTTACCTGGGGGCCGTCCGGGCAAGTCTGCCCTCTGATGTCACCATCCAGGCGATTACCGTCGGATCCGGCACGCCGTGGGCGGAATACGAGCAGAGCAGCGTTCCCCTGTACAACCCGCGTGTTGCCAGCCTGACGCTGAGCCTCACCAGTCCGACCTTGCCCGCTGTTCCCATGTGGTTGACGAACCTGCGCACGCTTCCCGGCTACGCGGACGCCCACCCCGGTTCGGTGACCCGCACGGAAACCGGCCAGTACGTCGTCGAACTGGTCATCAATATCAATAAAGATGCGCGATCAAATCGCATCGCTGGGGGACAGTGACGCCATGACGCGCAACAGACTATTCGGTGCCGTGCTGATCTTGATCATCGGCACGGCGGTGGTTCTCGGCGGGATGCTGGGGATCGCGCCAAAATTGGAAGAGATTCAGGCCACAACGGCGCAACGTGAGGTCATACTGGCGAAATATGCAGAGCACGAGGCCGATTTGATCGTTCTGAAACAGGACTTTGCCGGAATCGCGGAACTTCGTACCTACCTCGCCACCCTGCAGAGCGGGGTACCGATAGATGCCGGCATTCCCGACTTTCTGGATGAGCTGGAAGTCATCGCCCGCCAGAACAGTGTGACACTGGATTCGCTGGTTATCAGCGATGCCGTTGCCTTTCAGCCCGCCGTGGAACCGGCAGTCGACAGCGGCGCTGTGGCGGCGTCAGGCGCGGGAGCGGATTCCGCAGCCGTCGCATCCGCTGTTCCCGCCACATCGTCGGCACTCATCCCGGAAAACTATCTGGCTATAACCGTTGCACTTTCGATCGCCGGTGCCCACAGTAATCTCTTCGACTTCGTGGCCGGCCTTCAGCACGGCCAGCGCAGCATCGCGATTTCCTCGGTGGCGACCGATACCGGTGCGGGAGAGATCGTGAACGATATGACCGTTCTCGGCACGATCTACGTTCTGCTGGATCCAGATGGTGTGGCGCTCGAGCACTAAGCGGCAGACCCCCAGATCGCGGGCTACCGCCGCGAAACGAGCTTCAATAACGTTGCGCGTGGCGTAGACCTCCCGCGAACAAGACTTACCCTGACTCCATTCTCGCGAGGCCCGCAACGACCGTTCGTCGCACCCTGGGCGAGTGGTCGCGTACCCGAACGGCCGTGCCTGTTCGCGGCAATCAGTACCCGACACGCTTGCTCCGAGAAGGAATCGCTCATGGACGACCCGAAAACCTCCCTGTCGCCAAACGACACCCGCATGCCCGGCGAGCTCACGGGCTTCACCCCGGTATCGGCTAGCGCCGCAGTGAGCGCCACCCATCGCGATGAAATCCGTGTGCTGCCCACCAAGCGTCGGCGCACGCGCGTGGCCCCCCGTAGCGGTCCCGGCGACTGGATTCCGCGCGGTGTCGACCCGGCGGTACCCGATGTGCTCGGCGTACCCGACGTCGACCTGATCGACGCCCTCCATGAGGTGGTGCTGCGGCGGGCGTCCGACCTGCACGTCTCTGTCGCCGCTCCGCCTTGCATTCGCCGCGACGGCGATCTCGGCCCGGTCGGCGCCGGCCCAGCCTGGTCGAGCCTGAAAGCAGACCGGGCCATCCGCAGCATTCTCACCCGGGCCCAGCAGGTCATCTTCGATCGAGACCATGAACTCGATTTCGCCTACACGCTGGAGGACGCCGCGGTCACCGGTGTGTCCAGTCGATTTCGGGTCAACGTGCACCAGCAGCGCGGCGCCGTTGGTGCGGTTTTTCGGCTCATTCCGCACGAGATCAAAGACCTCAAAGCCCTGGGAATCCCGCAATCGGTGTCGGCATTCGCCGGGCTGCCTCGCGGGCTGGTGCTCGTGGCCGGGCCAACCGGCTCGGGAAAATCCACGACGCTGGCAGCCCTTGTCGACCTCGTGAACAGCACCAGGGCCGACCATATCGTCACCGTCGAAGACCCGATCGAGTTTTTGCACGCCCACAAGAAGTCCCTGGTGACCCAACGCGAGGTGGGACACGACACGGCGAGTTTCGCATCCGCTTTGAAGCACGTGTTGCGGCAGGACCCCGACGTGATTCTCATTGGTGAACTGCGCGACCTCGAGACGATCCAGGTAGCGCTGACCGCCGCCGAGACCGGTCACCTCGTGTTCGCGACGCTGCACACGCAGAGCGCGGCGCAAACCATTGACCGTATCATCGACGTCTTTCCGCCGCACCAGCAGAACCAGGTGCGGGCGCAGCTGGCCCAGACCCTGCAGGGCGTGGTCTGCCAGACCCTCGTGAAGTGGGCGAACGGGGCCGGCCGGGTCGCGGCGACCGAGGTTCTCGTCACCGCTCCGGCCATCGCCAACCTCATTCGCGAGGGCAAAACGCACCAGATCGAGTCGATGATGCAGACCGGTCGGGAGCGCGGCATGCACACCATGGACCAGCACCTCGCTGAACTGGTCAACATGGGACAGATCACCCGCGCAGCCGCGCTGGCCAAGGCCCACGATATTGCCGGACTGGAACTGCTCATCCACCGCACCGAACCGGTGGCCGGGGCCTTTGCCTTCGCTGCGGTCGGCGCTGGGTACGACTCCGGCCACGACGCCGACAACAATGTCGGGTTCGCCCGCGCGGTGAACTGATGTCGGCCACACTGGTTTTCAGTTACACCGGTCGCGACACGAGGGGCAGGAACGTCAAGGGACGAGTCGATGCGCAGAACTCGGGTCAGGTGGCCGCGCGACTGAACTCGCAGGGCATCGCTCCGATCTCGATCGTGGAGTCTCCGCCCGCCACCGGTATGGCGCGCTCCATAGCGCTGCCGGGCTTCTCGCGCGGGGTGCGCCTGAAGGATCTCGCTATTCTGAGTCGGCAGTTCGCGACCATGATCTCGGCCGGGCTGTCGCTGCTGCGGGCTCTTTGCATTCTCACCGAGCAGACCGAGAGCAAACCGCTCGCGGCGGTGCTCGCACTGGTGCGGGACGACGTCGAGGCCGGGCAGTCGATCTCGGAGTCGCTCGCGAAGCATCCGCTGGCCTTTCCACCCATCATGATCAGCATGGTGCGGGCCGGCGAAACCGGCGGTTTTCTCGACCAGGCTTTGAACTCGATCGCCGCGAACTTCGAGACGGAGGTCAAGCTGCGCGACACCATCAAGTCGGCCATGACCTACCCGGTGATCGTGCTCTCTATGTCGGTCGCCGCGGTGATGATCATGCTGATCTTCATCGTGCCGATCTTTCAGGATATGTTCGCCGGGCTTGGTGGCTCGTTGCCGCTGCCCACTCAGCTGCTCGTCACCGTGTCCGGATCGATGATCTACGTCGTGCCGATCGCTCTCGTTGCCGGTATCGCGTTCGCCGTGTGGTGGCGTCGCAACAAACACACCGACCGGGTGCGCCGGGTACTCGACCCCCTGCGGCTGAGAGTGCCGGTGTTCGGCCCACTGCAGAAGAAGATCTCCGTGGCACGGTTCAGCCGCAACTTCGCCAACATGCTCGGCGCCGGCGTGCCTATTCTGCACGCCCTCGCGATCGTGGGGGAGACCAGCGGCAACTGGGCCATCGAGAACGCCCTCACCCAGGTAGCCGAGGGCGTGCGCCGCGGACAGTCGGTCTCGGAGCTGCTGCTGGAGCATCCGATCTTTCCGGCCATGGTCACCCAGATGATCGCAGTGGGAGAGGATGCCGGCACGATCGAGCTGATGCTCGACAAAATCGCCGACTTCTACGATCAGGAGGTGCACACTGCCACTGAGCAGCTCACCGCCGTGATTGAGCCGTTGCTGATCGCCTTTCTCGGTGTCGTCATTGGTGGCATGGTCATCGCCCTCTACCTGCCCATCTTCAGCATCGCCAGCATGATCAAGTAGTCCTGATTGTGCGAATACCCTCGCTCGACGGGGGTGTTTGGCGCGCTTGCCCGCCAGCGACTCCCCGTTCGAGTGCCGTTCCTAGTGGGGGTGGGTAAAACCCAAATCACCCGCGAACGTGGGTCGTGGGCGAGAAAATCTCACCCGTAATCTGAAGCTCCGATCGCACCCTCGATCGGAAGAAACACCGCACGGCATTACGAGTTCTTACCCGACTCGCTTCGCACCACCCACTTCCAACCCGAATGGACTCACCATGATTACTCGCCTGCTTGCTTCCCTCAACCTGCGCCGCGCACGCTTCACCGAGAACCAGAGAGGGTTCACGCTGATCGAGTTGCTCGTCGTCGTGATCATCATCGGAATTCTCGCCGCGATCGCCATTCCGGTCTACCTGGGCGTGCAGAACAACGCCAAGGACGCGAGCGTGAAGAGCGACCTGGCCAACGCCAAGACCGCGATTATTTCGTTGCAGACGCAGAACGGCGTGTTGCCGGCAACCGCCGCCAACCCGATGGCGACGACCGTCACTGGCATTACGGCCGCCGGGTTCACCCAGGGTGTGCACTCGAGCACGATCAGCTTCGTGAACCTCTCGCCGTCGACCTTCTGCATCGGCGCTACCAGCGCGACCGGCGCCCAGTACTACGTGACCGACGTCCTCGGAGTCACCAACCGCGCTGGCACCACTGCACCCACGACCTGCACCTGGTAGTGCGGCAGCGGATGCTCCGGCTGACCACTGCATCCGCTCGGCACTAACGCTATACCGGCGTGAGTCGGGGCAGGCTTTCGGGCCGCCCCGGCCGCGCGGTTCTGTTTCAACCCCACACCGTGAATCCCGCGAAGGAGGCCCCGTGCATGCACTGTTACGTCGTCCAGGTCACTCCGATGTACGAGCGAACTCCGAAGCCGGCATCAGCCTCATCGAAATTCTCGTGGCCATGATGATCTTTGCCGTCATCGCCGTCGGTGCGGGTTACGGCATCGTCACATCGCTCTACCTCAGCAACGACGCCCGGTCCCGCGAAGTCGCCACCAACCTGGCCGCCCAGGAGATCGACCTGGCCCGGTCGGCCGGCGACGTATTCAGCGTGCTCGACCGCGACAGCACGGTCGTGCAGAACGGCACCACCTTCTCCGTGCACCGCGCCACAGCCTGGGAGACGTCCACCGGCGCCGATGGTAACTGTGGTTCCGGAGGTGGCCAGCTGCGCTACCGCCACATCAACGTCACTGTCGGCTGGGACAGCATGCGGGCTTCGACCCCGCTCGTGCGCGCCGATAGCGCGCTCGCCCCCGGCAGTCGCATCAACGATCCCGCTCTCGGCACCATCCTCGTGTCGGTGCTCACCGCCGGCGGCGGTGGCGCCGCCGGGGTGTCCATCTCGGCCGTGCCGAACGCGGTACCCAACGGGGCCCAGACCCTGTCCGTCGCTCCGGCCGCAACGGATGCCCAGGGCTGCAGCTACCTGCTCAAGGTCAAGCCCGGCACCTACGACGTCAGCGCTTCCCGCCCCAACTACGTGGACAAGAACCAGGCGACCACCCCGGTGAAGACGGTGGGTGTCGCGGCCGGAACCGCGGCATCCGTTTCGTTCGCCTATGACCTCGCCGGAACGCTCACGGCCCACTACGCCACCAATGTCAGCACCGGAACGACGCTGTTGCCAAGTGACCTGCACACCACCTGGCGCAGCAACTATGCCGCCTACACGCCACTGAATGCCAGCGTCGCGACCACCCAGACCTTTCGGCTGCACCCGTTCGCCTCCGGCTATCAGGTGTTCGCCGGCACCTATGTAGCGCCCACTTCGATCATTCCCGCCACGCCGGCAACGCAGGGTTGTGTCTCGGTCGATCCCGGAGCCTGGACCACTCCGGCCGCGGACGGCGCGATCGGCACGGCTGCGGTTTCGGTAGCGACCTTGCCCGGCGGTGCTGCGAGCGTGAATGTGCCGCTCGGTGTCTTCACCATCACTGGCCTGGCCGGGCAGTATCTCCGGGCCGTGTCCCAGCCCGAGGGGGCAGCGCCAGGTGACCCCGGCTGTGCGCTCGGCACCACTTACACCTTCGGGCCGCTTCCGGTCGGGGCGACGGCGCAGCTCGGTCTGCCGTTTGGCTCGTTCGCGCTGTTCTCCGGAGTGACGAGCGGCACACAAATCGTTCCGGTCGTCGCCGCGAGCGTGACAGTGCAAACCCGGGGGAGTGCGGGCGCCGTTCTCACACTCGATCCGCGCAGGGTGGTGACCCCGTGATGCGCTGGCGCACAATTCAGACCGATCAGACCGGCCTGTCTCTCGTGGAACTGCTCGTGTCGATGGTGTTGCTCAGCGTGACTCTGGTCATGATCTCGGGACTCTACGTGAGCGCGACCCGGGCGCTCGGCTCGGCGTCGGCGCTGGGCACCAATACCCGTGAAGCTTCCAACGGCATGAATGCGATGGCGCGGTCGATTCGCGCCGCCACGGCAAACCCCGTCGCGAGCCCCGCCCTCGCCGACCCCGCCATCTCCGAGGCGAGAAATGAATCACTGACCCTGTATGCCTACGTCAACCTCGGTTTGTCCACCCAGCAGCCGGTGAAAATTCGCCTCGCGGTCGACGCTCAGCGACGCCTGGTCGAGACGCGCTGGGCGTCGATCCCGCACCCCGGTGGCCTCTTCACCTTTGCGACCACCGTGCTGTCCACCCGCATCCTGGCCCAGACCGTGGCACCGTCCGGCAGTGGTCTGCCGCTGTTCAGCTTTGCCGACTCGGCGGGCGTTGTTCTGCCGGTAGGTTCGGCGCTGACCCCGGTGCAGCTGCGCAGCATCGTCACGGTCACGGTCACCCTCACGGTCCAGTCCAGCACTGCGGATGCCCGCAGCGCGGTCACCCTGAGCAATACGGTCGGTATGCCCAACGTGCGCCTCGCCGTGGGGGGACCATGATGGGTGGCGTCGTTCGTCGCGGCTGGCTGTGGCGCACCGGGAGTCTGGCGGCGTCGCCAGAACGCGGAGCAGCCCTTCTCGTCGTGATCGGCATCGGCCTCGTGCTGCTCACCTTGGTCGCGACGGCCATGACCTTCTCGGTCAGCGGCAGCCTCAAAGCCACCGGCGACCAGCACTGGAACGGCGCAATGGCCGCTGCCTACGCCGGGGTCGACGAATACGAGAGCCGGCTCGCCAACGACAACACGTATTACCGATTCGGCAACCCCACTGCGGCGTTCAGTTCCAGCAGTACGCTTACCGCGCCCGCCGTGGCCAATCCAGCCTTTGGAATCGGCGCAACCGGCAGCTGGGCGAGTGTCGCCGGCGGCGACGGCACCGCGTCGTTTCGCTACGAGGTCGATAACTCGGCCTACTCCTCGTCGGGGGTGCTGCGCATCCGCTCGACGGGGCGGGTCGGAACCAAAACCCGCAGCGTCGTCGCCAACCTCAAACAAGCAGGCTTCATCGACTTTCTGTATTTCACCATGTACGAGATTCAGGATCCCGTTCAAAGTGGCGCGACCAACCCTGCCTGCGCCGACACCTACGCCTGGGCGGGGCGGCCGGCGCCAACCGGCGGCTCGACCGTGTGCAGCGACGTCGCGTTCGGTGGTGGCGACGTGCTGAACGGCCCGGTTCATTCCAATGACACCATCCGAGTGTGCCAGGCGACGTTCAATGGAAAAGTCAGCACGGGCAATCCCGGGGGGAACTACCTGCGCCGGACCTCCTCCGGCTCGAGCTGCACCGGGCAGGTGTTCAACGCCGGCCTGCCAACCAACAGCCCCGTCATCGCGATGCCCGCCACGAACGCGTCGTTGCGGAGTGAGACCCGCACCGACGCCGGCATCGCCGAACCCGGCTGCCTCTACACCGGGCCCACCAGTATCGTGATGAACTCAAACGGCACCATGACCGTCCGCTCACCGTGGAGCAAAGCTACCCGGGTCGTCGGCGAACCGGCTTCATCGGGCAGCATGCCCGCGGCCTGCGGAGTGCCCGGCACCGCAACCGGCGCACTCGGATCCACTGGCGGCGCCACCGTACCGGTATTGAACGCCAACCTGTTGTTCGTGCAAAGCGTGCCGCTGCTGCCGGCCGACCCCAATTTCCGGAGCGATACCGCCTGGCCGAGCGGCCAGAGCGCCGCGACCTGCGCGGCCGGTAACGGCATCGGCTTTCCCCGGTCGAACGAGAACGTGGCCTCCATTCCTACCTCGTACGGCTGCCGCCACGGTGACGCCTTCATCAAGGGCACGCTAGCCGGCACCATGACCGTCGCCACTGACAATTTTCTTTATGTCACCGGTGACATCATCTATGCCGATAGCGCCGTCGATGTGCTCGGTTTGGTCGCGCAAAACGCCCTGTGGATCTGGAACCCGGTCTGTGTCGGCAGCTGCCCGGCCGGCGCCGGCGCGATGCTGCCCGATAACCGCCGCATCGACGCGGCCATGCTGTCGCTCGACCACACCGTGCAGGTGCAGAACAACGATCGCGGCGGCAACCAGGGCGTGCTCACCGTCAAGGGATCGCTTGCCCAGAAATACCGCGGCATCGTGCGGGTGGCCAACAGCAGCGGCGTCCACGGTTACAGCAAGAACTACACCTACGATCCGCGCTTTCGCTACATCGCACCCCCCAAATATCTTTCTCCGGTAGCCGCGACCTACAGCGTGAACCTGCTGGTGGAAGTCAGTACGGCGTTCACCGCCGCAGGCGCGTTGATTCCATGAGCATCATTTACGACCACTATATAAAGGAGCACCGCGCGTGTCCTCAAACATCGTAGGAATAGACATCGGTACGGCACACCTGCGTGCCGTCGAGGTGCGCAACCCCGGCAAATCTCGGCCAATAGTGCTGAGCTATCACGAGGTTCCGCTGCCCGTCGGCGCCGTCGTCGGCGGCGAGGTGCTCGAGCCGCATACCGTCGCAGCGGCGCTCAAAACCATGTGGTCGAATGGGGGGTTTCACACCCGCCAGGTCGTGCTCGGCATGGGAAATCAGCGGGTGCTCGCTCGCAACCTGAGCGTGCCCAAAATGTCGCTCGCGCGCATCCGCCAGTCGCTTCCATTCGAGGTCCAGGACCTTCTGCCAGTGCCCGTCGCTGATGCCCTGCTCGACTTCTATCCCATCTCGGAATCCACCACAGAGCACGGCCCCACCGTGAACGGGCTGCTCATTGCGGCGGTCAAGGCAGCGGTCGTCGCCAACGTGAGCGCGGTTCGGCTGGCCGGTCTCACCACGATCGACGTCGACCTGATTCCGTTCGCAATCAGCCGTCTGCTGGTCACCCGCCCTGGCATCGACGGCGTCGTCGCGGTGATCGACCTCGGCGCCTCGACCACGAGCGTGGTCGTCACCCGGCAGGGTGTACCGCAGTTCGTGCGCATCATCCCGACCGGCGGCGACGACGTCACCCAGGCCCTCGCTACCGGCTTGACAACGGATGTCGGCACCGCCGACCTCCTCAAACGGCGCGTCGGCCTACTGGCCCGTGCTGCAGCCGATACCCGACCAGGGTCCTCCCGCGGCGCGGTGCCGTTCGACGGGGTCATCGCTGGCGGATCAGGCCCGATCGACGTGGTCGGCGCCGATATCATCGCGGAGGTCATGAACGATCAGCTCGGCAGTGTGCTCAACACCCTCAACTATTACGCGAACACTCGACCCAGCGATCCGGTGACCGCGATCGTGCTCAGCGGCGGGGGAGCCCAGATGCCGGGGCTGCCGGGGGCCGTGTCGAGACTGACCCGCCTGGGGGTATCCACGGGAGAACCGTTGTCGACGGTGGCGCTGGCATCCGCTATCGATGCGGAGGCGCTGCGCCAAAGCGGTGCCGCCTACACCGTGGCGCTCGGACTCGCGCTCGGGCGTGCAGCATGAAGCGCGCAGCGAAAGATGACGTGCTGGTCATCGGCGGCGACCATCGGCTGAACCTGCTCCCGCCCGAGGTGCGGGCTGAACGTCGCGGCCAGCAGCAACGACGGCGCCTGACCGTCGGTGTCATCGGGGTAGCAGCGGTCGTCGCGTTGCTTGTCGGGGCGGCGAGCGCTCTTTCGTATACGGCCCAGGTGAATCTGGCCAGCGAGCAGGACCGTACCGCAACCCTGCTGACCGATCAGGGTCAATATTTTGCCGTGCGTGCACTGCAGAATCAGGTCACGCTCACCGAGGCAGCGCAGAGGGTTGGAGCCTCCACCGAGATCGACTGGAAGACCTACCTTGATGCCGTGCAGAACACCCTGCCGCGCAGCGTGGCGATCACCACCGTGCAGGTTGACTCGGCCACACCGCTGGTCGCCTATACCCAGGCGACCGCTCCGTTGCAGGGCTCACGAGTCGCGACGGTATCGTTCACCGCCACGAGCACCGTACTGCCGGACATCCCGGCCTGGCTCAGCGCCCTCGCCACCCTCGACGGGTTCGCCGACGCCTTGCCCGGATCGGTCACCCTCGAGCAGACCACGGGTATCTACACGGTCACCATCACCATGCACGTCAACGACTCCGCGTTCGTGCGTCGTTTCGACCCGACCGAAAAGAATTAGCTATGGACAGCAACAAACTCTGGCTCATCGGCTCCGTGCTGGTGACGAGCGTTATCGTCGTTCTCGGCGTCGTGCTGGGGATTCAGCCACAGCTGGCGAGTATGAATTCCGCGAACGCAAGCCGCACCGTCGTGCAGGCGACGAATGCCGAGCACGTCGCGCTGCTCGCGCGCCTCAAGCATGACTTCAAGAACCTCAACGTGCTTACCGCGACCGCAGAGGCGCTCGCCGAATCGGTACCGAGCGGCTCGGCCATGCCGGCTTTGGTTGACCAACTCGACGCCCAGGCCCTGGCCACCGGCCTCACCCTGACCGGGATGACGGTGACCGAGGCGGTAGCGTACGCGCCGGTCGCGCCGGTCGCGCCGGTCGCGCCGGTCGCGCCGGTCGCGCCGGTGGTGACCGAAGCTCCAGCAATCGTTCCGGCCGTTACTACGGCCACCAGTGCCACTGAGATCAACAACACCAACTTCGCCGCCTTCCCACTGCAGGTCACTGTCACGGGCAGCTATGACCAGGTGCTCGATTTCGTCTCGCGTCTGCAATCCGGGAGTCGGCTATTTCTCGTCGACGGCCTGAACACCGCCGCGGCGCCCGAACTTCCGGGCACGGTGAACGCGACGATATCGGGACTGGTGTATTCGCTCGTGACGCCCGTGGCGGCAACGGCGGGATAATACGGCCGCCGCGCCGAGTCTCCGTGGCATTTGCTGTGCCCTTGGTACAGTAGGAGTCAATCACGGCGAAGGCCACGAGGAGTTCAGCATGAGCGACAATACGCCAACCGACGGCAAGAAGAACCCGGAAACGGATGCTGCCGCAGCGCCTGATCTGACCGTGTCAGAGCAGGTTCCCACCGACCAGGACGGTGCCCCAGAGCACGCCGCGGTGGTGGTCGAAGCGGAGTCGGCCTCGGCGGAATCTTCGGTTGGGCAGGAACCCGAGCAGGAACCCATCGTCATCGACTATGACGCCATCAACGCCAACCTGAGTGCGGCCGAGCGCGCCGACGCGGTATCCGCTTCGGCCGCAGCCCGCAACCTGGCGCCCATGTCGACGGCCACTCCGGTCGCATCGACAGATGCCGCGGCACCGAGCCTCACCGACGACTACGCCGACTCCTATACGCCCGCCGCAACGGTTCCCGTCACGAGTGCCGCCGTTGACTCCGAGCCGACGTCGCCGGTTGTGCCGGTTGCGCTCGTCGTGGGAACCGCCGCCGCGGAGCCCCTGATCGACGCCACTCCGATCGACGCCACTCCGATCGACTACACCGTGGTCGATGCTCCGCTCGACGCGCCGGTCGCGTTCGCGCCGTCGTACACGCCTCCGGCCCAGTCGCCGATCTACGTGCAGGCGCCGACCAAGCCGAAAAACCGCAGCAACCGCGGCGGCGGCATTCTGATCGCCCTTCTCGCCACAGTCGTGTTCGCCCTGCTGTACGCCGTCGCGGCATTCATCATTATCGGGATGACCAGCACGACCATGGCCGTGACGTTGAGCAGCTTCATGCTCTTCGCCTCCTTGCCGATCTCGTATGTGCCGGTTGTGTTCTTCTTCCTCGCTTTCACCGGGCTGATCTCCCTGGTCAATCGGGGCGGCTGGTGGGCCTATGTGCTCTTCGGCTTTGTCGTTGCCGTGATCGTGTACTTCTCGTTCATCGGTGCCGCGCTCCTCGGACTCATGCTCGACGGCACGTCCGACGGGCTCAGCCAGGCCGACGTCAGCCGCTTCGTTGCGTCGCTGTGGCTGAACCCCTACGCCATCGCTGCCGCGATCATCGCCCGCGAGGTGCCAATTTGGGCCGGAGCCTGGATCGCCCGCCGCGGACGCCGCGTCACCGCCAAGAACCTCGAGGCCCGCACCGAGTACGAGCGCCTCCTCGCCGACGGCCCGCACGTCACCCGCCCCTGACCCGAGGCCCGCGCCCCCCTCTTGCGACGGGGCCTGGGCCCCGAACGCGGGCCCATGCTCTAACCTGGGCCCGGGGACGGGGCCGGGGCCCCGTCCTCAATAGCGGCGCGTTGCACCCGACGGGCCTACGCTGGAGCCATGCGGGAATACCGAAAGTACGCAATCACCATGGCGGCCTTTTCGGCCGCGCTCTACGCCGCGTTCATCGTTGCAGCGTTCGGCGTACTGAGCCTGCTGCTCAATCGCGATGTCATCAACGAAGCGGATGCCGGTGCCCTCCTCGGCCCCATCATGGTCACCATCGCGGTCCTTGCTCTGGTCTGGGTCATCCTCAGTGCCGTGTTGCGGTCCCCAGAGCGACTGACGCAAATTCCCCCGCTGCCGATCTTCGTCTCAGGCGTCGCGGCCTATCTCGGCTACTGCATCTCCGGGGGAGTCGTCTACAGCCTCGGCGCCGGCGAACTCTTTCGCTCGGTCACCTTCATCGGCGCAGAGATGACGAGCCCGTTCGCCATCGCCATCGCCGTGAGCGGATGGCTCATCGCCTTTCTGTTCTTTCTCGTACTCCTCGCTAAGCCTGCAGGGTCCGGTGCCCCCAAGTGGCCCTGGGAGAAAAACGACAATAACTAGCCCGCGACGACGGTGCAATGTTGGCATCTCGCGCATGACGCGTTACGGGTACCCTATTCAGTATGGATAGGTCCATCGAGTCGCGTGTCAACCACGAGGTTGAGAACTGGCTGCGTTGGATCACCCGGTGGCGCCCCGCGACACACCGCGGTCGGGCGCGCCTCTGCCGTCAGTGCTTCGGATCGCCGATCATCGCCTCCGCTGGACTCGCGGTCGACGTACCCCACGTCGTGCAGCACGCCCTGTCGATGCGGATGAAGATCGTGATCGACGCTTCCGTCGACGAATACACCGAACTCAACCTGCCCCGGCTCGCGCACGAGCTCAACCTGAGTGAGCGCCGCGAATCGGCCCAGGCCTACCGGCCCGCCGAGGGCCTGGACCCGGAATTTCGCGGCCTGGACCTCGACCCGCAACCGGCAGCGGATGCCCCCTATCTCTTCACCTTCACCGAGCTCGCCGACCAGCACCTCCCCGCCGGGCAATCACCGCCCCCACCTGTCGCCGAATCCGACAGCGCCGAGCACGAGCACAGTGTTCCCGCGCCCTCTGACCCCCTGCCGCCGCTCACCCCCGCAGAAAAACGAGCGCTCAAAGCGGAGATGCAGCTTGCCGACGAATTCGCGACCCGGGTAGGCCTGCGGGTCTGCGCCCAACTCGCCCAGCAGAGGCCCCGTCTGCTCACCGCGATCGCGCAATTCGTCGAGCCCCAGGTGCAGGCTCTGCTCGTCGACCTCGGGAGCACGCTTGATTCTCCGCTTTGGCCGCGCAATCCCTAGCCGAGCTGTGGCATCCGCTTCCTCAACGACCGGGCCCACCTTATGAACACGGGCCCAGTTTATATACTGGGCCCGTGGACGGGGCCCGGGCCCCGTCCACATAAGCGATATGAAAATGGGCGCCAGACGGGATCGAGACGGGGCGCAACCCATTTGACCGGCGTGGCTGCGCCGGGCTAGAATTGCGAGGTGTGCGCTTGTCGTGCGCCTGAATTATGCCCTCACGATGTTCGCATCGAGGAAGCACCAGGTCGGGGCAAGATTCCACACATGCAGGGTTCGCTCTTCGAGCAAGCCCCCACGGCATACCCACCAAAACACGCGCGAGCAATCGTGTGGGTTCAAGCGGGTCCAGATGAACTCGACCAATTCGAAAGAAGAGGTCGAATGCTAACCATCACAAAGCTGTCACCGTGCAGCAATAACAAGGAGTAATTAGTGCCCACCATTCAGCAGTTGGTCAGGAAGGGCCGTAGCCCCAAGGTCACCAAGACCAAGGCTCCCGCCCTGAAATCCAACCCGCAGCAGCGCGGCGTTTGCACGCGCGTGTACACGACCACCCCGAAGAAGCCCAACTCGGCTCTGCGCAAGGTCGCCCGTGTCAAGCTTTCCAACGGCACCGAGGTCACCGCCTACATTCCCGGCGAGGGCCACAACCTGCAGGAGCACTCCATGGTGCTCGTGCGTGGAGGCCGTGTTAAGGACCTCCCCGGTGTGCGTTACAAAATCATTCGCGGCGCACTGGACACCCAGGCCGTCAAGAACCGTAAGCAGGCTCGCAGCCGTTACGGCGCAAAGATGGAGAAGAAGTAATGCCCCGTAAAGGACCCGCTCCCAAGCGCCCTGTCATTGCCGACCCGGTTTACGGTGCACCCATCGTCAGCCAGCTCGTCAACAAGATCCTTCTCGATGGCAAAAAGGGCCTCGCCGAGCGCATCGTCTACGATGCCCTCGCCGGTGTCTCCGCCAAGAACGAGCTGGATGCCGTTGTCACGCTGAAGAAGGCACTCGACAACGTTCGTCCGACCCTCGAGGTGCGTTCGCGCCGCGTCGGTGGTTCCACGTACCAGGTTCCGGTTGAGGTCAAGCCGCACCGCGCCAACACACTGGCCCTTCGCTGGTTGACCAGCTACGCCAAGGCGCGTCGCGAGAAGACCATGACCGAGCGCCTCACCAACGAGATCCTCGACGCGAGCAACGGCCTCGGTGCCGCTGTCAAGCGTCGTGAAGACACTCACAAAATGGCTGAAGCGAACAAGGCCTTCGCTCACTACCGCTGGTAGTTCGGCTCTCGAGCATTCCTGATCATCGGTTCAGGCGCGTTCCGGCTTGCGTCGGCACGCGCCTGACCGCTGAAAAAGCGGATGCTCACGGCCTCGTTCCGCATTCCCACCCCTACCCGCTGGAGGACCCCCGTGGCACTTGACGTGCTCACCGACCTGAGTAAGGTCCGCAACATCGGCATCATGGCTCACATTGATGCTGGCAAGACCACCACAACTGAGCGCATCCTGTTCTACACGGGTGTCAACCACAAGATCGGCGAGACCCACGACGGCGCCTCGACGATGGACTGGATGGCGCAGGAGCAGGAACGTGGCATCACGATCACCTCCGCTGCGACGACGTGTTTCTGGGACAACAACCAGATCAACATCATCGACACCCCCGGACACGTGGACTTCACCGTGGAGGTGGAGCGTTCGCTCCGCGTTCTCGACGGTGCCGTTGCCGTGTTCGACGGCAAGGAGGGCGTTGAGCCCCAGTCCGAAACCGTGTGGCGTCAGGCCGACAAGTACGACGTGCCGCGCATCTGCTTCGTCAACAAGATGGACAAGCTCGGCGCCGACTTCTACTTCACGGTCGACACCATCATCAAGCGCCTCGGCGCGAAGCCGCTGGTCATCCAGCTGCCGATCGGTGCAGAGTCTGAGTTCGAGGGTGTCGTTGACCTCGTTCAGATGCGTGCGCTGACCTGGCGTGGCGACTCCAAGGGTGACGTGGAGATGGGCTCGAAGTACGCCATCGAAGAGATCCCCGCCGACCTCGTGGAGAAGGCTGCCGAGTACCGCAAGCTTCTGCTCGAGACCGTCGCCGAAACCGACGACGACCTCATGGAGCGTTACTTCGCCGGCGAAGAGCCGACGGTTGCCGAGATCAAGGGCGCCATCCGTAAGCTCACGATCAACAGTGAGATCTACCCGGTTCTCTGTGGTTCTGCGTTCAAGAACCGCGGCGTTCAGCCGATGCTCGACGCTGTCGTTGACTACCTCCCCACCCCGCTCGACGTGGCCGCCATTGAGGCCCACGACGTTCGCGACGAGGAGAAGGTCATCATGCGTCACCCGGATGCCGAGGAGCCGTTCACTGCTCTCGCATTCAAGGTTGCGGTGCACCCGTTCTTCGGTCGCCTCACCTACGTGCGCGTGTACTCGGGCCGTCTCGACTCCGGAGCCCAGGTCATCAACTCGACCAAGGGCAAGAAGGAGCGCATCGGCAAGATCTTCCAGATGCACGCCAACAAGGAGAACCCGGTCGGTTTCGTTACCGCCGGTCACATCTACGCGGTCATCGGCCTCAAGGACACCACCACGGGCGATACCCTGTGCGACCCGAACCAGCAGGTCGTACTCGAGTCCATGACTTTCCCTGACCCGGTCATCGAGGTCGCTATCGAGCCCAAGACCAAGCAGGACCAGGAAAAGCTGGGCCTTGCTATTCAGAAGCTCGCTGAAGAAGACCCCACCTTCCGTACCGAACAGAACCAGGAAACTGGCCAGACGGTAATCAAGGGAATGGGTGAACTTCACCTGGATATCCTCGTCGACCGCATGAAGCGTGAATTCAACGTTGAGGCGAACGTCGGCAAGCCCCAGGTGGCGTACCGCGAGACGATCCGCAAGTCCGTTGAGCGTCACGACTACACGCACAAGAAGCAGACCGGTGGATCCGGCCAGTTCGCGAAGATTCAGATCGCGATCGAGCCGATGGAAATCACTGCTGAGAAGTCGTATGAGTTCCTCAACAAGGTCACTGGTGGCCGTATCCCGCGTGAGTACATCCCTTCGGTGGATGCTGGAATCCAGGATGCGCTCCGCGTAGGCATCCTGGCCGGCTACCCGATGGTGGGGGTTCGAGCCAGCCTGCTTGACGGCGCTGCGCACGACGTTGACTCCTCGGAGATGGCCTTCAAGATTGCCGGCTCGATGGGCTTCAAGGAAGCCGTTCGTAAGGCGAACCCCGTTCTGCTCGAGCCGCTGATGGCCGTCGAAGTTCGTACCCCTGAGGAATACATGGGTGACGTAATCGGAGACCTCAACTCGCGTCGTGGGCAGATCCAGACCATGGAGGATGCGCAGGGCGTGAAGGTAATTCGCGCTCACGTTCCACTGTCGGAGATGTTCGGTTACATCGGTGACCTGCGGTCGAAGACCTCAGGCCGTGCGGTGTACTCGATGACGTTCGAGAGCTATGCGGAGGTCCCGAAGGCAGTTGCCGACGAGATCATCAACAAGAACAAGGGCGAATAGCCCTAAGGTGGCCTTCGGGCCTGAATCGCTTAGGCCACCTGGCCCGAGTAATATAAATAGACACATCCAGCGCATACCGGCCGCTCATAACGGCGGCCGTGAATTTGCACGCGAGTCCTGAGGAGGACCCACAGTGGCCAAGGCCAAGTTCGAGCGGACAAAGCCGCACGTAAACATCGGAACGATCGGTCACGTTGACCACGGAAAGACCACGCTGACTGCAGCGATCTCCAAGGTTCTTGCCGATAAGTTCCCGTCCAAGATCAACGTTCAGCGCGACTTCGCGTCGATTGACTCGGCTCCGGAAGAACGCCAGCGCGGCATCACGATCAACATTTCACATGTTGAGTACGAGACCGACAAGCGTCACTATGCGCACGTCGATGCTCCGGGCCACGCTGACTACATCAAGAACATGATCACCGGTGCTGCTCAGATGGACGGTGCAATCCTCGTGGTTGCCGCTACTGACGGCCCGATGGCTCAGACCCGTGAGCACGTTCTTCTCGCCAAGCAGGTCGGCGTTCCGACCCTGCTCGTCGCGCTGAACAAGGCCGACATGGTTGACGACGAAGAGATCATGGAGCTCGTCGAGCTCGAAGTTCGTGAGCTGCTTTCGAGCCAGGGCTTCGATGGCGACAACGCCCCCGTCGTTCCGGTTTCCGCACTCAAGGCGCTCGAGGGCGACGAGAAGTGGACCGCCAACATCCTGACTCTGATGCAGGCCGTTGACGACTTCATTCCCGACCCGATCCGCGACAAGGACAAGCCGTTCTTGATGCCGATCGAGGACGTCTTCACGATCACCGGTCGTGGCACCGTTGTAACGGGCCGCGCCGAGCGTGGAACCCTCAAGATCAACTCCGAGATCGAGATCGTCGGCATCCGCCCGACGCAGAAGACCACGGTTACCGGTATTGAGATGTTCCACAAGCAGCTCGACGAGGCTTGGGCCGGCGAGAACTGTGGACTTCTTCTTCGTGGCACCAAGCGCGAAGACGTTGAGCGCGGCCAGGTCGTCGTCAAGCCGGGTTCGGTTACGCCGCACACCGACTTCGAGGGCACCGCGTATATCCTCAGCAAGAACGAGGGTGGCCGTCACAACCCGTTCTACGCGAACTACCGCCCGCAGTTCTACTTCCGCACCACGGACGTCACCGGCGTCATCACGCTGCCTGAGGGCACCGAGATGGTCATGCCTGGCGACACCACCGACCTGACTGTCGCGCTGATTCAGCCGATCGCCATGGAAGAGGGCCTCGGCTTCGCTATCCGTGAAGGTGGCCGCACCGTCGGCGCCGGCACGGTGACCAAGATCATCAAGTAGTCACTTTCTACTGATCTCCTGAAAAGGGGTCGGGCCTTCGGGCCTGGCCCCTTTTTTCGTACCCGGCCTCCCTAACTTCTTGCTGCAGCCGCCATTGATTCCAGAGCATGACTTCAGATGTGGTCGTCCGCGGCGAGAATGGCCTTATCCGGTTATGGTCTCCGCATGCAGATATCGAAACTGGAAATGCGCATCCTGATGGGGATTGCCGTTGTCGTGATCGCCATCCTGGCCGTGGTGATCGTGCCACGCCTGATCGGGTCTGCTCCCGTCACCGAATCCACGATCGCCCAGGTGACGCCGACTCCCACTCCGTCACCTATCGACACGCCAACCCCAACGCCCACGCCTACCGCTCAGTCTGAACAGCAGATTCTCGACAGCATCGTGACCAGTACCGTCAGTGTCTACAGCGTGTTGGTCTGCGACAGCCTCACGCAGTATGCCGCCCTGTCGATTCCCGAGATCATCAGCAAGGTGCTTGCCGAGTACCCAACGACCGGCTTGTCTGAGAAATCCCGACAAATCATGGCCCAGCGCGTTCTTACCGACTCCACCGCGAAGAGTTGCCCCGACCAGAGCGCGCGCGTCGCCTCCGGCATCGCAGCGGGGTAGTCGCTGGAGTTGCGGCAAAGTCGATGCCCACGTTCGGCTGCACGCGGGTATTTGTCGGCATAGCGGGCGACGCGCACGGGCCGCCGAGAAGCGTGCGACACGCCCGGGTTGCATGAAGTGGCAATTGTGTGGCAGACTCTTCTAGTTCAACACTTTCGGTGTGCGCTACGCGTCGCCGGAATCACTGCCAGGCAGTGCATAGTCGCGTCACGCTCTTTCGAAAAACACATCGTCGGATGAGCGCAGATTGCAGGCTAGGCCGCAGGGAGCAGAGCGCAGCACAAATCAACGATCTGGTCGGCGTGGGTAAAACCGTGCCGTCCCCCGGGTTCTGCTTCTGGGAGTCGACGTTGACGATGAGCGTCGTTTATTCGTACGCGATTCGAAATTGACATATGAACAGTGGTGCTAATGGCAGCAGTGCTACTACGGCGTCCAATGCAACCTCGGCAAATCGTGCCGTTGTCTGTAAGACGCCTCGACAGAGAGAGAGTTCGACATGGCGGGACAGAAGATCCGCATTCGACTTAAGTCGTATGACCACGAGGTCATCGACATTTCGGCGCGCAAGATCGTCGACACAGTGACCCGTGCGGGCGCTACAGTCGTCGGCCCGGTGCCGCTTCCGACCGAGAAGAACGTGGTGTGTGTCATCCGTTCACCTCACAAGTACAAGGACAGCCGGGAGCACTTTGAAATGCGCACCCACAAGCGCCTGATCGACATCATTGACCCGACCCCGAAGGCTGTTGATTCGCTCATGCGCCTCGACCTTCCGGCCGACGTCAACATCGAGATCAAGCTCTAGGGCCCGCGATGTCTTACTCCGATACCAAGACCACCAAGGGTCTCCTCGGCAAAAAGCTCGGCATGACCCAGGTGTGGGACGAGAACAACAAGCTTGTTCCCGTTACCGTCATCGAGATCGCGCCGAACGTTGTCACGCAGATTCGCACCAAGGCAGTGGACGGCTATAACGGCGTTCAGATCGCCGCTGGCCCGATCGACCCGCGCAAGGTCAACAAGCCTCTCGCCGGTCACTTCGACAAGGCCGGCGTCACGCCGCGTCGCCACATCACCGAGCTCCGCACCGCGGACGCCGCTGACTACAACCTGGGCCAGGAACTCACCGTTGACGGTGTCTTTGCTGCCGGCACCAAGGTTGACGTCATGGGCACCAGCAAGGGTAAGGGTTTCGCCGGTGTTATGAAGCGTCACAACTTCAAGGGTGTCTCCTCCTCTCACGGTTCGCACCGTAACCACCGCAAGCCCGGTTCCATCGGCGCTTCCTCGACCCCGAGCCGTGTCTTCAAGGGCATGCGCATGGCCGGTCGTATGGGTGGCGAGCGCGTAACCGTGCTGAACCTCAAGGTGCACGCTATCGACGCCGACAAGGGCCTCATGCTCGTCAAGGGTGCCGTTCCCGGTGCTCGTGGCCGCCTCGTATTCGTTCGCAACGCAGTGAAGGGAGCCTAGTCACTATGGCTACAGCACTCGACATCATTGACGCCAAGGGCAAGAAGGCAGGCTCTGCTGAGCTTCCCGACGAGCTCTTCGACGTTCCAGCCAACATTCCGCTGATCCACCAGGTCGTTGTTGCGCAGCTTGCTGCCGCACGCCAGGGAACGAGCAAGGTCAAGCGCCGTGGAGAAGTTTCCGGTGCCGGCCGTAAGCCGTTCAAGCAGAAAGGAACCGGTCGCGCCCGTCAGGGCTCGATCCGTGCTCCTCAGATGACCGGTGGTGGAATCGTCCACGGACCGACCCCGCGCAGCTACGACCAGCGCACCCCGAAAAAGATGATCGCCGCAGCCCTCAAGGGTGCACTGAGCGACCGCGCCCGCGGTGGCCGCCTGCACATCGTCGAGGCACTGTTCACGGCGGAGACCCCCAACACCAAGGTTGCCCTGGAGCTGCTCACGCAGATTGCCACGAGCAAGCACGTGCTGGTTGTTCTCGAGCGTACCGACGAGACCACGTTGCGAAGCATTCGCAACATCCCGACGGTGCACATCCTCTCGTGGGATCAGCTCAACGCCTATGACGTGCTCGTCAGCGACGACATCGTCTTCACCACTGGCGCGTTCAACGCGTTCGTGGAGAGCAAGACCAAGAAGGAAGAGGTGGCCGCATAATGACTATCGCGACCAACAAGGACCCCCGCGACATCATCATCTCTCCGGTTGTCTCTGAGAAGAGCTACGGCCTGATTGACGAGGGTAAGTACACCTTCATCGTTGACCCCCGTTCGAACAAGACGGAGATCAAGCTCGCGATCGAAAAGATCTTCAAGGTGCAGGTCGCTTCGATCAACACCCTGAACCGCGTGGGCAAGACTCGCCGTACCAAGTTCGGCATGGGCAAGCGCAAGGACACCAAGCGTGCCATTGTCACGCTCAAGTCTGGCTCCATCGACATCTTCACGGCCGTCGGCTAAGCGACAGGCAGAGGGATAACTAATGGCTATTCGTAAGTACAAGCCCACGACCCCGGGTCGACGCGGTTCATCCGTTGCCGACTTCGCGGAAATCACGCGTTCCACCCCGGAGAAGTCGCTTCTGCGTCCGCTCTCCAAGACCGGTGGACGTAACAACCAGGGCCGCATCACGACCCGTCACATCGGTGGTGGCCACAAGCGCCAGTACCGCGTGATCGACTTCAAGCGCAACGACAAGGACGGCGTCAACGCCCGCGTCGCTGAAATTGAATACGACCCGAACCGCACGGCGCGCATTGCGCTCCTGCACTTCATCGACGGCACGAAGCGTTACATCATCGCGCCGAACAAGCTCAGCCAGGGCGACATCATCGAGTCGGGAGCCGGGGCTGACATCAAGCCCGGCAACAACCTGCCGTTGAAGAACATCCCCACCGGTACCATCATTCACGCGATCGAGCTGCGTCCGGGTGGTGGCGCCAAGATGGCCCGCTCCGCCGGTTCGTCGGTTCGTCTCGTCGCGAAGGAGGGCGTCTACGCCCAGCTTCGTCTGCCGTCTGGTGAAATCCGCAATGTGGATGCTCGCTGCCGCGCGACGATCGGCGAGGTCGGCAACGCCGAGCAGTCGAACATCAACTGGGGCAAGGCCGGACGTATGCGCTGGAAAGGCGTTCGCCCGACCGTTCGTGGTGTTGCCATGAACCCGGTCGATCACCCGCACGGTGGTGGTGAGGGTAAGACGTCCGGTGGACGTCACCCCGTCAGCCCCTGGGGCCAGAAGGAAGGGCGCACCCGCCACCCGAATAAGGAAAGCGACAAGCTCATTGTTCGTCGCCGTACCGTCGGCAAGAAGCGTAAGTAGGAGTAGACGATGCCAAGAAGTCTTAAGAAAGGCCCCTTCGTTGACGACCACCTGCTTCGCAAGGTGTTCACGGCGAACGAAGCCAAGAGCAAGAACGTAATCAAGACCTGGTCGCGCCGCTCGATGATCATCCCCGACATGCTCGGACACACCATCGCAGTGCACGACGGACGCAAGCACATCCCGGTGTTCGTCACCGAGAGCATGGTCGGTCACAAGCTCGGTGAGTTTGCACCTACCCGCACCTTCCGTGGACACGTGAAGGACGACAAGAAGGGCCGTCGCCGCTAACGCGGTGACGTGAAGGAGGAGAAGAAATGGTGGAGTCGATCGCACGCGTGCGTCACATCCGCGTTACCCCCCAGAAGGCTCGTCGCGTTGTCAACATGATCCGCGGCAAGCAGGCGCACGAAGCGCTGGGAATTCTGAAGTTCGCGCCCCAGGGCGCGAGCGATCCGGTGTACAAGCTGGTGGCCTCGGCCATTGCCAACGCCCGGGTCAAGGCAGATGCAGCGAACACGTATCTGGACGAGCAGGACCTGTTCATCAGCCGGGCATTCGTTGACGAGGGTACGACCCTCAAGCGTTTCCAGGCTCGTGCCCAGGGTCGCGCATTCGAAATCAAGAAGCGCACCAGCCACATCACGGTTGTGCTCACCACTCCTGAGGAGGGTACGAAGTAATGGGTCAGAAAGTAAACCCCTATGGCTTCCGTCTGGGAATCACCACCGATCACGTATCGCGTTGGTTCTCTGACTCGACCAAGCCGGGTCAGCGTTACGCTGACTTTGTTGCAGAAGACGTCAAGATTCGTCGCCTGCTGAGCACCAGCCTTGACCGTGCCGGCGTCAGCCGCATCGAGATCGAGCGCACTCGTGACCGTGTTCGCGTTGACATTCACACCGCCCGTCCGGGCATTGTGATCGGTCGCCGCGGCGCGGAGGCCGAGCGCATCCGCTCAGACCTTGAGAAGCTCACCGCCAAGCAGATCCAGCTGAACATCCTCGAGGTCAAGAACCCCGAGCAGGATGCCCAGCTCGTCGCGCAGGGTATTGCCGAGCAGCTTTCCGCACGTGTGGCCTTCCGCCGCGCGATGCGTAAGGGCCTGCAGGGTGCACAGCGCGCCGGCGCCAAGGGTGTTCGCATCCAGGTGTCTGGCCGTCTGGGTGGCGCCGAGATGAGCCGCAGCGAGTTCTACCGCGAAGGTCGTGTGCCCCTGCACACCCTGCGCGCGAACATCGACTACGGCTTCTACGAAGCCAAGACCACCTTCGGCCGTATCGGCGTGAAGGTCTGGATCTACAAGGGCGACATCACCAACAAGGAACTCGCTCGCGAGCAGGCCAACGCTAAGTCGTCCCGCCCCGAGCGTCGTGACGATCGACCGCGTCGTGCACCTCGTGCAGATGCGCCGGCAGCGGCTCCCGTCGCAGCGGTCGCGGAGGCTAAATAATGTTGATTCCACGTAGGGTCAAGCACCGTAAGCAGCACCACCCGGGTCGCACCGGCCACGCTACCGGTGGCACCACGGTGTCCTTCGGTGAGTACGGCATCCAGGCGCTCACCCCCGCCTATGTGACCAACCGTCAGATCGAGTCCGCTCGTATCGCCATGACGCGTCACATCAAGCGTGGCGGGAAGGTGTGGATCAACATCTACCCCGACCGTCCGTTGACCAAGAAGCCGGCCGAAACCCGCATGGGTTCCGGTAAGGGTTCGGTCGAGTGGTGGGTTGCCAACGTCAAGCCGGGTCGCGTTCTGTTCGAGCTCAGCGGTGTCACTGACGCCGTTGCGAAAGAGGCGCTGACCCGTGCAATTCACAAGCTGCCCCTCAAGGCACGCATCATCAAGCGCGAGGAGGGCGACGCATAATGGCGATCGGCACCAAGGAGCTCGCCCCAGTCGAGCTCGATACTTTTGACAATGAAAAGCTGTTCGAAGAGCTGAAAAAGGCCAAGGAAGAGCTGTTCAACCTGCGCTTCCAGTCGGCTACCGGTCAGCTTGAGAGCCACGGCCGCCTCCGCGCGGTCAAGCGCGACATCGCTCGCATCTACACGGTTCTCCGTGAGCGCGAGCTGGGCATTCGTGCCACGCCCATCGCAGCCCCGGCTCCGGCCAAGGCTGAGAAGGCTGAGAAGAAGACCAAGAAGGCCAAGGCAGTAGTGGAGTCCACCGATGACGCTGCAGCCGAGGCCGTCGAGACGAAGGAGGCCTAGTCATGGCGAAGACTGACGAAACGGTCGTCGCAGGCGAAGCCAACGAGCTCGTACGCGGTTACCGCAAGACGCTGCGTGGTTACGTGACCAGCGACAAGATGAACAAAACCATCATTGTCGTGGTCGAAGACCGCGTGAAGCACCCGTTGTACGGCAAGGTTATCCGCCGTACATCCAAGCTGAAGGCGCACGACGAGGCGAACTCCGCCGGCATCGGCGACCTGGTCCTGATCAGCGAGACCCGTCCGCTTAGCGCTTCCAAGCGCTGGCGCCTGGTCGAGATTCTTGAGAAGGCCAAGTAAGCCTCGCGCTTACTTGACGTAAAGGAGTTATAAAGTGCTTCAGCAAGAATCACGAGTCAGGGTTGCCGACAACAGCGGCGCCAAGGAACTTTTGACCATCCGCGTTCTCGGTGGCTCCGGCCGTCGCTACGCAGGCCTGGGCGACGTCATCGTCGCCACGGTCAAGGATGCAATCCCGGGCGGCAACGTCAAGAAGGGTGACATCGTCAAAGCTGTCATCGTTCGTACCAAGAAGGAGACTCGTCGTCCAGACGGCTCCTACATCAAGTTCGATGAGAACGCTGCAGTGATCTTGAAGGCAGACGGTGACCCCCGCGGCACCCGAATCTTCGGACCGGTCGGTCGCGAGCTTCGCGACAAGAAGTTCATGAAGATCATCTCGCTGGCACCGGAGGTTATTTAATCATGGCCAGAATCAAAAAGGGTGACCTCGTTCAGGTCATCAGCGGCCGCAGCCAGGCTCGCGGCGGAGACCGTGGCAAGCAGGGCAAGATCATCTCCGTCGACGTCGAGAAGAACCGTGTCCTCGTTGAGGGCATCAACTTCGTGACCAAGCACGTTCGCGTCGGCCAGACCCAGCGCGGCACCAAGACGGGCGGCATCGAGACCTTCGAAGCCCCCATCCACGTGTCCAACGTTGCCGTCGTCGACCCGGAGACCAAGAAGCCGACCCGCGTCGGCTTCCGCCAGGAAGAGGTAACGAAGGACGGCGTCACCAAGACGGTCCGCATCCGTTACGCCAAGAAGTCAGGGAAGGACCTCTAATGACTGACACCATTACGGGCGCCGCGCCCGTCAAGGCCCTGCCGCGTCTGAAGCAGAAGTACCGCGATGAGATCAGTGCCAAGCTCTCCGAGGAACTCGGCTTCACCAACGTGCACCGTATCCCCACCCTGACGAAGATTGTCGTCAACATGGGTGTCGGAGAAGCAGCACGCGACGGCAAGGTGATGGACGGTGCGGTTTCTGACCTCACCAAGATCACCGGCCAGAAGCCGCAGGTCACCAAGGCTCGCAAGTCCATCGCGCAGTTCAAACTGCGTGAGGGACAGCCCATCGGCGCCCACGTCACTCTTCGTGGCGACCGCATGTGGGAGTTCCTGGACCGGCTGCTCAGCCTGGCCCTTCCGCGTATTCGTGACTTCCGCGGTCTGTCCGACAAGCAGTTCGACGGTGCGGGCAACTACACCTTCGGTCTGACCGAGCAGGTCATGTTCCACGAGATCGACCAGGACCGCATCGACCGCGTTCGCGGTATGGACATCACGGTTGTCACAACCGCGAAGTCCAACGACGAGGGTCGCGCGCTGCTCAAGGCGCTCGGCTTCCCGTTCAAGTCGGACGACGCACAGAAGTAGTCCAACTACACCGGAACAAATTCAACTAGAGTTGGGAGCTTGCGCTTAGCAGGCTCCCAACCCAGGTTGGTCCCGCCCGCATCCAGTGCATGAACACTGGGTAAGCCGGGCGCACACAGATTTTCACCCCGGAAGCCGATCAACCGATCGGGTTCCCCACCACCACAGGTCGTCATTCGTGTAACGGATGGGCGAAACCAGGCGAGAAAGGCACCACAAAATGACAATGACAGATCCGGTCGCAGACATGCTGACCAGACTGCGCAACGCGAACTCGGCGTATCACGACACCGTGTCCATGCCGCATAGCAAATTGAAAGCGCACATCGCTGACATCCTCAAGGCTCAGGGTTACATCTCCGCCTGGACCGTCAAGGATGCAACAGTAGGCAAGACCCTCACGCTGGACCTCAAATTCGGTCCGAACCGCGAGCGTTCCATCGTCGGCATCAAGCGGGTTTCCAAGCCCGGCCTGCGCGTGTACGCAAAGTCAACCGAGATCCCCACGGTTCTCGGTGGCCTCGGCGTTGCCATCCTGTCCACCTCCAGCGGTCTGCTCACCGACCGCCAGGCTGAGAAGAAGGGCGTAGGCGGAGAAGTTCTCGCCTACGTGTGGTAACTGAGAATGTCACGTATTGGAAGACTCCCCATCCCGATCCCCGCTGGGGTAACGGTTGTGGCTGACGGCCAGGCCGTCTCCGTCAAGGGCCCGAAGGGCGAGCTCGCTCTCGTCGTTTCCAATCCCATCTCGGTGTCGATCGAGGACGGTCACGTTCTCGTCACGCGTCCGAACGACGAACGCCAGTCGCGTTCGCTGCACGGTCTGACCCGCACCCTGATCAACAACCAGATCATCGGCGTAACCGTTGGTTACTCCAAGGGTCTTGAAATCGTCGGTACCGGTTACCGCGCGGCGCAGAAGGGCACCTCTGTTGAGTTCGCCCTCGGCTTCTCGCACCCGGTCGTCGTCGAGCCGCCTGTCGGAATCGTTTTGACCGTCGAGAGCGTCAACAAGCTCACGGTCAGCGGAATCGACAAGCAGGCCGTCGGCGAGGTTGCCGCCAACATCCGTAAGATTCGCAAGCCAGAGCCCTACAAGGGCAAGGGTGTGCGTTACGCCGGCGAGATTGTTCGCCGCAAGGCCGGAAAGAGCGGTAAGTAACCATGGGACTCGGAACTAGAGGCAAGAGCAAGACCGCAGCCCGCGGACGTCGACACACCCGTCTTCGCAAGAAGATCGAGGGAACGGCGCTTCGCCCGCGCCTTGTCGTCACACGCTCGGCTCGCCACGTATTCGTGCAGGTCGTCGACGACAGCAAGGGTTTCACCCTTGCGTCGGCGTCCACGCTCGAAACGGACTTGCGCACCTTCGATGGTGACAAGACCGCCAAGGCCCGCAAGGTCGGTGAGCTTGTCGCTGAGCGTGCGAAAGCCGCCGGCATCGAAGCCGTTGTATTTGACCGTGGTGGCAGCAAGTACGCAGGACGCGTCGCAGCCATCGCTGAAGGAGCTCGAGAGGGTGGATTGAACCTGTGAGCACTGAAAAGATCGAAACCACAGCACCTGTTGCTGCCGTTGCCGAGGCGCCGGTTGAAACCGCTGCCTCCACTGCTCCGCCGCAGAACGAGCCTCGCGAGGCTCGTCGTGGTGGGCGTGAGCGCAACCCGAACAAGGACCGCGGAAGCCGCGATGCCGACAAGAGCCAGTTCCTGGAGCGCGTCGTCACCATCAACCGCGTATCGAAGGTCGTCAAGGGTGGTCGTCGCTTCAGCTTCACCGCTCTCGTCGTCGTCGGTGACGGTAACGGCCTGGTTGGCGTTGGATACGGTAAGGCCCGCGAGGTCCCGACCGCTATCTCCAAGGGCGTTGAAGAGGCGAAGAAGAACTTCTTCCGCGTTCCTCGCGTTGGCCTGACCATCCCGCACCCCGTGCAGGGTGAGGCCGCAGCCGGCGTCGTTCTGCTTCGTCCGGCAGCAGCAGGTACCGGCGTTATCGCCGGTGGCCCGGTGCGCGCCGTACTCGAATGCGCTGGCATCCACGACGTACTGAGCAAGTCGCTCGGTTCGTCGAACACCATCAATATCGTGCACGCCACGGTTGCGGCACTGCACCAGCTCGAAGAGCCGCGTGCGGTTGCGGCTCGCCGCGGCCTCGCCTACGAAGACGTGGCTCCGGCTCGTTTTCTTCGTGCCGACGCTGCTGCAGCTGCAGCGGCTGCAACCGCGAAGGCAGGTGCCTGATGGCCCAGCTGAAGATCACACAGATCAAGTCCAAAATTAGTGAGAAGCAGAACCAGCGCGACACTCTTCGCAGCCTGGGTCTGCGACGTATTGGCGCCGTCACAATCCGCGAGGACAACTCGCAGAACCGTGGCTACGTCAACACCGTCGCTCACCTCGTAAAGGTCGAGGAGATTGACTAATGGCTGACGAGAAGGAAGCTACCAAAGTAGCCGACAAGCCTGCCACGAAAAAGGCCGCTGCACCCAAGAAGGCCGCTGTTGCAGCGGAGCCGACTGAGCCCCGCGAGCACGTGCTGAAGGTACACCACCTTCGCCCGGCGCCCGGAGCGAAGAAGGCCCGCCAGCGCGTTGGCCGTGGTGAAGGATCCAAGGGTAAGACCGCGGGTCGAGGCACCAAAGGCACGAAGGCACGCTACAGCGTGCGCGTTGGCTTCGAGGGTGGGCAGATGCCTCTGCACATGCGCACCCCGAAACTGCGTGGATTCAAGAACCCGTTCCGCGTCGAGTACCAGGTTGTCAACCTGGAAAAGCTCGAAGTGCTCTACCCGGACGGCGGCGATGTCACCATCGCCAGCCTGATCGCCAAGGGTGCAGTTCGTGACAATGAAAAAGTCAAGGTTCTGGGAACCGGTGAAATTACCGTTAAGCTGAACGTGACGGTCGACAAGGTCTCTGCTTCAGCTGAGCAGAAAATTGTTGCCGCGGGTGGATCTGTAAAGTAAGTCCGTAGACGCTCAGTCGAGCTTGTCGAATCCGTCAATCGAGTCAATCGTTTGGTGTGATTCGACAAGCTCGATCGTTTTAAGTCGAGTGCCGCTCTATATCGATCTGCATTGTCGATCTGCGTAAAAATCTGGAGGCCTTCTTGTTCAGCGCCATTGCGCGGATTTTCCGCACACCCGACCTTCGAAAGAAGATCGGCTTCACCCTGGGCATCATTGCTCTGTTCCGTTTGGGCTCGTTCGTTCCGACCCCTTTCGTGGACTTCGCGAATGTGCAGTTGTGTCTCGCTGCCAACCAGGGCACGAGCGGTCTCTACGAGCTCGTCAACCTCTTCAGCGGTGGCGCCCTGCTCCAGTTGAGTGTCTTTGCACTCGGAATCATGCCGTACATCACGGCCTCGATCATCGTGCAGTTGCTGCGCGTGGTCATCCCGCACTTTGACACCCTGTACAAAGAAGGTGCATCGGGCCAGAGCACCTTGACCCAGTACACCCGCTACCTGACCATCGCCCTGGGCATTCTGCAGTCGACCACATTGATCACCGTGGCCCGCAGCGGCGCCCTGTTCGGCACATCCGCCAGCACCGAATGCACGCAGCTGATCACCAACGATGCCTGGTACGCCATCATGCTCATGGTCATCACCATGACCGCCGGCACCGGCGTCATCATGTGGATGGGTGAGCTCGTCACCGAGCGCGGCGTCGGTAACGGCATGTCGCTCATGATTTTCATCTCGATCGCGGCATTGTTTCCCGGCTCGCTGAGCGCCATCGGCAACCAGCAGGGACTGAATACCCTCATCATCGTGCTGATCGTGGGCATTCTGGTGGTCGCCGGCGTCGTCTTCGTGGAGCAATCGCAACGAAGAATTCCCGTGCAGTACGCCAAACGCATGGTCGGGCGTCGCACCTACGGCGGCAACAACACCTACATTCCGATCAAGGTCAACATGGCCGGCGTGATTCCAGTGATCTTCGCCTCCTCGCTGCTGTACCTGCCGGCCCTGCTCGCGCAGTTCAACCAACCGGCAGCAGGCGCTGAAGCCCCGGCTTGGGTGGTGTGGATCTCGCAGAACCTCACCGGTGGTGACCAGCCGCTGTACATGGCAATGTATTTCCTGCTCATCATCGGCTTCACCTACTTCTACGTCGCTATCACGTTCAACCCCGAAGAAGTCGCCGACAACATGAAGAAGTATGGCGGGTTCATTCCCGGCATTCGGGCTGGCCGACCGACCGCCGAGTACCTCGACTTCGTGCTGACGCGCATCACTCTTCCCGGCTCGATCTACCTGGGCCTGATCGCTCTGATTCCGCTGATCGCGTTCTCGGTTGTCGGCGCCGACCAGAACTTCCCGTTCGGCGGCGCGAGCATTCTGATTATCGTCGGCGTGGGGCTTGAGACGGTCAAGCAGATCGACTCGCAACTACAGCAGCGACACTACGAGGGACTTCTTAAATGACGCGTTTACTGTTGATCGGCCCACCCGGTGCGGGCAAGGGTACGCAGGCCGAGCGCCTGGCGCTGGCCTGCGAAGTTCCCGCCATCTCCACCGGCGACATCTTTCGCTACAACGTGACCAACAAAACCGAGCTCGGGCTCGAGGTCAAGTCGTTCATGGATGCTGGCGCCTACGTGCCAGACACCCTCACCAACGCGATCGTTGCAGACCGATTGAAAGAAGCGGATGCTGCCGGCGGTTTTCTCCTCGACGGTTACCCGCGTACGACCGATCAGGTCGCTGAACTCGACCGTCTGCTCATTGCCGAGGGCACCCAGTTGGATGTCGTCGTGCTGATCACGGCCGACACCGACGAAGTTGTCGCGCGGCTGCTCAAGCGTGCTGTCGAGCAAGGCCGCGCGGACGACACGGCCGACGTCATCCGTCACCGTCTTGACGTCTACGCCGAACAGACCGCTCCATTGATCGACGTGTACGGCGCCCGTGGCCTCGTGGTCACCATCGACGGCCTCGGCGCCGTGGAAGAGGTCACCGAACGCATTCTTGCTGCGCTGACCGAACGAGGCCTGTGCGCCAGCGCCACCACGACCTGAACCAGGTTTTTTGAGCCGGTTTAGCCGTTTCGGGCCGGGCCTCACGGCCCGGCCCATCATCATGTGAACAGCCAGGTACGTAAAATATCGCTCCCGTCTTCGGAGCTAGTTTGTAGGAAATCAGTGAGTCTTCGTCGTTCCATCTACAAGAATCCAGCGCAACTGCGCCTCATGGTCGCGCCCGGTCTGGCCACCGCGGCATCGCTTCGGGCTGCCCGCGCGGCCCTGGTCGTCGGCGCCACCACTCTCGACATCGACGCCGCGGCCGAGGCCGCGATCCTGGCGCTGGGCGGCAAACCCAACTTTAAGCTCGAAGAGGGCTACCACCACACCGTGTGTGCGTCGGTGAACGATGACGTGGTGCACGGCATCCCCTCCGCACGCCGACTCGGCGCCGGCGACATCGTCTCGATCGACAGCGGCGCGATCATCGAAGGCTGGAATGGCGACGCCGCGTTCAGCTTCGTACTGCCCGACGCATCACGGCCCGAGGTCGTGGCCGAACGCCAGAAGCTCTCCGACGTGACCGAGCAGTCGCTCTGGCACGGTATCGCCCGACTGCACACCGCCCGGCACCTGAACGAGGTGGGCGATGCCATCGAAGACTATGTGGAATCGCAGGGCACCTACGGAATCCTCACCGACTACGTCGGCCACGGCATCGGACGCTCCATGCACGAGGCCCCGCCGGTGTTCAACTACCGTGTGCGCCAGAAGGGCCCCGACGTGAAGCCGGGCCTGGTCGTCGCCATCGAGCCGATGGTCGTGCTCGGATCGATCGACACCTACACCCGCGACGACGACTGGACCGTCGCCACGAGCGACGGCTTGGCCGCCGCGCACTGGGAACACAGCATCGCCGTGCACAAGGACGGCATCTGGGTACTGACCGCTGAAGACGGCGGAGCCGCCGGCCTCGCCCCGTTCGGCATCGTTCCCGTTCCGATCGCCTAGTGTCTATTGGTCGATGAGGTGCACGAGCTCGTCGATGAAGGACGGGAAGTCCACCGAGCGCTTGATGAGACGCTGCACGTCGGCGCGTTCGGTGAAAACCTCGACGAACTGATCGAAGACGGACTGGAACGACGCCCGCCCGGCAGCGCTGAACGCGATCAGGGCCACGACATTGACGCGGCTGTCACCCCAGGGCATGGGGGAGTCGTTGACCGCGATGGCGATGGACGTCTGCTGCGCGGTCATGGCCATGGCGTGGGGAACGGCGAGGTGGTCGGTGAAGGCGGTCGACGACATGCGCTCGCGCTCGATAGCGCCGTCGACATAGCTCGGGTCGATGAGTCCGCGCGCGACCATGCGCCCGCCGAGCTCGCGGATCATCGCCTCCTCGTCGGGGGCGGCGAAGTTGCGCAGGTAGAGGGACTCGTCGAAAAACTGCAGCAGGTCATTCTTGATGTGCGACCGCCGACGAAGCCGGCGCACACGGATGGCCGCCTCGCGGATTCGGTGCACGTCGCGCTCCGTGAGAAACGGCTGGATGACGATCACGCCCTCGGCCGGGACCGGCGGATCGATCGTGGTGAGCACGAGGTCGGCGCGAAGGTCTGCCCACGGCACGTCACTGCGCGTGATCTGGTCCACGATGGTCAAGTCATCACCGAGAACCCGTTCGATGCGCTGACGCAACTGCACGTGCATCGTGTAGTAATTGGGGCAGACGATCACGCAGGAGACGAGTTGCTCGGATTGCGAATGCTGTTCCAGGTATGACCCGACGTGCATCGCGATGTAGGCGATCTCGTCATCGTTGATGTGGATCTGCTCCTGACGCTGCAGTTCGCTCGCGATGAACACAGCGAGTTCGTAGATCATCGGATAAGCGGTCTTGATCGACCGGGTGAGCGGGTTCCGTGAGTAATCCCGCACCTGGGCGCGGTCGATGAGGTTGCGCACGTGCAGCGTGAGTCGGGTGATGAAATCCTCGTCGGCCAGGTCGACAAGGTATTCCTCGCTGGTCTGGGCCACGATGCGTCGCACAACCTCGAGGTCCCCGGCACAGGCAACGGTTGCGCTGATCGCGTCGGTGGCCTCGTCATGTCCGGGCGTCACTACCCGGGTCTGGAGAAGGAGCACGAGATAGGCGAGGTCGGTGACATCCAGCACGACGCCGAAATGGGTGTCGATGAGACTGGCCAACGCGACCGTGAGGTGTGCGCCGACGGCTGGTGCGTCGTCGGCCCGGGCTGCAGCGCGCTTGCTCACCCGGTCCACGGCGATGGCCACGTGCAGCAGAACATTGTTGGTGCCGTACTCATTCACGAAATAACCCTGGGCGTCGAGCATGGCGATCAGGTCGGTCTTGAACGCACCGAGGCTGTCGGACGCGAATTCCTTCTGGATCGCCGCGAGTTCGAGAAAACCGCGGGCGAACTCCTCACGGAACATCCGGCTGATCAGGCGACGCCGGTCGGTTTCGGATCCGAGAAGGGTCACCCTGCTGCCGTGGCGAGCCAGGGAGAGTCCCGTGCCTGGCAGTAATGCGCGCACTCGGGACAGATCGGCCTCGACGGTGGAGTCACTCACGAAAGTATCGGCCGCGAGCTCATAGACATCAAGGCCTTCTGCCGAGTCGATGACACGACGAACCAGCTGGTACAAACGGCGCTGCGGTGTGTCGTTCTCTCGGTGCTGCCCCGGCGGTACTGCACGGAATGCCGTGTAGGCCTCACGGTTGACGCGGTAGCCGGCCGGCCCCGACTCGATCACCTCGAGCGGATCCGCCGCCGTCTTCACGCTCGTGACGTAGCTGCGCACCGTGCGCGCAGTCACGCCGAGGTGTTCGCCCAGTTCACCCGCCGTGACCCAGTCCGGGGAGCGGAAGAGATAGTCGAGCATCCTCGATTGCTTATCGCTCATTGTGCCTTGTTCTGTGCCTTGTTCTCTGTCGTGCGCGGTCCCAACACCTTGATCTTATCCGCCGAACCCGAGCTTTTCCGGGGGTGCGGAAACGAGTCTGGTGGCCCCCGGACGAGGTGCCCGGCAGACTTCACTGAGCGTGTTGTGCGTCGACGACGAAAGGGTGAATCGATGAGGATTCATATTGTATGTGGCGCCGGTGCGTCCAGCACGTTCGTGGCGCTGCGGCTGCGCAGGAGCGCGGCGGCCCGGGGCGTTGCGGCTCAGGTGACCGCCGGAAGCGAATCAGATCTGGCGAACGTGCTGCCGGTCATCGATGTGCTACTCGTGGGTCCGCATCTGGAAGCGCTGTTCGCCCGGATCCAGCAGCAGGCCGCAGCGGCCGGCGTGCAGGCCAGCCTGATGTCCACGACGGTCTTCACCGCCCGCGATGGCGAAGAGGCCCTCGACCTGGTTCTCGTGATGGCCGGCACCCGTTCATGACTCGGGGAAACCAACCCATGCTGCACAACTCAGACGCAACGAAAGGCACCGCAATGCTCGAACGAACGGTTCTCATCGGATCCACCAATGGACTGCACGCCCGTCCGGCGAAACTCTTTAGCCAGGCCGCCGCGGCCGCGGGTATTCCCGTCACGCTCACCAAGACCGGCGGCAAGACCGTGAACGCCGCGAGCATCCTCGGCGTCATTTCCCTCGGCATCGGCCACGGCGACGAGGTCACCCTTGCGGCCGATGGTGACACGGCCGAGACTCTCCTCGACGAGCTGGCCGGGCTGCTGCTCATCGACCACGACGCTTAAGGAATCCGTTATGGAACTGCAGGGAATCGGAATCGGCCAGGGTGTCGTTGTGGGCCGTGTCGTGCGCATGCCCGACCCGCTACCCGACCCCGTCGCCACGCCCAGCGCGCTGACCCCGGCGGAAGAGGGCGACCGGGTCGCCGCAGCGCTCGGCGCCGTCGCCGCCGACCTCCTCGCCCGCGCGGCGCGGGCCGGTGGAATGGCCGGCGAGGTCCTCGAGGCCCAGTCCATGATGGCTGAGGACCCCAGCCTCGTTGACGACGTCACACTGCGGCTCGCCGCCGGCGCGACTGCCGAGCGAGCGGTCTTCGAAGCCTTCGCGGCCTTTCGAGACATGCTGACCGGGCTCGGCGGCTACCTGGCCGAGCGAGCGGGCGACCTCGACGACGTCTCCCAGCGAGTCGTCGCGCATCTCCACGGAGTCTCGGCGCCCGGGGTACCCGACCGGGGACATCCGTTTATTCTTGTGGCTCGCGACCTGGCTCCGGCCGATACCGCCACCCTCGACCTGAGCCAGGTGCTCGGTCTCATCACCCTCGACGGGGGTCCCACCTCGCACACCGCCATTTTGGCACGCGAGAAGTCCATCGTGGCCATCGTGCGCACGAACGGTGCGGCGGGCCTCACCGATGGCGACGAGGTCATTCTCGACGCCGCGAACAACCTGGTGATCACATCACCCAGTGCCGAGCAACTCTCCTCAGCCCACGCACGTGTGGCCGCCCGGGCGGCCCGCGCGCTCGCGCCGGTGTCGCCGGGCCGCCTCGCGGACGGCACCCCCATTCCGCTGCTGTCGAACCTCGGGTCGGCCGACGGCGCGGCCGCGGCCGTCGCCCTCGGCGCGGAGGGCGTTGGCCTGTTCCGCACCGAATTCCTGTTTCTCGACGCCGTCACCGCGCCGACCGTGGCCGAGCAGCGCACCGAATACGAGCGGATGCTGCGCGCCTTCCCCGGCAAGAAGGTCGTGGTACGGGCGCTGGATGCCGGTGCGGACAAACCGCTGGCCTTCCTCAACGACGCCCGCGAAGAAAACCCGGCCCTCGGCCTGCGGGGACTGCGCGCGCTGCGCGCATCCGAACAGATCCTGCGCGACCAACTGGAAGCGCTCGCCCAGGCGGACGCCGCCACCGACGCTGACCTGTGGGTGATGGCCCCGATGGTCGCCACCGTCGAGGAGACCCGCTACTTCGTGGCACTCGCGCGCGAGCTCGGACTCAGGACTGCCGGGGTGATGATCGAGATCCCCGCCGCCGCCCTTCTCGCCGATCGTATTCTGCAGCATGCCGACTTCGCCTCGATCGGCACGAACGACCTCACCCAGTACACGCTCGCGGCCGATCGCCTGCTCGGCTCCGTGGCCGCATTTCAAGATCCCTGGAACCCTGCTGTATTGCGCCTGGTGGCCGAGGTCGGTGCCGCCGGTGCCGCGCTCGGCAAGCCCGTCGGCGTGTGCGGTGAGGCCGCCGCGGATCCACTGCTCGCCCTGGTGCTCGTCGGCCTGGGCGCAACGAGCCTCTCGATGTCAGCCTCGGCCCTCGCCGACGTGCGAGCGGTCCTGGCGGACTTCACCAGTGCGCAGGCCCGGCTGTTGGCCGAGCTTGCCCTCGCAGCCGAGGACGCGGTATCCGCCCGCGAAGTGGTCACGACCCAGGCCGCCATATTTCTTGATTCATCTTCTTGTTGTGAACCCTCCCCTACAGCACACCCTAGAAAGGTACTGAAATGACGACGACGTCAGCCGACACCAAGCGAACGGGCACTCGAGTGCACGTGCAGCGCTTTGGCACATTCCTCAGCGGAATGGTCATGCCCAACATTCCCGCCTTCATCGCATGGGGACTGATCACCGCGCTGTTCATCCCCACCGGATGGACCCCCAACGAGACGTTTGCAACCCTCGTCGACCCGATGATCATCTACATGCTGCCGCTGCTGATCGCCAACACGGGTGGCCGCATGATCTATGACACCCGCGGTGGCGTGATCGCCACGATCGCCACGATGGGTGTGATTGTCGGCAGCAGCATACCGATGTTCATCGGAGCCATGATCGTAGGTCCGCTCGCCGCCTACCTCCTCAAGAAGGTCGACAGCATCTGGGAGGGCAAGATCAAGGCCGGCTTCGAGATGCTCGTGAACAACTTCACGGCGGGAATCCTCGGAGCCATCCTCGCCCTCGGCGCGTTCGTCGGCATCGCCCCGCTCGTGACCGGGCTGAGCAAACTGCTCGAAACCGGTGTCGACTTTCTGATCGCCAACGGATTGCTGCCCCTCGCGAGCATCCTGATCGAACCGGGCAAGGTCCTCTTCCTCAATAACGCCATCAACCATGGCGTGCTCACCCCGCTCGGCGTGCAGCAGGTATCCGACACCGGCAAATCGATCCTGTTCCTGCTCGAGGCCAATCCCGGTCCCGGACTGGGAATCCTGCTCGCGTTCACAATCTTTGGAACCGGCATCGCCCGGGCCAGTGCGCCCGGCGCGATCATCATCCAGTTCCTCGGCGGCATCCACGAGATCTACTTCCCCTACGTGCTCATGAAGCCGATTCTCATCCTGGCCGCCATTGGCGGCGGTATGACCGGTGTGGCTATCAACGTGGCATTCGCCACCGGCCTGCGCGCTCCCGCCTCGCCCGGCAGCATCTTCGCCGTGCTTTTCCAGACCTCGCCGGACAGCTACATCGGCGTCATCCTGTCGGTTATCGGTGCGGCAGCGGTCTCCTTCCTGATCGCCGCCGTCATCCTGCGCGCCAGCCGTCGCCGTGACCTCGCTGATGGTGCCGGTCTCGACCTGACCGCCGCCGTGGCGAAGACCCAGGCCAATAAGGGCAAATCCAGTTCGGTGCTCGGTAGCCTCGTCGGCTCCACCGAAACGGATGCCGCAGCCGGCGGCAACGCCCCCACTCGCGACTTCCGCAACATCGTGTTCGCGTGCGACGCCGGAATGGGCTCGAGTGCGATGGGCGCCTCCGTGCTGCGCAACAAGATCAAGAAGGCCGGCATCGCGGGAATCACGGTGACCAACCAGGCCATCGCCAACCTCGACGGCAGCGCCGATCTCGTGATCACACACCAGGACCTGACCGACCGTGCGCGGGCCAAGTCACCCGACTCCGTGCATGTCTCCGTCGACAACTTCATGAACAGCCCGAAGTACGACGAAGTCGTGGGCATGCTCGAGCACCAGACCAACGAAGGAGTCATCTCATGAGCCAGATCCTCGAACCCCGTGACCTGATCGCCCGCGGTACGGCCCGTACGCGCGACGAGGCGATTCGCGAGGCCGGCGGCCTGCTCGTGGCGTCCGGCGCCGTGAGCGATGACTACGTGGCGTCCATGTTCGAGCGCGAAGCATCCGTTTCGACGTACATGGGCAACTTCCTCGCCATCCCGCACGGCACGAACGACGCGAAGGAGTCCATCCTGCGCTCCGCCCTGTCGCTCGTGCGCTATGCCGAACCGATCGATTGGAACGGCCAGCCGGTGCGCTTCGCCGTGGGCATCGCGGGGCTCAACAATGAGCACCTCGAGATCCTCTCCAAGATCGCCATCGTGTTCTCCGACGAAGACGAGGTGGCCAAACTCATCGACGCCGGCTCGGCCGAAGAAATTTACGCCCTGCTCGAGGAGGTCAACGCAGAATGAAGGCTATTCACTTCGGCGCGGGCAACATCGGACGCGGCTTTGTCGGACTCCTGCTGCACGAAGCCGGGTACGAGGTGGTCTTCGCCGACGTGAATGCGAGCCTCATCGACGCGCTGCACGCCGCACCCAGCTATGAGGTGCACGAGAAGGGGGAGGGGGCACGCCAGCACACGGTGACGGGGTTTCGCGCCATCAACAGCGCCACCGACAGCGACGCGCTGATCGACGAGATCGCCACGGCCGACATCGTGACGACGGCCGTCGGACCGAACATCCTCAAGTTCGTTGCCCCGCTCATCGCGGCGGGGCTGGCTCGCCGGGCAGTGTCGCTGCCGCCGCTGGCCGTGATGGCGTGCGAGAACGCCATCAACGCCACCGACCTTCTCGCCGAGCACGTGCACAGCCACGTGACCGGTGCCGACTGGCCGGCCGTCTCGGCACGCGCCGCCTTCGCGAATACGGCCGTCGACCGCATCGTGCCCAACCAGGCGGCGGATGCCGGCCTGACGGTGACGGTGGAGGCCTTCTATGAATGGGTCATCGAACGCGGTGCATTCGGCGACGCGGTTCCGGTCATTCCGGGAGCCACGTTCGTGGATAATCTTTTGCCCTATATCGAACGCAAGCTTTTCACGGTGAACACCGGGCACGCCACCATCGCCTACCTCGGCAGCCGCGCCGGCGTCAGTACGATCGCAGAGGCGCTGGACGTGCCGGCTGTCGTGCTCGCCGCCCGCGCCGTGCTCGAAGAGACGTCGGCGTTGCTCGTCGCCAAACACGGACTCGACGAAGCCGCCCAGCGCGCCTACCGTGAGAAGATCCTCGTTCGGTTCAGCAACCCGGCCCTGCTCGACACCGTCGAACGAGTGGGCCGCCAGCCGCTGCGCAAGCTCAGCCGCAACGAGCGGTTCATCGGCCCGGCCGCGGAATTGATCGAATCGGGCCTCATGCCCGAGGCGCTTGTGGGCGCCATCGGTGCGGTGCTGCGCTTTGACGTTGCGGACGACGAGCAGAGCGTCGAGCTGCAACGGATGCTCCGAGTCGAAAGCGCAGAGCAGGTGGTTCTGCAGGTCTGCGGGCTCGATGCAGCGCATCCACTCTTCGCGTCTGTCGTGCGTGAAGTACGACGCGCGCAGGGATTATAGGACTGAATTGCCAAAAGGCAATCTCATACCATAAGATTGACCCTTGGTGTCTGGTATAGCCCTTTCGGGCGTGTCCGGCATCAATCCCGCATGACCAGCAATCAATACAGAGCGACAGTGAGGGTATGGCCAAAAAAGACGGTGTCATCGAAATCGAGGGCGCAGTAGTCGAAGCTCTGCCCAACGCGATGTTTCGCGTTGAGCTGTCAAACGGCCACCGAGTTCTTGCCCATATCTCGGGCAAGATGCGTCAGCACTACATCCGCATCCTCCCGGAGGACCGCGTGATCGTTGAGTTGAGTCCTTACGATCTGACCCGTGGCCGGATCGTCTACCGCTACAAGTAACGGCTGCTGTAAGTAACGGCCCGCGGCATCCCGAGGGTACGAAGACAGCGAAAAACAAGGAATCACCATGAAGGTCAAGCCCAGCGTCAAAAAGATCTGTGACAAGTGCAAGGTCATCCGCCGTAACGGCAACGTGATGGTCATCTGCGAGAACCCGCGTCACAAGCAGCGCCAGGGTTAAATCCGTCGCGACTTGTCGCTTCGAGATTTACCTGAGTACACGCACTAAATAAGCACATCTAGATAGCAGTTCCGGGAACCCTTCGGGGTGACACCATCGGCTGGAGGCCGGTGTACAGGAGCTGTTACAGACCTCCATCATTAACAGGAGACACAATGGCACGTCTAGCCGGCGTCGACATCCCGCGCGATAAGCGCGTGGAAGTTGCATTGACTTACATTTACGGTGTTGGCCGTACGAGGGCCCTCAAGACCCTCGCCGACACTGGAATCGACGGAAACATCCGCGTCAAGGATTTGAGCGACGACCAGCTCGTCCTTCTCCGCGACTACGTCGAGGGTACCTTCAAGGTTGAGGGTGACCTCCGCCGTGAGGTCGCCGCTGACATCCGCCGCAAGGTTGAAATTGGCAGCTACGAGGGCATTCGCCACCGCAAGGGCCTGCCCGTTCGCGGTCAGCGCACCAAAACCAACGCTCGCACCCGCAAGGGCCCGAAGCGCACCGTAGCCGGCAAGAAGAAGGCGCGCTAGGCCCTCGGCCTAGCCCGCTAACGCCTTTAGGATTCAGGAGAAATTCATGGCACAACCCAAGTCGGCCGTACGGAAGCCGCGTAAGAAAGAAAAGAAGAACGTTGCTGTGGGCCAAGCCCACATCAAGAGCACCTTCAACAACACGATCGTGTCGATCACCGACACGACCGGGGCCGTCATCAGCTGGGCCTCGTCCGGCCAGGTTGGTTTCAAGGGTTCGCGCAAGTCGACCCCTTTCGCTGCTCAGCTTGCGGCCGAATCGGCCGCCCGCCAGGCGCAGGAACACGGCATGAAGAAGGTTGACGTCTTCGTGAAGGGACCCGGTTCGGGCCGCGAGACCGCGATCCGTTCGCTTCAGGCCGCTGGCCTCGAGGTCGGTTCGATCAACGACGTGACGCCCCAGGCTCACAACGGATGCCGTCCGCCGAAGCGCCGCCGCGTCTAAAGCACACGCTGTCATCTCGACGGGCTCGGTACTTGATTGTTACCGGGCCCCGTCGAGACTCTTTTCTTTCACTTTTCACTCTCTCGTCATTGCAAGTGTCATATAGCGGACACTTAGCCGAAAGGAATCAACAGTGCTTATTGCACAGCGTCCAACGCTCACCGAAGAGAACATCTCGGAGTTCCGTTCACGGTTCATCATTGAGCCGCTCGAACCCGGCTTCGGCTACACCCTCGGCAACTCGCTTCGCCGTACCCTGCTCTCCTCGATCCCGGGCGCTGCTGTAACCAGCATCCGTATCGATGGCGTGCTGCACGAGTTCAGCACCGTTCCCGGTGTGAAGGAAGATGTCACTGAGATCATCCTGAACATCAAGGGCCTCGTTGTTTCGAGCGAGCACGACGAACCCATCACCGCGTACCTGCGCAAGCAGGGTGCCGGCCAGGTTACCGCCGCTGACATTTCGGCTCCGGCCGGCGTCGAGGTGCACAACCCGGAACTGGTGATCGCAACCCTCAACGACAAGGCGAAGTTCGAACTCGAACTGACCATTGAGCGTGGCCGTGGTTACGTCTCCAGCACCCAGAACCGCAACGAGTTCTCCGAAGCCGGCCAGATTCCGGTCGACTCGATCTACTCGCCGGTACTCAAGGTGACCTACCGGGTCGAAGCGACTCGCGCCGGTGAGCGCACCGACTTCGATCGCCTCGTCGTTGACGTGGAGACCAAGTCGGCTATTTCGCCGCGCGACGCCATCGCATCCTCCGGTCGCACCCTGACCGAACTGTTCGGTCTGGCCCGCGAGCTCAACACCGCTGCCGAGGGCATCGAGATCGGCCCCGCGCCGGTTGACGCTGTGCTCTCGACCGAGCTTTCGATTCCGATCGAAGACCTCGACCTGTCGGTGCGCTCGTACAACTGCCTCAAGCGCGAAGGCATCAACAACGTCAGTGAACTGGTCGCCCTGTCGGAGACCCAGCTGATGAACATCCGCAACTTCGGGCAGAAGTCGGTTGACGAAGTGAAGGACAAGCTCGTTGAGCTCGGCCTGTCCCTGAAGGATTCGGTTCCCGGATTCGACGGCGCGCACTTCTACAGCGGCTACGAAGAAGAGACCATTTAAGGCTCGCGCTTCAACGCTGCCTTTCGATTTTTTGATACTGGAGATTACCAATGCCTAAGCCCACAAAGGGCCCCCGTCTCGGTGGCGGCCCGGCGCACGAGCGCCTCATGCTTGCGAACCTGGCCGCGGCCCTGTTCACCCACAAGTCGATCAAGACGACCGAGACCCGTGCCAAGCGCCTGCGTCCGCTCGCCGAGCGCATGGTGCAGTTCGCCAAGCGCGGCGACCTGCACGCGCGTCGTCGCGTCCTCGCGACGATCACCGACAAGACCGTCGTGCACGAGCTGTTCACGGTCATCGCCCCGCAGGTCAACGAGCGTCAGGGCGGTTACACCCGCATCACGAAGCTCGGTTTCCGCAAGGGTGACAACGCTTCGATGGTGCAGATGGAGCTCGTTCTCGAGCCCCTGACCCCCAAGGTCAAGCGTTCCAAGACCGCGACCGTTGCTGCGACCCCCGTGGGAAGCGACAACGTCGTTATCGACGACGTTGTAGCTGACGACGTTGTCGTCGAGGAGACCGTCGTAGCTGACGACGTCGTGGCTGACGACGTCGTGGCTGAAGACGCAGCAGCCGATGACGCCGTTGCCGATGAGGCCGACAAGAAGTAGCACCACCACCAAGGGAGGGCCAACAGCTGTTGGCCCTCCCTTTTTGTGTATCCGTCCGTCTCGGCTGCCGAAGATAGGGTTGAGAAATGGATCAACGCGAGACTCCGCTGGGTGAGCGCATCGGTATCGTTCCGGCGCCGGTGCTTCCGGTGCACCGGGACGTCCCTACCTGGCGAGCAGCCACCAGCGACGACATCGACGGTATCTGGCAGCTGCGCCGCGCCATGGGCGAAGTCGACCACCCCAACTACCTCACGGCGCGCGGGGCGATCGCCGCAGACTTCGGCTACTCTCATTTTCACCCGGAGCTCGACTCGCTGGTCGGCGTCGACCAGGCTGGCCGCATCGTCGCGGTCGGCATGGTCATGTTCCCGCCTCGTCAGGTGACTCTGGTGCGGTCGATGCCGATCGGCGGGGTGCACCCGTCACTGCGCGGCCGCGGGATCGGCCGCCAACTCCTGGCCTGGCAGCTGGGCCGGGCCAAGCAGCAACTCGCGTCGTCGACCAAGGCGCTGCCCGGTTGGATCCTCACCCATGCCGACGAACGCTCACCGCAGAACGCGGCCTTGTTCGAGCGCGGCGGCCTGACCCTCGAGCGCTACTTTCTCACTCTCGAGCGACCGCTGGATGCCCCGGTGCGCGTCGTCGACGCGGCCGACGGCATCCGCATCGCCGTCTATGCCCCTGCCGCCGCGACCGAAGTGCACGCCGCCCGCGACGACGCGTTCATGGACCACTGGGGCAGCCAGCCGATGAGTGACGAGAACTGGAACGCCTTCGTCGGCGGACAGTGGTTTCGCCCCGACCTCTCGTTTGTGGCCTACGGCACCGATTCGACCGGAACCGAACGGGTCGTCGGCTTCGTCCTGTCGACCGCGAACGAGAACGTCTGGGCCACCCAGGGTTTCATCGGCAGCTACATCGACCTGGTCGGTGTTTTGAACGGATGGCGCGGCCGTCACATTGCACAATCGTTGCTGGCCGCCCAACTCGCGGCCGGGCAGGCTCTCGGGCATGAGCGGGTGACCCTCGCGGTCGACTCGGCCAGCCCCACCGGCGCCCTCGGCCTGTACACCGGCATGGGATTCGTACCCACCCACCGCAAGCTGGCCTACACCCTCGAATTCTAACGCTGGCCCCGGTCGGGGTCGCGTGGATAGGGTGAGGCATGACCGTTCCCACGACTCCGCTCTCTGCGCGCGTGACTGCGCTCTCGTCGCTGCCTGTTCCCGACCATGCCGATGTCGCCCTGTGGCGGCCGGCGACGGCCGCCGACACCGACGCCATCTGGCAGCTCGAATTAGCGATCGGCCGCGTCGACCACCCCAACTACGTTCGTGAGCGCGATGACGTGAGCGAGGCATTCACCTTCTCCTTCATTGACGTTGACGCCGACACCCTCGTCGCTTTCGACGCTGACGGGCGCCTCGTCGCCCACGGTCTCGTGCTGCTCCAGCCGGGGCAGGAGACGCTGGTGAAATCCAACCTCGGCGGCGGGGTACTGCCCGAAATGCGCGGCCGCGGCATCGGTCGCCAACTGCTGAACTGGCAGGTAGCCCGCGGTAAACAGCAACTGGCGACTTCCGACAAGCTGCTGCCCGGCTGGATCTCCACATCCTGTGACGAGCGTGCCCCACAGAACGTCAGACTCTACGAACGATTCGATCTAGCGTGCACCCGAAACTTCCTTTCGCTCGACCGCATGCTCGTCGACCCGATTCGTGAATTCGTGCTGGCCGCGGGTATCCGTTTGGCTGGTTATACGCCGGAGCTCTCGAACGCCGTGCACGCCGCACGCGACGCGGCATTCATGGACCACTGGTCCAGCCAGCCGATTCCCGACGAAAGCTGGAACTCCTACGTGACCGGCCCCTCTTTCGTCGACGATCTCTCGTTCGTTGCGTTCGGAACAGAACCCGACGGCAGTGAGCACGTCGTCGGTTTCATCATGTCGAGCGTCAACGAACAGGACTGGGCGGCGGCCGGCTACCGCAGCAGCTATATCGGGCTCGTCGGCGTGCTGAACGGATGGCGCGGCCGGCACATCGCGCAGGCCCTGTTAGCGGCGCAGCTGGCCGCCAGCCGCGCCGCCGGGCACGAGCGCGCCACCCTCGATGTGGACTCGGCGAGCCCGACCGGTGCGCTCGACCTGTACACGGGCATGGGCTTTTTCGCCACCAATCGGGAGTTCGCCTACGTGCTCGAGTTCTGATTGTCAGCGGTACGGCGGCGAACTGGGCGCGTCCGGGTCGCGAATCAGCCAGCTGTTGTCGGGTAGCGGCGGCACCGCCGCGAGACGCTCCAGCGCGGCATGCACCTCGTCGGCGTAGAGCTGGCCGCCGGTCGGCCCCGGATGCACGTGATCGCCGGCCAGCAGGTCGAGTCGCCCCGCGATCGCGTCGTGCCAGTTTGCGAGCTCGACCCGACGATTGCCGGCAGCGAAATCAGCAAGCCGGGCGTTAACTGCGGCGGTCCAGTCGCGTTCCGCGTAGGCGTTCACGAGCACGAGCCGCCGGTCGGGTCCGAGAATGCGCAGGATCTCGGTGAGTTCATCGGTCGTGATCGGCCCGTTGGTGCCGAGCCCGATCACCACAACCGGCTGTAACTGGCCTGCCGCCGCGAGGGCCACCAATATGTCGTCTGCGGAATACATCCCGCGGGAGACCGACGCGTCAACGGTCATCCCCGCAAAGGTAGCCTGCAACTCCGGCGCCGAGGCCAGCATGACCGAGTCGCCGATGGCGGTGATCGGGCTCTCGGCCAGGGCGGGGGCGACTGCGGCTTGGCGGGCCGCCTCGGTGGCCGCGGCCTGCGCGGCGACCCGCGCCGCAGCATCCATTGCCCGCTGACCCCGTTCGATGCGCAGTTGCGACGAGGTCTGCGCTGGCGCTGCTACGACGGCGGCCGTGGTGCCGCCGACCAGCAGCAGCGATAAGGCGGCCGTCGCTGCAACCAAGCGGCGGCGACGGGTAGGCCCGGTCCACAGCGCACCGATTCGACGGATGCTGGCGCGCACGCCGATCCGCCGGATCGGCACTTCCAGCCAGCGATAGGACGCGCCCGCCAGGACCACGGTGATGACCGAGGCGAGCAGACCGATCGGCAGCAGGCTGCCGGCCGGGGACGACGCCGGCCAGAGCAGCTGGACCAGCACGAGAACCGGCCAGTGCCACAGGTAGATGCCGTAGGAGCGCTCACCGAGGTAGCGGAGCGGCGCTGCATCGAGCAGTCGCCCGAACCGGCCACCGCGTACTCCCGCCCAGATGGCGACGGCGGTGGCCAGGGACACCGCGACGAGGCCGCCACGGTAGGTGATCGTGCCGTCTTCCGGCAGCCAGAGGGCGAAGGCGATGATCGCTAGAATCGCGCCGCCGCCGAGCCACGGACGCATCCGGGGCAGTTCGTTGCGCTGCCCGCTCGGGCGGCGCAGCAGCAGGGCCAGGGCGGCGCCTGCGAATAAGCCGAAACTGTGCGTGTCCGAGCCGTAGTACACCCGGGTGGGGTCGGCGCCGGGCTGGTAGAGCACACCCATCCACAGGGCCGAGGCGACGAACAGTGTGGTGACGATGGCGAGTCGCACGCGGGGACGGCGAACCAGCAGGACGGCCATCAGGAGCAGCGGCCAGACCAGGTAGAACTGCTCTTCCACGGCAAGGGACCAGAGGTTGCGCAGCAGTTCGGGTTCATTGAGGCTGAAATAGCTGGCGTCGTTTGCGATCGACACCCAGTTATAGCCGAAAGTGCTGGCCCCGAGCAGTTGCCCGCCGAGACTCACGAGCACGTCGCCGCCAATGACGAACGCGATGGTGCAGCAGATCAGGACGACCGGAATGAGTGGGGGTATCAGTCGACGGGCGCGCCGTTGCCAGAACCGACGCAGGGAGATATGCCCGGTGTGAGTGTGCTCGGAAACGAGCAGACCGGTGATCAGAAAACCGCTGATGACGAAGAAAACGTCGACGCCGATGAAGCCGCCCGGCAGTACCGCGGGAAAGAAATGATAGAGCGCGACGGCGATGACGGCGAGGGCGCGCAGGCCGTCGAGGCCGGCCAGTCGCCCCCTGCTCGGGGCGTTTTTCGGCCCCAGGACCGGTGTGTTCGCGGGGCCGATTGCGGACGATGCTGACCGAGTCCTCCCGGTGAACGGGAACGACAGCGGGGAACGAGTCATGGGCAACACAGCGTTTCTTGGCACTCTTTATGGGGGTAGACCATAGGCCGGAGTCAACGATAACCCGAGCGCGCCGCCTAGGCTTACCCTCGTGAATCTTTTCGTGCCCCGCGCCGCGAACGCAGCGCTCGGCTCCACGCGCATCCGCCTCGATCTCGCCTACGATGGCACCGATTTCACCGGTTGGGCCCGGCAGCCCGGCTTTCGCACCGTTCAGGCCGACATCGAAAATGGGCTCGCGGGCATTCTGCAAAGCTTTCCTCCGCATCCCACCCTCATCGTTGCCGGCCGCACGGATGCCGGGGTGCACGCCCGCGGGCAGGTTGCCCACTTCGACCTCACGGCCGAACAAGCCCACTCCCTCGTGCGCATCCAGCGGGGCACCGGTAACCGCCCGCCGGTCGACCTCGGCACCGCCGTGCTGCGCCGCCTCGGCGGCATCCTCGTCACCAAGCCCGACATCGTGCTGCGCCGCGCCACTGTCGTGCCGGGCGGCTTCGACGCCCGGTTCTCGGCCATGTGGCGCCGCTACGAATATCGCATCGCGGACCCGCTGGCCCTGCACGACCCGCAGCAGCGCCTGCGCACGACCTGGCATCCGTTCAAATTGGACCTCGCCGCGATGGACGCCGCAGCGGCGACACTAGTGGGCCTGCACGACTTCGCCGCATACTGCAAGCCGCGCCCGGGGGCTACGACCATTCGAACCGTGCAGGACTTTCGCTGGTACCGCGACGACGATGGACTGATCATTGCCAGTATCAAAGCGGATGCCTTCTGCCACAGTATGGTGCGCGCCATGGTCGGTGCCTGCGTGGCAGTGGGGGAGGGGCGCCTCGACGGTAGTACCCTCGCCCACCTGCACTTCGACAAACACCGCATCAGCGAGTTCAAGGTGATGCAGGCGCACGGCCTCACACTCATCGACGTCGGTTACCCCGATGACGCTTCCCTGGCGCAGCGTGCCATCGACACGCGCAACCGGCGGTCACTGCCGACCAGTGCCGAACTTGCGCCCACGTTCGGGGCCGACTATCGTTGACCCTTGGTGTCTGTGCGTTGCAGCGCGGCACCCGAACGTGAGCCCTCCATCGACAGTGTTCTCCTCACGAGAACACACCCGGAGCGGGATTCACGAACACCTCCGTTCGAAAAAGAAGAAAGCAGCACAACAGTGACGCGCACTTACACCCCCAAGGCAAGCGAACTCCAGCACGACTGGGTCGTCATCGATGCCACCGATATCGTTCTCGGACGTCTGGCCAGCCACGCGGCAATCCTGCTGCGCGGCAAGCACAAGGCCACCTTCTCCCCGCACATGGACGGTGGCGACTTCGTCATCATCGTCAACGCTGAGAAGGTCGCCCTCACCGGCAAGAAGCTCGACCTGAAGATCGCGTACCGCCACTCCGGTTACCCGGGCGGCCTCACGGCGACCAACTACTCCGAGATGCTCGAGAAGCACCCGACCCGTGCGGTTGAAAAGGCGATTCGCGGCATGCTGCCGAAGAACTCGCTCGGTCGCGCCCAGCTCACCAAGCTGAAGGTGTACGCCGGCCCTGAGCACCCGCACTCCGCTCAGCAGCCCACGCCGTACACCCTCAGCCAGGTCGCGCAGTAGCGCCGGCAACCAGACTTCTCGACTCTTAGATAAAAAGGATTCCCATCATCGTGGCGAAGATCGCAGACCAGATTGACCAGGCTCCGGAGAGCTACTCCACCGAGACCCCGGCCGAAACCGTAACCAAGGTGCCCCGCGCCGTCCTCAACGTTCCCGGCGCAGCCGTTGGCCGTCGCAAGCAGGCTATCGCCCGCGTGCGCATCGTCCCCGGCTCCGGAACGATCGTTGTGAACGGCCGCGAGTTCGCCGATTACTTCCCGAACAAGCTGCACCAGCAGCTCGTCAACGACCCGTTCAAGGTGCTCGACCTGCTCGGCTCGTACGACGTCATCGCCCGCATCACCGGTGGTGGCCCGTCCGGCCAGGCCGGCGCACTTCGCCTCGGCATCGCACGCTGCTTGAACCTGATCGACGAAGAAAACAACCGCGCCATCCTCAAGAAGAACGGCTTCCTCAGCCGCGACGCGCGAGTCAAGGAGCGTAAGAAGGCTGGACTCAAGAAGGCCCGTAAGGCACCTCAGTTCAGCAAGCGCTAACCCGAAAGCCGACGACGATATGACTCGTCTGTTCGGCACGGACGGCGTTCGGGGCCTGGCCAACCGTGATCTCACGGCTGGCCTGGCCCTCAGCCTTGCCCAAGCCAGCGCCGCAGTGCTGACCAAGGGTCGTCGTGCCCAAGCACGCCTCGAAGCGGGCCGCCGTCCCGTGGCAGTGGTCGCTCGTGACCCGCGAATTTCCGGTGAATTTCTCAACGCTGCTGTCGCGGCCGGTTTGGCTTCCAGCGGCGTCGACGTCCTTGACGCCGGGGTCATTCCAACACCCGCCGCAGCTTTTCTGGTCAACGACATCGGTGCCGATTTCGGTGTGATGATTTCTGCCTCCCATAACGCGGCGCCCGATAACGGCATCAAGATCTTCGCCTATGGCGGAACCAAACTTCCCGACGACGTCGAGGACCGCATCGAGTCCTATATCGGTCGCGACACGCTGATGCCGATCGCCGGCGACGTGGGGCGCATCCGTCGTTTTGCTGACGCTGAAGACCGCTACGTGGTGCACCTGCTCACCACTCTGCCGCACCGCCTCGATGGCATCCACGTCGTGCTCGACTGCGCCCACGGCGCAGCCGCCGGCGTGTCGCCGCAGGTGTTCACGGATGCCGGTGCTCGCCTCACCGTGATCGGCGCCGACCCTGACGGTCTCAACATCAACGACGGCGTGGGCTCGACCCACCTCGACAACCTCGCCCGAGCCGTGCTCGAACACGGTGCCGACGTCGGTATTGCGCACGACGGCGACGCCGACCGGTGCCTCGCGGTAGACCGCGATGGCAACATTGTCGACGGCGACCAGATCATGGCGATTCTTGCCGTGTCGATGGCCGAACGCGGGGTGCTGAAAGACCGCACACTCGTGGCGACCGTCATGAGCAACCTCGGCTTGCGGAAGGCGATGGCGGCCAACGACATCACCGTGGTGCAGACCAAGGTCGGCGACCGGTACGTGCTCGAAGAACTCAACGCCCACGGGTATTCCCTCGGCGGCGAACAGTCCGGTCACGTCATCATGACCAAGTACGCCACGACGGGCGACGGTATTCTCACCGGGCTTCACCTCGTGGCCGAAATGGCGCGCACCGGTAAGACGCTGGCCGAACTGGCATCCGTTATGACGGTATACCCGCAGATTCTGGTGAACGTGCGTGGTGTCAACCACACGGGTCTCGGCGCCGATGACGTCATCGCCGAGGCCGTACTCGCGGCCGAAGCCGAACTCGGCGACACCGGTCGTGTGCTGCTGCGCCCCTCCGGCACCGAGCCGATGGTGCGCGTCATGGTGGAAGCCGCCGACCAGCCCACAGCGGACCGCCTGGCGCACTCCCTCGCCGACGTGGTGCGGGAGCGCCTGCCCCTCTAGCCCGACCGGACGGGGCCCGGGCCCCGTCCACGGGCCCAGCCTATAAACTGGGCCCGTGTTCGGGGCCCAGGCCCCGTCCGCACACTGTGTGTGTGCGTGGGATCCTTGAGTACCAGGGTCGCGCGCGACCGGGTTGGACGTAGGTTCTGCAGCAGGTTGGGCTGGTTGATGCTGGTCCGGATGCTGCGTGCCTTGCCGCGCGCTTCGTCTTCGGTGAGCGCTGCGTAGCGGTGCAAGAACGAGTTGGGGTTGGCGAACGCCCCGCCCCCTTCCGGTCACTTCCCACTCTTCTTCTGGTCGTCCACGAGCACCGCCACAGTACGGGCAGGCACGGTGACCGTGCCGGACACCCGGTCCCAGGTGGTGGTCTTGACCACGGCATCCGTGCCATTGGCCTGGATGCTACTGAGCGTGTAGGTCCTGCCGGCCAAGTCCGCCAGGGTGATGGTCTGCGACTCGGGGCTCGCGTTGAACACAGTGATCAGCCCGTCCAGCCGGCGATCGACATCCGTGCCGACGGTGTCGTCGATGCGCATCACGATGACACCGGGGATGGCCGTGGGTCCGCTGGCTGGAAAACTCAGCTTCTGCGTGATGAGCGTAGCGTCACCGAGCCGGAAAAGCTCGGTCGACTGCTTGAGCCGCAGCAGGTCCTTGGCCTGGTTCGACGCGGCGGCGATGTCGGCCGGTGTCGGCACGAGTGCCGGGTTCTCCAGCAACGGGCGCTGGATGTCCCACTTGTCCTCGTTGGATCCCGCCGACGGCAGCCCCACCCCGAAGTTGTTCGTTTGGCCGGTCCAATCGATGCGGTTGAACCAGTCGCCGGCGTTGTAGCTGTCCCGGTCGAGGGACTTCGAGCGCAGCAGGTCGGTTCCGGCATGCCAGAGCGACGGAGCCTGGGACAGGGTCGCGGTGGACAGGGACAGGGTGTTCATCCGCACCCGGTCGGTCATCGAAGAATCGGAGGGCATCTTGAGGGCGAGAAGATCGAAGAGCGTCTCGTTGTCGTGCGCGTCGACGTAGTTGATCACCTCGGCTGGCTGGTCGGCATAGCCGGCCGGCGACCCGTTGTAGCCCAGTTCGTCACCGCGCTTGACGGTTCCGTCGGCGGTCACGAAGCTGAAGTCCCTCAGGTTCGCGGCCAGCCCGAGTCGCACCAGGTCGCTGGCCTGCGTCAGCTTCTCCAGCGCCTGCTCTGGCGTGCCGTTGATGGCCGCGCCGTTCGGGTCGGTGCCGAGACCGGTGCCGAAACCCTGCTGCTGCACGGTGCCGCCATCGACGGGGCTGCCGCCGTGCACGGCGTCACGCAGCCTGTCGTTGAAGGTACCGATGCCGGTGCCGCCGAGCTGACCCTGCGTCGCCTGCTCGAATAGGGCGTTGTCGGCTACCTCGCCGAAGTTCCAGCCCTCGCCGTAGAGGTAGATCGCTTTGCCGTCGACGCCGTCCTTCTTCTCGGTGAGCTGGTTGAGAGCCGCCCGTACCGCGAGCAGGTTGGCCGTGGAATGGTGCCCCATGAGGTCGAACCGAAATCCGTCGACCTTGTATTCCCGGGCCCAGAGCACGGTCGAGTCGACCATCAGCCGTTCGGCCATCTGGTGTTCGGTGGCCACGTTCTGGCAGCAGGTGGACGTTTCGACCGCACCGAGCGGGTTCAGCCGATGATAGTAGCCCGGTACGACGCGATCGAGCACCGATGTGGCGGCCTGGCCGCTGGCGTTCGTGTGGTTGAAGACTTTGTCGAGCACGACCTGCAGGCCGTTCTCGTGTAAGGCCCCGACCATGCCGCGGAACTCGGCCACTCGGGCCCCGCCGCGCGGGTTCACCGCGTACGAGCCCTCTGAGGCCTGGAAATGCAGCGGGTCGTACCCCCAGTTGAAGCCATCGGCGTCGGCCGAGGCTTGAATGCAGGCCTGCTGCTCGGGTGAGGCCGGACCGAACGATTCGAGGTCGCACGCAGGCAGGGCCTGCGCAGCGCGGTCTTCCTCGATGGTGGCGATGTCGAACGTCGGCAGCAGGTGCACGGTGTTCAGCCCGGCATCCGCCAGCTCGGCCAGGTGCCTGGTACCGGCACTGTCCACATCGAACGCGCCATAGGTTCCGCGGAGAGCTTCCGGCACGGTCTCGTCGGAAATTGAGAAGTCCCGAACGTGCAGCTCGTAGATCGACCGGTCGACGGGGTTGTCGATCGTGGGCGACTCGGCCTTCTGCCACTTCTTCGGCCGGTAATCCTTGTTCGCCAGGTCGACGAACACGGAACGCGTGGAGTTGGTCGTCAGCGCCACCGAGTACGGGTCGGTGACCTGGTTCACTTCGATGGTGCCCGTGCTGGGTGCGAACACCGTCACCTCGAACACGAAGGAGGCGTCGGCCCAGTCCTTGGCGCCGCTCGCCGACCAGGTCCCGTCCTTCTGGCGCTTGAGGCTGACCCGCTCGGGTTCGGCGGCATCGCCGGCGGTCCAGACGAGCAGGTCCACCTTCTGCGCCGTCGGCGCCCAAACAGCGACGGTCGGCCGTTTCTTCGACCAGCTGACACCGAGCGTCGTGGAGGCCGCGGCATCCGCGTAGAGGTCGTCGAGCACGCCGGGCAGTTGCACCCCGGTGAGCGCGGTGAGCACCCCGTCGGACCCGGCCTGGCTGACCTGCAGCTGCGTGGTGAGCAGCCGCTCAACGGCGGCGCGGTTCGTGTCGACTGGTCGCAGCACGACGGAGTGCGCCAGCGCCGGGAACGACGTTTTCTGCGCGTCGGTCAGGCCGGCCGTGTCGTAGGCGAGGTCCACGATATCGCCGCCGGTCACTACACCGTCTGCGAGCGTCAGCGTGGCGTCGGACGAGGAGTGCAGGGCATAAACCAGGTCGGCGGGGTCGGCAATGACCGGCAGCAGGTCGCGCGGCCAGGCCAGCGTCTTGTCGTCGATCCAGTGGGCCCGCTGGGCGCCGGTACCGGCCAGCGGTTGGCTGGCGGTCTCAATGGTGAGTACGTGGCTGGCCAGATCGTAGCTGAAAGCGGTCGCTTCTCCGGTTGTCACGCTGAAGCCGATGTTGGCCCCGTTCGGCGCGCCGTCCGCGCCGTAGTTCTCGCTCCAGCCGAGATTATGCGCCACCTTGCCTTCGTAACTGCCGGTGGGCAGGGTGCTGGTGTTCCAGGTGAGGATGCCGTCGCCGTCGACGTCCTGCAGCCACGTGGCGAGGCAGTCGGGTGTCCAGTCCGCGGGACATCCGGCCTCCTCCTGGAAGGAACCGGCGGCTACGACGATCGGGCCCTGCGCGGTGTTCTGGAAGAAGTTGTTGCGGGGGTCGAAGTAGACGGTGACCGGTCCGCCGGACGCGGTGAAGGAGACGTTCGAGCCGTTCGGCACGCCACCGGCCCCGTAGTTGACGTCCCAGGAGCCGTTGATCGCGATCTTGTATTCGTAGGTTCCGGCCGGCAGATCGAAGGTGCCGGCGTAAATGCCGTCGGCGCGCTGGGTGAGCCTGGCTGCCTCGCAGCCGGGCTGCCAGTCGCCCGCGCAGCCGATCTCCGAGTTCAGGTCACCGGCCACGGTGACAAGGTCGATGGCGGGCGCCGAGGTGCCCGTCTCGGCCAGGGTTACCGTGTTGCCCACGGAGGCGAAGGTGGAGGCGGCCGCGCGCTGGCCCGCGGCATCCGTGGACACCGCACGGTACTCGACCAGGGTGCCATCGGCCAGACCGGCCGTGTCGTGGAAGACCCGGGGGGTGGTGTCCTCGGCGGTGCCGAGGGGGGTCCAGTCGGGCGAGCCGACAACGCGCCACGCGAAACCGGTCTCGGCCCAAGTTGAGTCGTCGACCACGGCACCTACGGGTGACACTCCGGATACGCCGGCGCCGGCCATCGGGGCAGCGACCGTGATCGCGGTGGCGGCGGTGGGCGCCGTGACCGTGCGGTCGGCGACGAGCACGACCGACCCCAGCGCGGGTACGGTCACCTCGAGTTCGCCGGTGGCGGTGGCGGTTGCAGCCGCTCCGGCTCCGTACAGCACTGAGAAGGCCGCGCTGTCGGTGAGGGTGGGAACGGTGATGGTCTTGACTGCGGCGGAGTTGTTGACGGCGACGAGGTGTTCGATCTTCTCGGTACGATCGACCCGGCTGAAGGCGTAGACGCCGGCCCCAGTGTCGGCGTAGCGCTCGATCTGGGCGCCGGTGGCCAGGGCCGCGTGCGCTGTGCGGAGCGCGGACAGCGCGCTGATGTGGGTGTACAACGGAGCATCCGTATCGAACCTGTCGATCGATCCCGCCGTCTCTCCCGTGATCAACGGCTGGTCGGTGTAGTCGCTGACCTGGCTGGCGAACAGGGACTGGCGGGAGTCCTTGTCGCCGCCGGTGCCGGCGAAGCCCTGCTCGTCGCCGTAGTACACGACGGGCTGGCCGCGAGTGAGGTACATCAGTTCATGGGCGAGCTTGTCGCGTTGCACCGGCGAATCTGAGTTCTTCAGGAACGAGCCGATGCGACCCATGTCGTGGTTGCCGAGGAAGGTCGGCAGGGCGTAGGCGTTGGAATCGGGGGTGGTGTAGCGGTCGTCGCTGGCGTACAGCTGGCTGAGGCCCTTGGCTGAGTTGCCGGCTGCGAAGCTCGTGGCCTGTGACTGGAATCCGAAGTCGAGCACCGAGCTGAGGTCGGTGTCGCGCACGTAGGGGGAGGTCGTGGCGGCATTCGCGTCGTAGACCTCGCCGAACATGAAGAAGTCAGGCTTGCCCTGGGCGTGTGCGTAGTCCCGCACCGCGGTCGACCAGGTCTGCCAGAACTCGAGGTTGACGTGCTTGACGGTGTCGATGCGAAAGCCGTCGATGCCGAAGTCGACCCAGGTCTTGTAGATGTCGATGAAGCCGTCCACGACGGCCGGGTTTTCCGTCATCAGGTCGTCGAGGCCGGAGAAGTCGCCGTCGAGGGCGCTTTCTCCCTCGAAGGTCGAGTCGCCACGGTTGTGATACAGCGTGGGGTCGTTCAGCCAGGCCGGCACCTTGCGGTCGGCGTTGGCCGGGGTCACGGTCGGTGTGTACGGGAAGGACGTGTCGTCCAGCTCGGGAAAGTTGTCCGTGCCCGCATAGTCGGCAGGGTCGAAGGCGTCGCCCGCTGCGGTCGAGTACGGGGACGTGGCCTTGTCGATGTAGGCGTACGCCTTCTCCGCATTGTCGATCAGGTCGGCGGTGTGGTTGGTGATGATGTCGAAATAGACTTTAATGCCGCGAGCGTGCGCGTCGACGATGAGCGCCTCGAGTTCGGCGTTGGTGCCCAGGTGCGGATCGATGCGGGTAAAGTCGGTGATCCAGTAGCCGTGGTAACCGGCCGAGGCGTTGGCCCCCTCGCCCTGCACCGGGTTGTTCATGAACGAGGGGGTGAGCCAGAGGGCGGTGGTGCCGAGGCCCTGAATATAGTCGAGGGAGGAGCGGAGGCCCGCGAGGTCGCCGCCGTTGTAGAAGCCCTTGTCGGTCGGGTCGAAGCCGGAGACCATCGGGTCGGCGCCGAGGCCGGCGGTGTTGTTGCTCGGGTCGCCGTCCTGGAACCGGTCGGTCATCACGAAATAGAACTGCTCGTCGCTGCCGGGCTGGCGAATGGGCTCCGTCGCCAGCGACGCATCAGCTTCTGAGTACGGTCCGGCCAGGGACAGCGCTTGCAGCCCAACCCGTTTCTTGGCGAGGTCGAAGCTGAACCGCAGGGTGCTCTCGCCCGCGATGGTCAGCGGGATGTTGTCGGCGCCGCCGTCCAGCCCGTAGGTGACGTCCCAGCTGTCGTCGAGGGCTACCTTGTAGTCGTAGCTGCCAGCGGGGAGGGTGAAGTCCGCCGCCCAGATTCCCTCGGTGCCGGTCGGGACCAGTTCGGTGGCCGCGCAGACCGGCGCCCAGTCTTCGCTGCAACCGAGCTCGTTCTGCAGGCTGCCGACGAGGGCGACGGTCGGCGTGGCCGCTGCCGCTGCACCGGGTGCGAAGACAAGACCGGAGGCGAGAATCGCCCCTGAACCGACCATGGCCAGGAATCGGCGTGCGGTGATCTGGCTAGTCAGCATTGACTTCCTTCGTTCGGCGCCGGAAAGCGCAAAGGACAACGGATCAGACGCTACCCCTCATTGGGAACAGACTGCAAGCGTTTGCACGGATTGCTCGGTGGATCGCCCTGTCGTAAAAATCACGGCTGATCGGCCTGCCACGGAACGGGGTCTCGACAGGCTCGACCAACGGTTACCGGTCAGACCTTGCGCAGCAGTACCTTGGAGACGGCGTGCGTGGGGTCCTTGCGCAGCACCAGGGTCGCGCGCGACCGGGTAGGGCGAATGTTCTGCAGCAGGTTGGGCTGGTTGATGCTGGTCCAGATGCTGCGTGCCTTGCCGCGCGCTTCGTCTTCGGTGAGCGCTGCGTAGCGGTGGAAGAACGAGTTGGGGTTGGCGAACGCCCCGCGCTGCAGCTTGAGAAATCGTTCCTCATACCAGCGGGCAATGTCCTGGGTGCGAGCATCCACATAGATGGTGAAGTCGAACAGGTCGCTGACCGAGAGGCCATGCCCAGGAGCGGGAGGCTGCAGCACGTTGAGGCCCTCGACGATGAGAATATCGGGTTGTCGCACCACGATTTGCGCGTCGGGAACGATGTCGTAGCTCAGGTGCGAGTAGAACGGTGACCGCGCCTCCGGGGCGCCGCTCTTGACCGCGCTGACGAACCGCAATAGCGCACGCCGGTCGTAGGACTCCGGAAATCCTTTGCGTTCCATCAGGCCGCGGCGATTGAGTTCAGCATTGGGAAACAGAAAGCCGTCGGTGGTGACCAGTTCCACCCGGGGGGTGTCATCCCAACGGGCGAGCATCTCGCGCAGCAGTCGGGCGGTGGTCGACTTGCCCACCGCAACCGAGCCGGCCACGCCGATCACGAACGGAGTGGGACGAGCGCGTTGCCCGAGGAATCCGCTGGTTGCGCGGTGCAGGGTGCGGGCATTTGCCGCGTAGAGGTTGAGCAGGCGACTGAGCGGAAGGTAGACATCCGTCACCTCGTTAATGTCGAGCGGCTCGCCGATGCCGCGCAACTGCACGATCTCGGTCTCTTTGAGCGGCCGCAGAGTAGTCGGCGCGAGGGCAGCCCAGTCCGCTCGGTCGAGCTCTACAAAAGGGGTACCGTGACCATTCACTACAGGGGCCAGCACCAGATCGGACATTCCCCCAAGCTTAGTCCGACTAAAATCGATCTCTATGTGCGGAATCGTAGGTTATGTCGGAAGCAATAAGACCGTTGACGTTCTCATGGGAGGACTCGGACGGCTGGAATATCGTGGGTACGATTCCGCGGGTATCGCCGTGATCGACGAATTCGGGGTGCTCAACACGGCCAAGAAGGCCGGCAAGCTGTCGGCCCTGACCAAGGAGCTCAAAGCCCACCCCATCAACGACGGCACGACCGGAATCGGTCACACCCGCTGGGCCACCCACGGCGGTCCCAACGATGAAAACGCGCACCCGCATCTCGGCGACAACAACAAGCTCGCCCTCATCCACAACGGCATCATCGAAAACTTCGCCGAGCTACGGGGCGAACTGCTCGCCGAAGGCTTCACCTTTCTAAGTGAGACCGACACTGAGGTCGCCGCGGTGCTGCTCGGCCGTGAATACCAGCGCGTCGGCGATCTGGCCGAGGCCTTCCGCACCATCGTGGCACGCCTCGATGGAGCGTTCACGTTGCTCGCCGTACACCAAGACCAGCCCGGCATCGTCGTCGGAGCCCGGCGCAACTCGCCGCTCGTCATCGGTCTCGGCGAGGGCGAGAACTTTCTCGGCTCCGACGTTGCGGCGTTCGTCGAATACACCCGTCGCGCCGTCGCCATCGGGCAAGACCAGATCGTCACCATCACAGCGGATGCCGTCACCGTCACCGACTTCGACGGTCACCCCGTCGAGACCGAAGAGTTCGACATTGCCTGGGATGCCTCCGCCAGTGAAAAAGGAGGCTGGACCAGCTTCATGGCGAAGGAAGTCTCCGAGCAGCCTGATGCCGTCGCCAACACCCTTCGCGGGCGCATCACCGCCGAACAGGTGGTCGTTCCCGAACTGACCGAATTCGGCGACGACGTGCTCGCTGGCGTCCGTCGTATCGTGATCATCGCCTGTGGAACCGCGGCCTACGCTGCCCAGACAGCCAAGTACGCCATTGAAAAGTGGGCGCAGGTACCGGTGGACGTCGAACTCAGCCACGAGTTCCGCTATCGCGACCCGGTACTCAGCGAAGACACCCTGGTGATCTCGATCAGTCAGTCCGGGGAGACCATGGACACGCTCATGGCCGTCAAATACGCCATGTCGCTCGGCGCCAAGGCCATCTCCATCTGCAACACGCAGGGCGCGACCATCCCACGTGAAAGTGACGCGGTGATTTACACCCACGCCGGGCCCGAGGTTGCCGTGGCGTCGACCAAGGCCTTCGTTGCCCAGATCACCGCCCTCTACCTGTTCGCCCTGCATCTCGCCCGGGTGCGCGGGAGCCTGAGTGCCGCCGAGCAGGCCGCGCAGGTTGCCGAACTGCAGGCCATGCCGGAGAAGATCCAGACCGTTCTCGGCGTTGAAGACGAGGTGCGCCAGCTGGCGCGCTGGATGAGCGATACCCGCGCGGTACTGTTCCTCGGCCGCCACGTCGGCTTTCCGATCGCGCTCGAGGGGGCGCTCAAGCTCAAGGAGCTCGCCTACATCCACGCCGAAGGCTTCGCCGCCGGTGAACTCAAGCACGGCCCGATCGCCCTGATCGAGCCCGGCCAGCCGGTTTTCGTCGTCGTGCCGAGCCCGCGCGGCTCAGCCCATTTGCATCCGAAGGTCGTCTCCAACATTCAGGAGATCCGGGCCCGCGGCGCTCGCATCATCGTCATCGCCGAAGTCGGAGACGCCGCGGTACTGCCGTTTGCCGACACCGTCATTCACATTCCCCTCGCGGCGCCGCTGTTCGAGCCGCTACTGGCCGTGGTGCCACTGCAGATGTTCGCCATGGAGCTGGCTATCGCCAAGGGTCTCGACGTCGACCAGCCGCGCAACCTCGCAAAGTCCGTCACGGTCGAGTAGTGCCAGTCGAGGTGGCACGATGATCAAGGGCATCGGGGTGGACGTGGTCGACCTGGCGCGGTTCGCACGTCAGGTCGCGCGCACGCCGCGCCTGGTGCCGCGGTTGTTCACGGAAAACGAACGCGGTCTGCCGGTGCACTCTCTCGCAGCGCGTTTCGCCGCCAAGGAAGCCCTGATCAAGGCCCTCGGTGACAGTGGGGGCGCTACCTGGCACGAGATGGAAATTGTGAACGACCCGCACGGCAATCCGGAATTCCAACTCAGCGGGGCGGCCCAGGCGGTGCTCACCGAGCGTGGCATCACCCGGGTGCACGTCACCATGACGCACGACGCGGGCGTGGCTTGCGCCTTCGTCGTCGCCGAGGGGGAGCAGTGACCGGTTTTCGCGAGGCCGTGGTCGACCTCGCCGCCATTCGCCACAACATGGCTCACCTGCGCGCTGTCGCCGGCACCGCGCACGCCATGGCGGTCGTCAAAGCCAACGCCTACGGTCATGGTGCTGTGCCGGTGGCGCGTGCTGCTCTCGCGGGCGGGGCCGACTGGCTCGGCGTCGCCGACATCGACGAGGCCCTGGTTCTGCGTGACGCCGGAATCGATGCACCGATTCTCGCCTGGCTGCACGACCCCGACGCCGATTTCAGCGCCGCGATCGACGACGACGTCACGCTCGGGCTCTCCTCAGCGCAACAGGTGCAACAGGCAGCGGATGCCGCGGCGGAACTCGGCCAGAGCGCATCCGTTCATCTGAAACTGGAAACCGGCCTCAACCGGAACGGCGTGCACGAGAACGACTGGGCCGAGGTTTTCGCGCTCGCCGCTGCGCTCGAGAGGGTCGGGCTGCTGCGCGTCGACGGTGTCATGAGCCACCTTGCCAATGCGTCGGCGTTCGATGACCAGCAGGCGCTCGAATGCTTCGAACGCGGCGTCGCTGCCGCCCGCGCGGCCGGGCTGACCCCCACGCTCGTGCATCTTGCATCGTCCGCAGCGGCACTGCGGCTGCCGGCCGCTCGCTTCACCATGGTGCGATTCGGCATCACTATCTACGGGCTGTCGCCCTTTGACGATGCAACCTCGGCCGACCTCGGCTTGATTCCGGCCATGACCCTGCGCGGCCGGGTAGCCCTGGCGCGCCGGGTCAGTGCCGGCGCCGGAGTCTCGTATGACTACCTGTGGCGCGCGCCGCAGGATTCCACGCTCGTGCTCGTGCCGCTCGGCTATGCCGACGGTGTTCCGCGGCAGGCCTCGGGGGCGGCGCTCGTGCACATTCACAGCGCGAACTACCCGCTGGTCGGACGGGTGGCGATGGACCAGTTTGTCGTGAACCTCGGCTCCGAAAACCCGGGCGTGGCTGTCGGCGACGAGGTTGTACTGTTCGGCGACCCGGCCACGGGCGCGCCGAGTGCCACCGACTGGGCCGACGCCGCCGGCACGATCAACTATGAGATCGTCACGCGAATCGGGCCCCGGGTGACGCGGCGACACATCAATGGCTGAGCTGCACCGCACGATTGCGAATGCGGCGGCGATGCACCGGTTCGGGGTGGATCTCGCCGGTATCTTACTGGCCGGTGACCTCATCGTGCTCACCGGACCGCTGGGGGCGGGCAAGACCACGCTGACGCGCGGCCTCGGCGAGGGGCTGCAGGTGCGTGGAGCCGTGACCAGCCCTACTTTCGTGCTCGCTCGCACACATCCCAGTCTCGTGGGCGGGCCGCCGTTCGTACACGTCGACGCGTACCGCCTCGGCAGCGCCATGGAACTCGACGACCTCGATATCGACTTCGCCCGCTCGATCGTCGTGGTCGAGTGGGGCCGCGGCCTGCTCGATGGCATCACCGAATCCTGGCTGGACATCGAGATCGAGCGGCCGCAGGGCCGCGCGCTCGTGACGTCGGAAGCGGATGCTGCAGCATCCGTTCTCGACCTGGATCACGATCTGGATGAGCCGCGTACCGTGACCCTGGCCGGTCACGGCCCCCGCTGGGACCGTCTGGCGTTGGTCTAGCGTGTCTGCTGGTGCCCGCTGTCGGCGATGTCGCCGTTGAACACTCAAACACAGGGAACTCTTACTCAATGACTCTTCTTGAAGGCGCGATCATTCTGGTCGCGGGCATTGCCGCTGGCATCATCAACGTGGTCGCCGGCGCGGGGACCCTGATCACTTTTCCTACGCTGCTGGCCCTGGGCGTCCCGCCGATCACCGCGAACGTGTCGAACACCGTTGGTCTGGTTCCCGGGTCGGTCGCGGGTGCCTACGGTTACCGGCGGGAACTCAAGTCACAGTGGCGGCCGGTGGCCTGGATGGCCGTGTTTTCGGCTGTCGGTGGGGTGACCGGCGGTTTGCTGCTGCTGATCCTGCCGGAGGAGGCCTTCTCGGTGGTCGTTCCGTTCCTCCTGCTGTTGGCCGCCATGCTTTCGGCGGTGCAGCCCAAAGTGGCACGGTACGTTCGGCGCAAAGCGCCAGAAGGCACCACCACCGACACCCGCCCGATCACGTTCGGTTTGGTACTCGGCATTCTCGGTACGGGTGTGTACGGTGGATACTTCGGAGCGGCCCAGGGTGTGGTGCTCCTTGCCCTGTTGGGAATCCTCTGGTCCACCGATATACATCGGGCAAACGGAGCCAAGAACGTTCTGGCCGGCACGGCCAACCTCGTGTCGGCGATCATTTTCATCTCGAGCGGAACCGTGGACTGGGTGATCGCTCTGTTGATCGGCGTGGGGTCAGCCTTCGGCGGTTGGATCGGCGCCCGTATCGGTCGGCGCCTCTCGGCCCCGGTGTTGCGCACGATCCTCGTCGTCGTTGCACTAACGGCCGCCACCGTGCTCTTTCTGACCTGATCACACCGGAGCCCGGCGCGCAAAACGCTTGCCCCATCAAAGCTAGGCTGAACGAGTGCTACTCGCCATTGATACCTCTGCTGGCACGAGCGTTGCCGTCGTCGACCTCACCCGGGGTGTGATCGCCGAACGCGGCGAGGCCGACACGATGCGCCACGCCGAAATCGTCGGCCCGTTCATTCTCGAGTGTCTGCGGGAAGCGGATATCGCGCCCGGTGCACTCTCCGGCGTGGTCGGCGGTATGGGCCCCGGACCCTTCACCGGTCTGCGCGTCGGCATCGCCTCGGCCCGTGTCTTCGCCCTCGGAGCCGGCAAACCGCTCGTGCCGGTCATCAGCCACGATGCCATCGCCTACGGCCACTACCGCCGTGGACACAGTGGACCGCTCGTCGTCGTGACCGACGCCCGCCGCCGCGAAATCTACTGGAGCGCCTATTCCCAAGCGGATGTCGTGGGTCTGCCGGTGCGCGTCGGTGTGCCCGGCCTCGCCAAACCGGCCGAACTCGACGACCCGACCTGGCTGCACGCGCTGTGGCCCCGAATCGACGCCGCCACGGTGGCGGCTGGAGACCTCGGACTGGTGGCCGAGCTGAGTTTCGCCCACCACCGCCCTTTCGCGGCCAATGCGCCGTTGTACTTGCGCTCACCTGATGTCACATTGTCGAACGGCCCCAAGCGGGTCAGCCGATGACCTGGCAGCTGCGCCGCGCGCACGAACCCGACCTGGTTGCCATCATGCACCTCGAGACGACCATTTTTGAAAACGATGCCTGGTCGGCGCCCATGATGCTGCGCGATCTCGGAGACCCGGCCTGCTACTACCTCGTGGCTTTCCCGCCGGATTCCCCGCGCACGATCGAAGCCTACGCCGGACTGCTCGCTCCCCAAGGCGCCACAGAAGGCGACATCCAGACCATCGCCGTCGCCGACACGGCCCGCGGTCACGGACTCGGCCGTGCACTCATGGAGGCGCTCATCAGCGAAGCTCGCAAACGCGGCGCCCGGCTGATCTTTCTCGAGGTTCGCGCCGATAATCCGGGTGCCCAGCGCCTGTACCAGCGCCTCGGATTCCTTGACGTGGGGGTGCGCCGCGGTTACTACCAGCCAGACAACGTCGACGCTATCGTCATGCGCCTGAATATTCCCGAATTGGAATCAATGCTAGTAGCCGTGGAGTTCCCGTGACGATTATGAACCGCACCGATCCCCTCGTGCTCGGCATCGAGACCTCATGCGACGAAACCGGCATCGGCATCGTGCGCGGAACCACCCTGCTGTCCAATACCATCGCGAGCTCGATGGACGAGCACGCCCGCTATGGCGGCGTCGTGCCTGAGATCGCGGCCCGCGCGCACCTCGATGAACTGGTGCCGGCCATCAACGCGGCCATCGCGGAGGCCGGCATCCGCCTGCACGATCTTGATGCCATCGCCGTCACCTGCGGGCCCGGACTCTCCGGCGCCCTGATGGTCGGTGTCGGCGCTGCGAAGGCGCTCGCCGTTGCGCTTGACAAGCCGATCTACGCGGTCAACCACTTGGTCGGCCATGTCGGGGCCGACCTGCTGCATCGTTCCATTCCCACCAGCAGGACCGACACCAGCGACGCAGTCCCGCTCGAGTACCCGACGATCGCGCTGCTGGTCTCCGGCGGGCATACCTCGCTGCTGCTGGTGCGCGACCTGGTCAGCGACGTCGAACTGCTCGGCGAGACCATTGACGATGCCGCTGGCGAAGCCTTCGACAAGGTGGCCCGGCTGCTCTCGCTGCCCTACCCCGGCGGACCGCAGATCGACCGAGTCGCCGCTGACGGTAACCCGAAGGCCATTCGCTTTCCGCGCGGTCTCAGCCAGCCCAAGGACATGGCCGCGCACCGCTACGATTTCTCCTTTTCGGGGCTGAAAACCTCGGTCGCCCGCTTCGTGGAACAGCGTCAGGATGCCGGCGAACCGGTGCCCACGGCCGACGTTGCGGCGAGTTTTCGCGAGGCGGTCGTCGACATTCTGCTCACCAAGGCTCTCGCGGCCTGCGCCGACTACGGCGTGCCGCGGCTGCTGCTCGGCGGCGGTGTCATCGCTAACCAGCGGCTGCGCCAAGTAGCCACCGAAAGAACGGATGCCGCCGGCATCGCCTTGCGCATCCCGCCCCTCTCTCTGTGCACCGACAACGGCGCCATGATTGCAGCCCTGGGCGCGCAGCTCATCATGGCTGGACGCGAACCTTCAACGCTGGAATTCGGCGCCGACTCTACCCTGCCGGTCGACCAGATTCAGGTCTGATCTGCCCCGGAAGTCACCGACTCGCAGGCTCACGCGATATTCTGGTCGAGCGACCCTGAACTTTTAGCACAGAGGAGACCGCAGATGTCTGATCCCACCCAGCCCCCCGCCAATCCGGAGAACAGTGACCCGACGCGCTCTAGGACGACCGGTCCCAGCGCACCCCCCGCTTACGAAACTCCGTCCGCTCCGGCCTATCCGGCGGCACCAAGTTACCAGGCAACGGGAGGTCAGGAAGCGCCGGGATACGGTCAGCCGCCGGCCTACGGCCAGAATCCGTACGGCCAACAGAACCCGCAGGACAAGTACAACGTTCTGTCGATCATCTCGCTCGTTACCTCGATCCTCCTCGTCTCGGTCGTCGGTATCGTCACCGGCCACATCGCCCTGAGCCAGATCAAGAAAACCGGCGAAAAGGGACGCGGGCTCGCTCTCTGGGGAACCATCCTCGGCTACGTCGGACTGCTCGGCGGCACCATTTTCACCATTATCACGATCGCTTTCGTGATTGCCGCAGCCTCCACGGGCGCGGGCTATTACAGATAACGACGCAGCATTGGCCCCGTGCGGGGCCGCTCGGCACGTTTCGACCGACTACGGGTTGATCCCAGCGTTCCGTTGCTCGCGGTTCGCGGCCAGAGGACACCCATGACGACACACCACCAGCACGATGACGCCTCGGCGCAGCTGGGCTACACGCGTGCTCCCGCGCCGCCGGGCAGCCAGCTCGACTGGGCGTCCACCGTGACCGCTCCCACCGAGTTCGTGCCGTACATCTACACTGAGGCGGAGGTAGAGCGCATCACCGGCCGCCGCCGGCTCTCGATCGCCGCCGTGGGTTGTGGCCTGGCCGGGCTCGGCTTGGGAGTGATCGGTGTGTTCGGTCTGCCGCCAGCGCTCATCGCGATCACCCTCGCGCTGATCGCGCGCATCACCGAGAACCGGGCGCGTACTCTCTGGCTCAGTGGTCTTGTGAGCGGTCTCGTTGGCGTTCTACTCGCGGCCGGCTGGGTGGTCTTTATCAGTCAGACCGTGCTGCCCCTGCTCTAGGGCGGTCCGTACCGAACTTTGGAAATTCGCTCGACAACGCGTACCCGCCGAGAATTTTCGCAGTTGGGCAGCAAGCTCGCCAGCTAGCGCACACGTTCCACGAGCAGCGCAACGCGCTGCCCGGCCGCGCGCGTCAGAATCAAGGTCGCTGACTCGGGCCCCTTGAGCTTGAGTCGGGTGCGCAACGTCGCCGGATCCACGTCGACGCCGCGTTTTTTGATTTCGAGGGTGCCGATCCGTCGCTGAAGCAACGCCAACCGCAGCTTCTTTTCGTCGAAGGGCAGAGTCTCGAGCACCCGGAACGCGCTCGCGAACGGTGTTGGAGTGAGCTTGTCGTTGGTCAGGTAGGCGATGCCCTCGCTCAACATATGCGCGTCCAGCGAGCGGGCTAGATCACCGATCAGGCGCGCCCGAATCACCGCGCCATCGGGTTCATATACGTAATTTCCCAGGCTGCCCGCTTCGACGTCTGCACTGTCTTCGGGGGCAGTCAGTTCGTGCGTGCCGTCGGGAGCCAAGAGCAGAGCCGATCGACGGATGCCGGTGCGCGCGAGTGCGCCAAACCACAGCCCCATTTCCACCAGCTGGCCATCCACCGACACCCACTGGGCCTCGGCGTCGACAGGAATCCGGTCGCGGTCGTGACCGGGGCCGAGCTTCATCCCGAGCGGCAAGCGGGTGGCCAGCAGGTACGCGAAGTCGAGTGAGGGGGAGTAGTCCTCGGAGCGGGTCAGCCGCGTCGTGTTGCTGTGTCCACTCGTGCGGCGGGCTGGGTCGAGCCAGACCGCGTCGAAGTCGCCCAGGTCGAACGTCTCCGCGTCGGCCTGCAGGGCAGAAGCGTTGGGAAACGGTGCAAGGTTGAAGCTCGCGACGGTCGCCGTGACCTCGTCGGCGTCGATGGCGACGACCGAAACGTCCAGGGCGGCGAGTGCCATAGCGTCGCCGCCGATGCCGCAGCCGAGGTCGGCGACCCGCGGCGGGCGGCCAAGGGCTGTGCCGAGCCCGGCGAACCGACCGGCGTGCAGCGCGGCGACTCGCAATCGTGTCGCTTGCTCCAGGCCAGCCTCCGTGAACAGCATCCGCTCGGCGAATTCACCGAACTTGACGGTGGCCTTCGCCCGAAGCCGGGACTGGTTGAGCACGGCCGACACGACGTCGGATGGGTGTCCGGCCTTGCGCAGATCGCTCACAAGCTTCAGCACGTCGCCATGGCTGTCATACGGCGGCAGGGAGTCCAGCAGTCGCAAACTCGCGGGGGAAAGCAGCTCAACGAGTTCGGTTCGATCCATGCTGCAACGTTAGCAAAATGACCCCCCATCTGGCACTCACGTTGCGTGAGTGCCAGAACCCCCCTAAACTTCACTTGGCACTCTCGCTGGGAGTCTGCTAACCCAAATCTTAGAAAGAGGTCAACCGTGTCGGTCTCCATCAAGCCGCTCGAGGATCGCATCGTCATCAAGCAGGTCGACGCTGAGCAGACCACCGCATCAGGTCTGGTCATTCCTGACACCGCGAAGGAAAAGCCCCAAGAGGGCGAAGTTGTTGCAGTCGGCCCCGGCCGCATTGACGACAACGGCAACCGCGTCCCCCTCGACATCGCCGTCGGCGACAAGGTGATCTACTCCAAGTACGGCGGAACCGAGGTCAAGTTCGGTGGCGATGACCTGCTGGTTCTCTCCGCTCGCGACGTGCTCGCCGTCGTCGTACGCTAGGTAGTTCTCTTCGCTCCTAGTCTCTAGACTGAAACTCCCGAATAGCATTGCTGTTCGGGAGTTTTTTGTTTGTGCACTTTTGTTCCGCAGGAGAAGACCATGACGGATGCTGCCGCATCGCACCGCACGACAGCCCATTCCACGTACCGTGCCGGCCTTGTCTTCGGTGGTCTCTCCTATGCCCTCTGGGGTGCGCTGCCGCTCTATTTTCTGCTACTCGCGCCCTCCGGCGCGTTTGAAATCGTGGCCTGGCGGGTGCTGTTCTCGCTCGTCTTCTGCGCTCTGATCATCACGGTCACCCGCACCTGGACGGTGCTCGGGCGGGCCCTGCGGCAGCGGCGCCTGGTGTGGACCATGGGCCTGGCCGGGGTGTTCATTTTCATCAACTGGCAGACCTACGTGATCGCCGCGACCACCGGCCACGTCGTCGAAGCGGCCTTGGGCTACTTCATCAATCCGATCGTTACCGTGTTACTCGGCGTCTTCGTGCTGCGGGAAAATTTGCGCCGGCTGCAGTGGGTGGCCATCGTGGTCAGCTGTGTCGCCGTCGTCGTTCTCGCCGTCGGATACGGTTCCCTGCCGTGGATCTCGCTCATTCTCGCATTTTCCTTCGGGCTGTACGGTCTGATCAAAAAGCGCGTCGGTCCGAGTGTGGATGCCGTCACCGGCCTCACCCTGGAGACCGCGTGGCTGGCCCCGGTCGCCGTCGTGCAGCTCGTTGTCGTCTCGGGACTCTCCGGAATCACCTTCGGCACGGTGTCGCCCTGGCACACGGCGAGCCTGCTCGCGGCCGGGATCATCACCGCGGTGCCGCTGCTGCTGTTCGCCGCGGCCGCTCGGCGGCTGCCGTTGACCGTGCTCGGGCTCATTCAATTCGTGGCGCCGGTGCTCCAGTTCCTCGTGGGCGTGTTCATTCTGAACGAGGAAATGCCCTTCGAACGCTGGGTCGGCTTCGGACTGGTCTGGGTGGCCCTGATCATTTTGACGGTTGACATGGTGGCTTCCGGTCGCAGTCCCCGGCGCAGCATCCGTGAAGTCGCCTAGCTCCAAAGAACGGGCCGACCAGTCGATACGTTGAACCGTCAGCTCGCACGTTTCAGCCCACTTCAGTTCAGTACTTGAGGATTCACATGCCCCATCGCCCCATGATCGCGGTAGTTTTTCTGCTCGCCCTGGCCCTCACTGGCTGTCGTGGTGCGCCGACGTCCACGTCGACCACGATCCCAACTCCGGTCGCTAGCAGCAGCACCAGCAGCAGCACCAGCACCAGCCCGACCGGCGACGGCACGCTGAGCATCGGCACGCTGTTTCCCATGACCGGTGATAATGCTGCGAGCGGCGCGGCCCAGGTAGCCGGCACCGAAATCGCCGTGCGCGATATCCTCGCCGACCAGACCACTCCCACCCACCCCGTGCAGCTCATTCACCGCAACTCCGACGGCGACCTCGCCGCCGCCTACGCCGACCTCGCGGCGCGCGGCGTCGACCTGGTGCTGTGGGATGCAACGACAGCGCTGCCAGCGGATGTTGACAGTTTTGCTGGCAACACGGCCATCGTGGCCCTCATCGACTTTGCCAACGGGGGAACCCCGCTTGCCGCTGACGAGGAGTTCACTGCCCGGCTGGAGACCGCCGACCCAGGGCTGACGGCCACGGCTGGCGGCTCGGAAGCCTATGACGGGGTCATCACGGCAGCCCTAGCCGCGGTCATCACCGCGGACGATGGTGGTGCCTCGCTCGAAGCGGGCTGGCCCCGGGTGGTTTCGGGAACCGCCGTGTGCGCATCCTGGGGAGAGTGTGTTTTTGCCCTGACGCAGAACCAGATCATCGATTATCAAGGGATGACCGGCCGCCGTTCGTAACGATTTGGTCGCTTTACCAAGTTCTCCTATAAAGGGGTAGGTTTCCGGGCCATTGATTGCCTACTCTGACACCACGGCAGTCAATCGGCTGACCAGTCTTACCCCTTTATCAATCAAGGAGCAACATGAGCGTTTTCGCGAAGGCCTCGGCCTCCCGCTCAGTTCATACCCTCGTTACCGGTGTCGCCCTCATCGGCGTGAGCGCCCTCTTGCTCACCGGCTGCAGCAATGGTGCTGCTACGGCGCCCGCAGAATCAGCAGCTCCCACTGCGGATTCTGCTGCAGACTTCCAGCCGGTCCAGGCTGGTGATCGTGATCTTTCCCTGAAGATCGGCACTATCCTCCCGCAGAGTGGTGGACTGGCCTTCCTCGGCCCGCCCGAAGAAGCGGGCGTTCAGCTCGCTATCAACGACATCAACGAGGCTGGCCTCGGCATCAACATCGATGCGATCTTCCGCGACTCGGGCGACACCACGACCGACACCGCCACCGTCTCCGTGACCGACCTGTTGTCGCAGGACGTCTCGGCCATCGTTGGTGCAGCCTCATCGGGTGTGTCCAAGACCGTGATCGACCAGATCACCGGTGCCGGTGTCGTGCAGTTCTCCCCGGCCAACACCTCGGACGCGTTCACCACGTACGCCGATAACGGTCTGTACTGGCGTACGGCGCCCTCCGATGTGCTGCAGGGTGAAGTGCTGGGCAACCTGATTGCTGAAGACGGAAACGCCACCCTTGGCCTGATCGTGCTAAACGATGCGTACGGAACCGGTCTGGCCAAGTACGTCAGTGATGCATTCACCGCCGGCGGCGGCGAGGTCGTCGCGACGGCGTTGTTCAACGAGGGCGACCCGAACTTCACCGCTCAGATCGCCGAGGTCACGGCTCAGGATCCCGACGCGATTGCCCTGATCACGTTCGACCAGGCCAAGGTCATCGTTCCCGACCTGGTCGCCACGGGCTTCGCGGGCGACAAGCTGTACCTCGTCGACGGAAACGTCTCCGACTACAGCGCCGACTTCGCGTCCGGCCTCATCGAAGGTGCCCAAGGGACGTTGCCGGGCCTGGATACCGCATCGCTCGGTGACTTCACCAAGCGCCTGCTCGAAATCGACCCGAAGCTAACCGACTTCAGCTATGCCGCCGAGTCGTATGACGCCGTCGTTCTGATTGCCCTGGCCGCCTACGCGGGCCAGGACGTGTCGGGCAAGTCGATTGCGAGCTATCTGCGTCAGGTCTCCGGCGGAACCGGCGATGGCACCAAGGTCACCGACTTCAAGACCGCTGCTGCAGCGCTCAAGGCCGGTGAGCAAGTCGACTATGACGGCTTCTCTGGTCCGATCACGTTTGATGAGAACGGCGACCCCACCGGTGCAACCATCGGCATCTACAAGTTCGATGCAGAAAACAAGTACTCCCGTACCAACTAGCTCGACTGCCTGACCTGAAGGGCCCCGGGTTCTGCCGGGGCCCTTCTCCATGCGTGCGGGCGTCACCATGCCAGTACAAGACATCTGCCAATATTTCTGCCAAACACCCTCGCCAGGCTCTAAGTAACAGGCCCTAGACCGGTTCCCCCGACGTCCGGGTCACGGTGACGTTCTCGCCGGCCGCTTGCTCTTCGCGCTGCTCGTGGTGCGGCGCCGTTCCGGAGAGCCGCAGCGTCGCCAGGAAGCCGAGCACGAGAAACCCGGCCGCAGCGAAGGCCGAGTACCGGGTGCCGTCGCTGAAGGCCTCCCGCGCGGCATCCGCCACAGCCGGGCTCTGCGCCTCGAGAGCCGGGATTGCGGAGCCGGCGCTGTTCACGACCGCGTCGACGATCTGCGTCTGGGTCTGGGCCGGCAAGCCCGGCACGGAGGACAACTTCGCATCGAGAGAGGCGCCGACCGCGGTGAACAGCACCGTGCCGAGCACCGCGATTCCGAGCGCGGACCCGATCTGCCGGGCGGTGCTGGAGGTGCCGGAGCCCTGGCCGCTCTGCGACACAGGGACGTCCTTGAGCACCACGCCGGTCAGCTGCGCGGTGGCCAGGCCGACGCCGATCCCGTAGACGAACAGGAACGGCACGACCGATAGCCAGGTGGCTTCCGCGGTGATGACGATGCCAAGCCCGGTGACACCGATGATCTCCGCGATGATGCCCATGCGCACGATCGTCTCCGGCGAGGTCTTGTTGCCGAACGCGCCCGACAGCCCGCTGGCCACGAACGAGCCCACCGCGAGGGCGAGCAGCACGAAACCGGTCTGCAGGGCGTCATAGCCGAGCACGTTCTGCAACCAGAGCGGCAGCGAGAGGATGATGCCGAATTCGCCGAGCGACACGATCATGGCGGCGATGTTGCCGTTGCGGAACGAGGGGATCGCGAACAGGGAGAAGGCGAGCAGGGTGCTTTGGCCGGCCCGTTGCCGGTAGCGGCCCCAGGAGACGAAGGCGATCCCGCAAACGATGGTGAGCAGGAAGACGAACGGGATAACCGACCATGAGTACGGCCAGGTCCAGTCGCCGATCGTCGGGGCGTTGTTGGTGCGCCACCAGCCGTAGGTGCGGCCCTCGATCAACCCAAAGACGAGCGAGGCGCTGGTGATGACCGAGAGGATGGCGCCAACCACGTCGACGCGGCGAGGCTCCCCGGCATCCCGGGATTCGAGCACGAAGACCAACACACCGATGATGATGACGATGCCGAGGGGCACGTTGATGCCGAAAGCCCAGCGCCAGGAGAAGTAGGTGGTGAGCCAGCCGCCGAGCAGCGGGCCGACGGCCACCATGCCACCGATGGTCGAGCCCCAGATCGCGAACGCGATGCCGCGGTCCCGGCCACGGAAGGTGGCGTTGATGATCGACAGGGTGGTCGGCAGTACCATCGCGCCGCCGACGCCCTGGATCAGCCGGGCCAGGATCAGCAGGTCGCCCGACTGGGAGAACGCGGCGAAGACGGATGCCGTGGCGAAGACGATCACGCCGAGCACCAGGAGGCGGCGGCGCCCGAAGCGGTCAGCGAGCGTGCCGAACACGAGCAGAAGCGCGGCGAAGACGAGCGTGTAGCTCTCCTGCACCCACTGCACCTGGGTCGACGTGATGCCCAGGTCATCCACGATCGAGGGGATGGCGACGTTGATGATCGTTGAGTCGACGATGATCAGGGCGACCGCGACGCTGATGAAGACGAGGCCGGCCCAGCGACGGCGGGCCGAGGGTGCGGTGGGGGCGGCGCTGGTCACGCGGGTACCAGTCCTCGCGTTGACGAGGGGGAGGAGCTTCGGATGCGAATGGTGACGGTGACGGTGAGAATGACGACCACCGCGACGAGGGCCGCGATCGCGGCCGGGGCGGAGAGAAGGGGGCCGGTGAGGCGGGCGACAGCGATCCAGGCGAGCCCCCAGCAGAGGGACGCGGAGGGGGCGAGCCGGCCACGCCCGAAGAGTGCGATCAGCACGCCGACCAAACCGGCCACCGCGATCACCGCGACTGCCCAGACGTCGGGGCTGATGCCGAAGCCGCCGAAGCCGGCGGCGACGAGCACGGCCGTCACGTTCGCCGCGGTGGCGATGCTGACCCAGCCCAGGTACAGGCCGATCGTGCCGTCGGCGACGATCGTCTCGACCAGGTTCTTCGGCCGCGAGGCGAGGGTGAGCTGGAACGCCCGGATAAGCACGGCCAGAAGCAGCACGATCACGGGAACGCTGAGTACGAGCAGGTCGAATTGCACGCTGAGGATCCAGGCCGCGTTCAGGACCAGTGACGCGGCGACCGGGTAGCCGAGGGTGCGCTGCCGGGCATCCGTTGTCTGCGCCGGCAGGAACTGCCAGATGGCGTAGGCGATGAGACCGAGGTAGATCAACGTCCAGATGCCAAATGCCGGGCCGGCGGGGGCAATCGGGGTCGCATCGGCGGCCAGGGCTCCGCCCGACGCGTTCTGGATCGGGGTTCCGCCGGCGGCGCCCGAACCGATGAACGATCCCGCGATGGCCAGGATCGCACTGACCAGCACCACGGTCTGGCGCAGACGATCGCTGCTCAGTTTCATCTCAGTCTCCTACTAGTCAGCTAGCTGATTAGTTGACGCTAGCACTAGATTAGGGGCATGACTACACCTGATCCGGAACCCCCAGCGGAGCAGGAGCCGATACCGGCGCCCGTGCAGGAGGCCATGGCCTGCTGGCCGACCGGACGCCTGCTTTCGACCGCCGCGCGGCTGGTCGAACACGCCTGGGTGGAGGCGCTGGACCAGCTGGGACTCACCCACGCCGGCATGATCGCACTGCACCTGCTCGGCCCGGGGCCGCTCAGCCAGACCGAACTCGCACATGCCGCCCGCGTGCAAACGCAGACCATGTCCCGCACCCTCGAACGACTCGAGCGCGAGGGCTACGTCGTGCGCACCCGGGACGAGCGCGACGCCCGGCGACACTCCGTGGTCAGAACGGATGCCGGCACCGCCGTCTGGGAGAAGTCCCGCACGCTTGAGGCCGACCTCTTTCCCGAGTTCGAGAACGTGGACGCGATGCGTGACGCGCTGCTCACGATCATCTCCGCCTCCTCAGCTCGCCGCTGGTAACCCGGGCCGTCCGACACCCTGCAACCGGGGCACCCCTCCAAAGCGTGTCCCCTGACGGCTCCAACCAGATCGTGACGGCGCGGTGGATGTGTCCGCCCGAGCCCCGGCCCCACCGGTTAGAAGACTCGCCCTAGTCCTGCCCGAGGGTTCCCAGGTACAGGCCGATCACCTTGGGGTCGTTCAAAAGCTCACGTCCGGTGCCGGTGTACGCATCCCGGCCCTGATCGAGCACGTAGCCGCGGTCGCAGATCTGCAGGCAACGACGCGCGTTCTGCTCGACCATGATCGTGGTCACGCCGGCCTTGTTGATCTCCTTCACCCTCAGGAATGCTTCGTCCTGGCGTACCGGGGAGAGGCCGGCGCTCGGTTCATCGAGCAGCAGCACGTGCGGACCCATCATGAGCGCACGGCTCATGGCGACCATCTGGCGTTCCCCACCCGAGAGCGATCCCGCGCGCTGTGACATGCGCTTACGAAGCTCGGGAAAGATCTCGGTGACGAATTCGAGCCGTTCGACGAGCCCTTTGGGCTTTTGAAATATGCCCATCTCAAGGTTTTCGCGAATGGTCAGGGTGGGAAACACGTTGTTGTTCTGTGGCACGAAACCGACGCCCTGCGCGACCAGCTTGTTGGCCTTGAGGTTGGTGATGTTGTTGCCGCGCAGCAGAATTTCGCCGTCGCGCACCTTGACCTGGCCGAAGATCGACTTGAGCAGCGTCGACTTGCCGGCGCCGTTCGGGCCGATGATGCCGATGAGCTCACCGTCGTAGGCGGTGAGTGAACAGGAGTTGAGAATGTTCACACCGGTCACGTAGCCGGCGGTGACGTTCTTGACCTCGACGACAGCGTCGCGGGTCTCGGTTGGAGCCGGCACGGCCAGCGGGTTAGCGTTCGTCATCGAGCAACTCCTTTATGGCTGACACGTGCTCGGTCTCGGCATCGGGGTCTATCCCAATGTCTTCGTCGTGGTGCTGCCCCAGGTAGGCGTCGATCACGGCCGGGTTCTGCATGACCTCGTGGGGGTCTCCCTCCGCGACAACCTTGCCCTCGGCCATCACGATCACCCAGTCGGCGATGTGGCGCACCATGTGCATGTCGTGCTCGACGAACAGTACGGTCATACCCTGGGACTTGAGGTTGAGAATGTGATCGAGCAGCGATTGGGTCAGTGCGGGGTTGACCCCGGCCATCGGTTCGTCGAGCATCACCAGAGTCGGGTCGCTCATGAGCGCCCGGGCCATTTCAAGCAGCTTGCGCTGCCCGCCGGAGAGGCTCGCCGCGTAGTCGTTTTTCTTGGTGTCGAGCTTGAACCTGGTGAGCAGGTCGAGCGCTTTCGCCCGGTTCTCCTCCTCCTGGTTGCGCCAGAGGAACGGCATCAGGGCCCGGAACATGTTCTCGCCGGTCTGGCCCTTGGCGCCGAGGAGCATGTTGTCCATGACGGTCAGCAGCCCGAGGGCTTTGGTGAGTTGGAATGTGCGAATCTGCCCCATGCGGGCGACCTTGTACGCGGGGACTCCGGCGAGGGAACGGCCGTCAAAGGTCCACTTGCCACTGTCGGGTTTGTCGAAACCGGTCAGCAAGTTGAACAGGGTCGTCTTGCCGGCGCCGTTCGGGCCGATCAGCGCGGTGATCGCGCCGCGCGGAACCTCGACGTGGGCGACGTCGACGGCGGTGAGGCCGCCGAAGGTGCGGCGCACGTTATCGACGACGAGAATTGGATCGACCTTTGCGCAGCCTGGTCCGGCCTCGCCGATGTGCAGGCCGGTCGTCTTGACCGGCTTCTTGGTGGGAACGGGCGGCTCCAGCGGAGCCGCCGCCTGAGAAACAGCGTTAGCGGACAAAAGCCAACTCCTTCTTATTGCCGAAGATGCCTTGCGGCCTGAAGATGACTATCAACATGATTGCCACCCCGACGAGGATGAAGCGCAGTTGGCCGCCTTGGATAGACGTCATGAAGGGCAACCAGCCCGCTTCCACAGCCCGGGCGACGAAGCCGGAGAAGAACGACAACAGCACCCAGAAGATCATCGAACCGATGATCGGACCGAGCACTGTCGCAGCACCGCCGAGTAACAGAATGGCGTAGATGAAAAAGGTCAGCGTGGTCTGATAGTTCGACGGAACAACCGCCCGCGGCAAGGCAAAGATCATTCCGGCGATAGTTCCAAGTACGCCACCGAAAATGAGGGATTGCATTTTGTAGGCGTAGACGTTCTTACCGAGGGCGCGTACGGCGTCTTCGTCTTCCCGGATGCCCTTGATGACGCGGCCCCAGGGGCTCCGCATGATCTGCCAGACCAGCAACGCCGCCAGAATCACGATGGACCAGGCCACGATCCGCAGCCAGGTGTCATAGGCGTTGTTCGTGAAAGGGCCGAAACCGTAGGTGCCGTCGGCGAGCGGGTTGAGGGCCGCGAACTCGTTCTTGTAGCCACTGAGCCCGTTGGCCGAACCCGTGACGGAGGCGTAGGTGTTGGTCGTGAACAATAGCCGCACAATCTCGGCGGCAGCAATTGTGACGATCGCGAGGTAGTCGGCGCGCAGCCGCAGCGTTGGAATCCCCAAAATCAACGCAAAGATAACGGACGCGCCGACGCCGACCAGAAAGGCGCCCCAGACGGGAAACCCGAAGGTCAGGATCGAGATCGCGTAGCCGTAGGCTCCGAGAGCCATGAACCCGGCCTGGCCGAAGTTCAGCAGGCCGGTGTAACCGAAGTGCACGGCGAGCCCGAGGGCGGCGAGTGCGTAGGCGGCAGTGGTCGGGCTGATCAGCTCGACGGCTGCGTTGCTAAAGATTGCTCCCCAGTCCATGTGAACCCCTAACCAATTCTTTCTTTACGACCCAAAATGCCTTGCGGTCGAAACAGCAATACGAGGATCAAAATAACAAGGGCGCCGACGACTTTCATGTCGGACGGAAGCCAGAGCGTCGATAGCTCAACGAAGAGCCCGACGATGAGGGAACCGACGAGGGCTCCAAAGGCCGTACCGAGACCACCGAGGGTCACCGCGGCGAAGACGAGAAGCAGCATCTGGAATCCCATGTCCCAGCTGACGCCTGGGCGAAAGTAGGCCCACAAGACGCCGCTGAGCCCGGCCAGCGCGGCTCCGACCACCCAGACGATGCGAATGACGTTATCGACGTCAATACCGCTCGCCGAGGCCAGGCTCGGGTTATCAGAGACGGCGCGAGTGGCCTTGCCGATGCGGGTGCGCAGCAAAAAGAAAGCCACGGCGAGCAGCACCACGATGCTGATGCCCATACTGGCCAGGTCAATCGGAGACAACGAGATTGGACCGAACTTCAGGTCGGTCATTCCGGCCCCGGGGAGCTGACTCGTGCTGCCGCCGAAAAAATACTGGTACAGGTAGCGCAGCGCGAGCGACAGGCCGATGCTCACGATCATGAGGGGGATCACGGCCACGCCCTTGCGGCGCAACGGTTTCCAGATCACCGTGTCGAGGCCGTACCCCAGCACGCCGCTGAGCGCGATGGCGATCAGAATGGCGAGCCAGATCGGTAGCCCGAGGTTGACCGAGAAGACCAGAGTCATCAGGGCGCCAAAGGTGATCATCTCGGCGTGCGCGAAGTTGCTCAGGCCGGTGGTGCCGAAGATCAGCGACACCCCGATCGCCGCGAGCGCGAGCAGCAGGCCGAAGTTCAAACCGTTCACGAACCGGTTAACGAACTGATCGAAGAAACTTACCGTGTTGCGGGTGCCTTCACCGAGGAAGAAGTTGACCGATTTACGGTCGGTCAGGCCGAATTCCGTATCGATAACGTTACCTCCCTTGGCGACGACGACGCCCTTCGGCAGGGTTTCCTCGTCGAGGGTTACCTCGTAGGTGCCCTTCTCGGGAACGCCGATCGCCCACTTGCCGGCGGCATCCGTCACGGTGTCGGCGGTGTAGCCGTTGCCGTCGACGGCGATGGCTACACCGTCAAGGGCTTCACCGTTGAACTTCACGTTGCCCGAAAGAGTGAAGTCGTACTCGGTGCCTACCTCGTCGGCGTGCGCACTGCCCGCCGAGAATGTAGCCATGGACAGGGCTGCGAGGAGCGTTACGAACAGAATGACAAGCATTCTGGGTAGGTATCTCTGAGCCGTAAGAGTGGACTTCACGGGACCTCCATGTTGGTGCCGACCGGTGGCTGACCGAGCGGGCGCCGGACAAGTACAGCCAACGTCGTTGGTGTTGTAAGAGCCGATTATGTCCTAATTTTTTCGAAAGTTCGCACCAGTTCACGATTCGTGGGCGGAATGTGATGAGCGCAAACACGCTTAACATTGAAGAACCCGTTAAATCATGCGATTTGGCGGACAATTTTCTGTTTTCAGCTATAGGTAAGGGGTTACATGGATCAGCCAGATCCGTTCGGATTCACCGGGCTCACCTACGACGACGTGCTGCTCCTGCCGGGGCACACCGACGTCATTCCCAGCGAAGCGGTCACCAAATCCCGCTTGACCCGACGAATCGACGTGTCGCTGCCGCTGCTCTCCAGCGCCATGGACACGGTCACCGAAACGCGCATGGCGATCGCCATGGCCCGCGAGGGCGGCCTGGGAATTCTGCACCGCAACCTCTCAATCGATGACCAGGCCGAACAGGTCGACCTGGTCAAGCGCAGCGAATCCGGAATGATCACCAACCCGGTCACGACATCGCCCGACGCCACAGTGGCCGAGGTCGACGCCCTGTGCGGCCAGTTCCGCGTCAGCGGGCTGCCCGTCATCGACGGTGATGGAATTCTGGTGGGCATCATCACCAACCGGGACATGCGGTTCGTGCCATACGCCCGGAAGGCGTTCACCCGGGTGAGCGAGGTCATGACGAGGTCCCCGCTGATCACCGGCAAGGTCGGAATGGCTCCCGAAGACGCCCTGGCGATCTTCGCGAAACACAAGATCGAAAAGCTCCCCCTGATCGACGTCAACGGCAAGCTCACCGGCCTGATCACCGTGAAGGACTTCGACAAGAGCGAGGAATATCCCCTCGCCACCAAGGACGATGCAGGACGCCTCCGCGTCGGCGCGGCCATCGGCTTCTTCGGTGACGCCTGGCAGCGCGCGACCGCACTGCTCGAATCCGGGGTGGACGTGCTCGTGGTAGACACCGCCAACGGTGACAGCGCCGGCGTGCTCGACATCATTCGACGCCTGAAGGCCGACAAAGCCTTTGCCGACGTCGATGTGATCGGCGGGAACGTGGCCACCCGGTCCGGCGCCCAGGCGCTCATTGACGCGGGCGCGGACGCGATCAAGGTGGGCGTTGGCCCCGGCTCAATTTGCACCACCCGCATCGTGGCCGGGGTGGGCGTACCCCAGATCACCGCCGTCTACCAGGCCTCGCTGGCCGCACGGGAAACCGGTATTCCGGTCATCGCTGACGGCGGGCTGCAGTACTCCGGTGACATCGCCAAGGCTCTCGTGGCCGGCGCTGACACCGTCATGCTCGGTTCTCTGCTCGCCGGCTGCACCGAAAGCCCCGGGGAACTCGTATTCGTCAACGGTAAGCAGTTCAAGACCTATCGCGGTATGGGATCGCTCGGAGCGCTGCAGACCCGCGGCACGAAGACGTCCTATTCCAAAGACCGTTACTTTCAGAACGACGTTCCCAGTGACGAAAAACTCATTCCCGAGGGCATCGAGGGTCAGGTTCCGTTCCGCGGCCCCCTCGCCGCCGTGGCCTATCAACTGGTCGGTGGCCTGCGGCAGTCCATGTTCTATGTGGGAGCCCGCACCATCGCCGAGCTCAAGCAAAAGGGCAAGTTCGTGCGTATCACGCCCGCCGGACTCAAGGAATCGCACCCGCACGACGTGCAGATCGTGGTTGAAGCCCCGAACTACCGTCGGTAGGGCTTTTCGGTTCGTCGCCCCTGCTTCTGAATCGGGTGGGGGCGGCGGCATGCGCTCGAAAAAGGGATGTCGGTCGCTCCGTCTAAACTAGGACCATGGAAATCGAGATCGGCCGTTCCAAGCGCGCACGCCGCGTATACGCCTTTGACGACATCGCGGTGGTGCCCAGTCGGCGCACCCGCGACCCGGAGGACGTATCGGTTAGCTGGACCATCGATGCGTACCAGTTCGCCATTCCGGTACTCGCCGCGCCAATGGACTCCGTCGTTTCGCCCACCACGGCCATCATGATGGGTCAGCTCGGCGGCGTCGGTGTTCTCGACCTCGAGGGCCTCTGGACCCGGCACGAGAACCCCGAGCCGCTGCTCGCTGAAATTCGCAACCTGCCCGCCGATAAGGCCACAGCACGCATGCAGGAGATGTACTCCGCCCCGATTCAGCCAGCCCTGGTCACCGCCCGGCTCGCGGAGATTCGTGCGGGAGGGGTCACGGTGGCCGGGGCGCTTTCACCCCAGCGCACCCAGGAACTCTATGAAACCGTCGTTGCCGCTGGCGTCGACCTGTTCGTCATTCGCGGAACCACGGTGTCGGCCGAGCACGTGTCGCAGAATCAGGAACCGCTCAACCTCAAGAAGTTCATCTACGAACTCGATGTACCCGTTATCGTCGGTGGCGCGGCCACCTACACGGCGGCGCTGCACCTCATGCGCACGGGCGCCGCGGGCGTTCTGGTCGGTTTCGGCGGGGGAGCGGCGTCGACCACCCGCGCGACCCTCGGCATCCACGCGCCGATGGCGACTGCCGTAGCGGATGTCGCCGGCGCGCGCCGCGACTATATGGACGAATCCGGTGGGCGCTACGTCCACGTCATCGCTGACGGTGGCCTCGGCGCCTCCGGGGACATCGTCAAGGCCGTCGCCTGTGGCGCCGACGCCGTCATGCTCGGAACCGCGCTGGCCCGGGCGACGGATGCCCCCGGTGGGGGATTCCATTGGGGCGCCGAGGCGCACCACGCGCAGCTGCCGCGCGGCAAGCGGGTCGAGGTGGGCACAGTGGCCCCGCTCGAAGAGATTCTGTATGGCCCGGCACCGGTCGCCGATGGCACGGCCAACCTCATTGGCGCGTTGCGTCGGTCGATGGCAACCACCGGATACTCCGATCTCAAGGAATTTCAGCGGGTGGAAGTGGTTGTCGCGCCGTACCGAGTGAACTAGCGTCGAAAACAGACGTACTTTTCAGCATTACCCGCAACACTGATGTCGCAGTTGTTTGTCGCACCTCCCCTGACCTCTCGTCTTAAACACTGAGTCTGAACAGGAGTAGTAATGGCCTCTCACAATTCGGTCACGCGGTCCACAAAAATGGGTCCCGAGGAGCGGGTCTCCGCTCTCGCCAAGCTCAGAGAAAAGGAACTCGACATTCTCGTCGTCGGCGGCGGCATCGTCGGCGCCGGCGCCGCACTCGATGCCGTCACCCGCGGTCTGAGCGTGGGCATCCTCGAGGCGCGGGACTGGGCGTCGGGCACCTCGAGCCGGTCGTCCAAGCTCGTGCACGGTGGCATCCGCTATTTGGAGCAGCTCGACTTTCGCCTCGTGCGCGAAGCGCTCACCGAGCGTGGTCTGCTGTTGCAGCGCATCGCGCCGCATTTGGTGAAGCCGGTCCGGTTTCTCTATCCGCTCAAGAAGCGCTTCACCGAGCGGTTCTATATCGGCGCCGGAATGCTGCTCTACGACATCTTTTCCTACACCGGCGGTCGCCCACCCGGCGTGCCGCACCACCGCCACCTGTCGAAGAGTCAGGTGCAGAAGCTCATGCCGAGCCTGGCCAACGACGCCCTGATCGGCGGTATCACCTACTACGACGCCCAAGTCGACGACGCCCGCTACGTTTCGTCGCTCGTGCGCACCGCCTCGTTCTATGGTGCCCATGCGGCCAGCCGGGTGCGCGTCGAAGGCTTCATCAAGGTGGGGGAGCGCGTCGTCGGCGTGCGCGCCCACGACCTGCAGACCGACGAACACTTCGAGGTGCGGGCCAAGCAGGTCGTGAACGCGACCGGAGTCTGGACCGACGACACCCAGCGCATGGTTGGCGAGCGGGGAACCTTCAAGGTGCGGGCGTCGAAAGGTGTGCACCTCGTGGTGCCGCGCGACCGGTTCCAGAGCGCCATGGGCCTATTGCTGCGCACCGAGAAGAGCGTCTTGTTCGTCATCCCCTGGGGCCGGCACTGGCTCATCGGCACGACCGATACCGACTGGTACCTCGACAAGGCGCATCCCGCCGCGACGGCGGCCGACATCGACTACATCCTCGAACACATCAATGAGGTTTTGACGGTACCTCTGACCAGGGAAGACGTCGAGGGTGTCTACGCGGGCCTGCGTCCGTTGCTGGCCGGTGAGAGTGATCAGACTTCCAAGTTGTCCCGCGAACACCTCGTCGGACACTCCGTTCCCGGCCTCGTCGTGATCGCCGGCGGCAAATGGACCACCTACCGCATCATGGCCAAGGACGCAGTGGATGCCGCGGTGTCGGCTCTTGATGGCCGCATTCCTGCTTCGGCGACCCAGGACATCCCCTTGCTCGGTGCTGAGGGCTATCAGGCGGCGTGGAATAAGCGCGGCAAGATAGCCAAGGCGTTCGGTGTGCACACCGTGCGGGTGGAACACCTGCTCAACCGCTACGGAACCCTCACCGACGAGCTGCTTGACCTCATTCGGGCTAACCCGTCGCTCGCCGAACCGTTGCCTGGCGCCGACGACTACATCGGTGCCGAGGTCGTCTACGCGGCCTCGCACGAAAGCGCGCTGCACCTCGAAGACGTGCTCGCGCGCCGCACCCGCATCTCGATCGAGGCGTGGGACCGCGGGGTTTCGGCCGCGCCGGTCGCCGCAGCGCTGATGGCGGGCGTGCTCGGCTGGGACCAGGAGCGCATCGACCGCGAGGTCGGCTTCTACCTCACCCGGGTTGCCGCCGAGCGTGCTTCGCAGGAGGAGCCGAACGACGAATCTGCCGACCGGGTGCGCCTCGAGGCACCCGACATCGTGGTCACCAACTAGCCCGCCCGCGCCCGCGGTGGTCGTGCCCGCCGTCGTCGTGCCCGCCGTCACCGCGCCCGCGGTGGTCGTGCCCGCCGTCACCGTGCCCGCCGTCACCGCGCCCGGTGTCACCGCGCCCGGTGTCACCGCGCCCGGTGCCGGTAGTCGCGGCACCTTGAGCGGGAGCACCCACCGGCACCGGGCGCGGTGACGGCGCAAGAACGCGGATGTGCTGTCGAGTCCGGGGGACGCCGATTCGCGAGAGGAACATTCCGAAAGCTTCGAGGTCGCGCGCGACCGGCCAGTCCCACCGCGAAACGGATGGTCCGCACGCGCGAATTCGATCTTCACGGCGCTTCTCGTTCATCACGACGTCGGCGGTGGTGCGTCCGCTCATGTAGGCCTCCTTGACGTACTTGCCGAGCCCGTCGAACTCGCCGACCTTGTTGATGCCTCGCCAGAAGAAGTCGACATAAGCGATGAACCCTGCGGCATCGCGCGAAGCGCACCTGCAACTCGGGAGCGGTGAATCCGAGCAGGAGCATGTGCGCGCGGCTGATCGACTCCCCGCCGGAATCGGACTGCGTCGACGCGAAGTCCCCGGCGCGGAGTGCTGCGCTTTTGCCATAGCGCCGGCCAGAGCCGGCGAGCGTGTCCGGCACCGGGCGCGGTGACGCAACAGGTGGCGCGCAGACGGCAAAAGCGGCTCCGGTAGAATAAGGGAACTGCCCCTAGACCTCAGGAGTCATGACAATGGTTGATGTTCGGCGGGTCAAACTTCCCGGCGTGGGTGTTCTGCACACCTTCATCACGGATGACGGCGGCAAGGTCGGCGTCATCGCCCACCGCTCCGGCCACAGCGACCTCATCACCTTCGCCGACGACGAGGGCGGGCCCGACGCGAGCAAGGTGTCGCTTCGGCTCAACGAAGACGAGGCGCACACCCTCGCCGAGTTGCTCGGCGGTACCCAGATCACCGAGTCGCTCAGTGCCCTCGACCAGATTCCCGGCCTCAGTATCGACTGGTTCACCGTCGACTACGAAGACCATATCGCCGGCCAGGCCCTCGGTAATCCGGCCGACCGCGGCATCGCCGGACTCACCGTCGTCGCCGTCGTGCGCGGCGAATCGGCCAACCCGGCCCCCGCTGCCGACTTCAAGGTCTTCCCCGGTGACACCCTGGTCGTCGCGGGTTCGCCCGAAAAAGTCGTCAAGGCCTTCGCGTTCTTCCGCACCGGTGAAGTGAAGGCGAAGACCGTCGACGCTCCACCCGGGGGGTAAGCGATGCACGTGGGCGAAGATCTCCTTGTTCTTGGCACTCTGCTCGTCGTCGCTTATGTTCTTGGCCGCCTGGGCAAACTGATCGGGCTCCCCACCATCCCGATCTATATGGTCGTGGGCCTTCTCGCGAGCCCAAACACCGACTTTTTTCCCCTCGATTTTGAGTCCGGCGACATCGAACTCATCGCGGTGTTCGGCCTGATCCTGTTGTTGTTCAGCCTCGGCCTCGAGTTCGACCAGGAGGAATTCTTCGGCAACGCCAAAACCCTGATCATCTCCGGCGGATCCTGGATTCTCATCAATATGGGTGCCGGCTTCATTTTCGGCCTGCTCGTGGGTTGGGGACCGCGCGAAGCCCTCGTCATCGCCGGCATGACCGGAACCTCCTCGAGCGCGATCATCACCAAACTGCTCATCGAGCTTCGCCGCCTCGCGAACAAAGAGACACCGATGATCCTCGGCGTGACCGTGGTCGGCGACATCTTCATCGCCATCTACCTGTCGATTGTCTCCGTCGTGCTCAGTGGCAAGACCGAGATCTGGCCGATCGTGCTCCAGCTTTCCATCGCATTCCTCTTTCTCGTGGCCATGTTCTCGCTCGCCAGGTGGGGCGGCCGGGTGGTGTCCCGCCTTATGCGCACCAAAGACGACGAACTGTTCACTATTTTGTTCTTCGGCCTCGTGGTGTTGTTCGGCGGCATCGGTGAGATTATCGGCGTGACCGACGCGATTGGCGCATTCCTGATCGGCGTCGTGCTCGGAGCGAGCAGCTACCGCGCCCGAATCGAGCGCGTCGCGGTACCGTTGCGCGACATTTTCGCGGCGTTCTTCTTTCTCAACTTCGGCCTCGCCCTCGACGTGGCCCAGTTCGGATCGGTGATCGGCGTGGTGCTCGTGGCCATCGTGATGACCTTCGTCTTGAGCCTGCTGTCGGGAGCGCTGCTGGCCTGGCTGCACAAAATGGGTCCACGCGAGGCCCTCAACACCGCCGCGATCTTCGTCAACCGCGGCGAGTTCACATTGATTCTGGCCACGCTCTCCGTCGCGGCCGGGCTCGACCCGCGGTTGCAACCGTTCGCGGGCCTCTACGTTTTGGTCATGGCAATTCTTGGTCCGCTGTTCGCGGCGAATTCCGAGAAGATCGGGTCGGTCCTGCGTCGCCGCGTGCCAGCATCCGCTACCACGCGTGCGCCGCGCAACCCGATGCTCGACGAGGAGATCGCGCTGGTCGAGGCGGCGACAGCCGCTCAGGCGACGGATGCCGACGAGGACACCCGGCGCGCGGCCAAGCGGATGGTCGACTCGGCCAATTCCCAAGCATCGCCCGATACGCTGAACGCAGCGAAACGCTTGCATTCGGCCGATTCCGGTTCGGATTCTATGGCCGATTTCGCTCTCGGTCAGCATTCCCCAGAACCCGATGACACGGCCAACACACCGGCACGCAAACCCGGGCGAGAAACCCACACAGGTGAATATTCGTGATCAGAATGATGCTGCGCCCCCGCTGGGTGGCCGCGCTGCTGCTTGCCCTCGGTATTGCCGCTGCCTTTGCCCTGCTCGGGCACTGGCAGCTGGAGCGCGCCATCGAGTCCGGCGTCGTAGTGGAGCGAGCCACCGAGCAGGTGAAGCCGCTCGTCGAAGTGGCGCAGCCTGACGGCGGGGTGACACAGATCGCGACCGGCCAGATGGTGACCACCAAGGGTTCCTGGGTGGCCGGTGATGAGACGCTGATCACCACCCGCTTCAACGGCGGTGTCGAAGGGTTCTGGGTCGTCAGCCATTTTCGAACGGATACCGCTGCCAGCATCGCTGTCGCGCGCGGCTGGGCGCCAGACAGAGCCACGGCCGAGGCCGTCATCGCTGAACTTCAGACCGAACCGAAAAACACCCCGGTTACCGTGACCGGGCGTTTTCTCACGGGGGAGGCCCCTGAGCTGCCCGACCCCGAGGGCGATTCGATGGAGCTGACGAAGGTCGCGCCATCCGCTTTGATCAATCTGTGGGCCGATTTCACGGACGAGTCGGTCTATTCGGCCTACATCGTCAGCGCTGACGCCACGGCCGGCCTCGACCTGATTGACTCCCCGATACCCCAAGTCGACCAGTCGCTGAACTGGCTGAACATCTTCTACGCCATCGAGTGGGTCGTCTTCGCTGGGTTCGCCGTGTTCTTCTGGTACCGACTGGTGCGTGATGCCCTGGAACGCGAGCAGGAAGAAGCCGCGCTCGAAGACGTGGCTGCAGGGGCTCCCAGCACGGGCGCATAGAATTGCCCTATGCCACTTGATCCCAAGCCCGCCGACGTCTCTCGAATCCCCGGTGCGCTGCGGCTCTACCAGGTGTCGTCCATCATCACCGGTGTTTTTCTGCTGCTGCTCTGCGCCGAGGTCTATGCCAAGTTCGTGCTCGGCTACGAACTCGAGATGAACGGCTCCGAGGGTTTTCTCGCCTTCGTGCCGCGCGACACGGTCGTCGCGATCAACCTCAGCACGATCATTCTGATCGTGCATGGCTGGTTCTACGTGCTGTACCTGTTCGCCGATTTCCGCTTATGGAGCCTGATGCGCTGGCCGTTACCACGCTTCGTGCTGATCGCGCTCGGCGGCATCATCCCCACGCTCTCGTTCTTTCTGGAAGGCCCCATGACCCGCCGCGTCAAACGTTCCCTCGCGCAGCTCGAAGCGAAAAAGGCTGCTGAGGTGCGTTCATGAGTGACACCTTCGACACCGCGTCGGCGGAGCAGGCCCTCCCCGATTCAGGACTCGATCGTCCCGTTCTCGTGGTCGACTTCGGCGCGCAGTATGCGCAGCTGATCGCACGGCGCGTGCGTGAGGCATCCGTCTATTCGGAGATCGTGCCGCACAGCATCACCGCCGCCGAGGTGCTCGCCAAAAACCCGCGCGGAATCGTACTGAGCGGTGGGCCATCGAGCGTCTACGCCGAGGGGGCGCCCACTTTCGATGCCGCGATCTTTGAGCTCGGCGTGCCCGTGCTCGGTATTTGCTACGGCTTCCAGGTGATGGCGACCGCACTCGGCGGTACCGTCGCCCAGACCGGAGCCCGCGAATACGGCTCGACCCCGGTCGTCGTGAGCAACGCCGACAACGTTCTGTTGGCCGACCAGCCCGACAGCCAGACGGTCTGGATGAGCCACGGCGACTCGGTTGCCACCGCGCCCGACGGCTTCACCGTACTTGCCTCGTCGACGTCGACCCCGGTCGCCGCGTTTGCCAACGACGAGAAGCGGCTCTACGGCGTGCAGTGGCACCCCGAGGTCAAACACTCCGAAAATGGCCAGCACGTGCTCGAAAACTTTCTGCACCGCGCCGCCGGAATCAACCCAGACTGGAACAGCGGCAACGTCATCGCGGAGCAGGTTGCGAAGATTCGCGCCCAGGTCGGCACCGGCAAGGTCATCTGCGGCCTCTCCGGCGGAGTCGATTCCGCCGTGGCCGCAGCCCTCGTGCACAAGGCCATCGGTGACCAGCTGGTGTGCGTCTTCGTCGACCACGGCCTGTTGCGCGAAGACGAGCGCCGCCAGGTCGAGGAGGACTACGTCAAGGCCACCGGCATCCGCCTGGTGACCGTGGATGTGCGTGAGCAGTTCCTCGATGCGCTGAAAGACGTGAGCGACCCGGAGACCAAGCGCAAGATCATCGGTCGCGAGTTCATCCGCACCTTCGAGCAGGCCCAGGCTGAACTGATCGAAGAGGCCAAGGAAATCGACGGCGACCCGATCCGCTTCCTGGTGCAGGGCACCCTCTACCCCGACGTCGTCGAGTCCGGCGGCGGCAGCGGCACCGCCAACATCAAGAGCCACCACAACGTGGGCGGCCTGCCCGACGACCTCAAGTTCGAACTGGTCGAACCGCTGCGCACCCTGTTCAAAGACGAGGTGCGCGCGATCGGTGCCGAGCTCGGCCTCCCAGCCGAAATTGTGCAGCGCCAGCCTTTCCCCGGCCCCGGCCTGGGCATTCGCATCGTCGGGTCGATCACCCAGGAACGCCTGGATCTGCTGCGCAAAGCGGATGCGATAGTGCGCTTCGAGTTGACCGCCGCCGGCCTCGACCGTGAGATCTGGCAGTGCCCGGTCGTGCTGCTCGCCGATGTGCGGTCAGTGGGCGTGCAGGGCGACGGACGTACCTACGGGCATCCGATCGTGCTGCGCCCCGTGTCGTCGGAAGACGCCATGACCGCCGACTGGACTCGCCTGCCCTACGATCTGCTGGCCAAGATTTCGAACCGCATCACGAACGAGGTGGACGGGGTCAACCGTGTCGTGCTCGACGTCACGTCGAAGCCGCCGGGAACCATCGAGTGGGAGTGATCCCCACGTAAGGGGCTAGTCGTGCTCGCACTCGTTGGGAATGACGATGGCCGCCAGGACCGCGCAGCACACGAAGACACCACCGCCGACGGCGATCGGCAGCGGCAGACTCACCACGGCCAGCAGGCCGCCGAGCGCGGAACCGAGCGCCAGCCCGAGAAGGCTGAGCACGCGGGACGCAGCGTTGACTCGGCCGCGCAGATCGTCGGGGACGAGTCGTTGTCGGAGAGAGGTCGCGCAGATCCCCCACGCCACAGCGTGGAAGATATAGACCGCCAGAAGCGCAGCGGCGATGGCACCACTCGTGCTGATGGAGAGCGCGAGCAGCGACACGGCACCCGTGACAAGGCTTGCGACGATCGTGCCGCGATAGCCGATGCGGCCTGTCGCGCGTGGTGTGGCGAAGGATGCGACGAGCCCACCGAGTGCGGAAACGGCGAGGATCACTCCATAGCCCAAGCCATCGAGGTGAAGCCGCTCCGCAGCGAACAGAACGAGGATCGAGAAGGAAAGCATATAGCCGACGCTCGCGAGGGCACCGATCAGGGCGAGCCCGCCAACCGTGTGGTTGCCGGCCAGCCACCGGGCACCCTGCATGGCCTCGCGAACGGCGGGCTGGCGTCGTATCAACGCGCTTCCACTGCGCACCCCGAGCCTGCGCACCCCGAGCCCGCGCACCCCGAGCCTGCGCACCCCGAGCCTGCGCACCGGCAGCGCCAGTGCGAGAAGCCCGGCCGCAGCCCACAGCCCGCCCATAAGATACAGGGGAACCGCGGCCGCGACGGCGAACAACAGTCCGCCGAGCGGGGGGCCCGCGAACTCATCGGCCACCAGCTGTGCTGCCGAGATGCGGCCATTCGCACGATCCAGCTGCTCGACCGGCACGACCCCGGGCAGCAGAGAAACAGATGCGTTATCCGCCGCGCTCTCCAGCGTTCCGACCACCGCCAACACGGCATAGAGCAGCGGCAAAGTTGCAAGTTCCAGGTGCACAAAGATGGCCAAACCGATCACGACCAGTCCCCTGATGAGGTTGGCGCCGATCAGCAGCGTGCGCCGATCGACCCGGTCGACCCAGACCCCGATGGGCAGCGCTACCAGAAGTCGAACCAGGGCGTAGGTCGTCGCCAGCCCTGCGACGAGTCGCGGATCATCAGTGAGCGATGCGGCCAGGAGCGGCATCGAGATGAACGCAACCCCGTCAGCGAGATTAGAGGAGGCACTGGATGTCCACAGCGCTCGAAAGGGGAGACCGAGCGACATGACCCCGAGTTTAGATCAGGCGCACACGATGACGGCGTCGCTGCTTGCCAACGGCGTTCTCCTCGCCGGTAGATCAGTCCTTGGGGGCCTTGAGGTAGCGACGGATAGCGATGATGACCACCCAGGCGAGGCCGAGGAGCACGATGGCGCCGCCGATATAGCCGAACACGGCGTCCATGCCGTTTGCTTCGAGCGGGAGCAGCACATGCAGGTCAGTAAAACTCATTGCTTCAGCCAACCACATTTTGGTGTGCCGCGGGAACGGAAAAGCACCCCCATCCTAACGACGGAGGTGCTTTTGTATGTCCTTCGAAAGTGCTACTCGCCGCGAAGGATGGCGAAAATGCGTAGCAGTTCCACGTACAGCCAGACGACGGTCAGTACGATGCCGAAGGCGGCGCTCCAGCCGTACTTGCGGGGGGCGCGGTTGTTGACGCCCTTCTGGATGAAGTCGAAGTCGAGCACGAGCGAGTACGCCGCGAGGATGACCGCGAAGAGGCCGATGACCAGGCCGAGCGTGCCGCTGCGCATCGAGTCGGCGCCGGTGAAGGCGACGAGTCCGAAGTTGATCAGCGAGAAGATTCCGTAGCCGATCATGGCGATCATAAAGATCTTCGTGGCCTTTTTCGACGCGCGAATCTTACCGCTGCGGAACAAGGCGAGGGTCACGCCGACCACCACGAGTGTGGCAAGAATGGCCTGGGCGACGATCCCGTCGTACAAGTCATTGAACATCACGGAAATGCCGCCGACGAAGAGTCCCTGGGCCGCCGCAAATGCGAGAATCAGTGCCGGTGACGGCTCCTTCTTGAAGGTGTTGACGAGGCCGAGGACGAGGCCGGCGATCGCGCCCGGAATCGCCAAGATCGGAATTACCCAGCCGAGGGCGGCGCCGATAATCAGAACCGCGAAGGCAATCCCGGTCTTGGTGATCGTGTCTTCATAGGTCATGCGTTCGGTGTCCTGCGCACCGGCGGCGGGCCGGTTGTACATCGACTGCAGATCGTTGTCCGAGAGGGCCTGCGACGACGCCACTGCGCCGCGAGGGCCGAACGCCTCGTTGCGGGAGAAAGCGGGGTTGGAGGATGCCATGTGTTGCTGTACTCACAATCAGCTGGGGGAGTAATGGGTGCGCGCGGGCGGACCGACACGCAGCGCCTGGTGCGGCACTTCATTAAAGGTACCCGAGAGCGCATTCGAATGTGCTGGGGATCAGCCGATTTGCAGTATTCCGGGCGGCACGCGAATGCGTTCTGCTCGCAGCGGATTTTTCCCTCAGCATCCGTTCTGGCGGCGCGGTTAGCCTGAAACCATGCAAGCGATCGTCATTGGACACCGCGGGGCGAGCGGCCACCGGCCAGAACACACGCGTGCCGCCTTCGATCTTGCCTTCGCGCTCGGCGCCGACGCCGTCGAACCCGACCTGGTGGCGACCCGCGACGGCGTACTCGTCATTCGCCATGAAAATGAGATCTCCGGTACCACGGATGTCGCCACACGCACCGAATTCGGCGCTCGCCGAACCGAGAAGCACGTCGACGGCAAGCTGGTCACCGGCTGGTTCACCGAGGACTTCACCTGGGCAGAATTGAGCACCCTGCGCGCCAGGGAACGGTTGCCGAACCTGCGGCAGAGCAACACGACCTTCGACGGCCAGCAGCCGATTCTGCGACTGCGCGACCTGTTCGATCTCGTCGACGCCGCGGCCGAGCAGACCGATCGGGTGCTCGGCATCGTCGCTGAGATCAAGCACGCCAACTATTTTGCGGGACTCGACCTGCCCCTGGCCGAACTGTTCGCCGCCGAGGTCTCCGCGGCCGGTTGGAACACCGACCGCCTCACCGTGGAAAGCTTTGAACCGAGCGTGCTCGCCCAGGTGCGCGCCCAAGGCGTGCGCGGCAAACGCATCTTCCTGCTCGAAGACCAGGGGTACCCGGCCGACCAGGTCGCCGAGCACGGAGCCGGGGCGCTGCGTTACATCGACCACCTCACGCCAGACGGGCTTGCGAACCTTGCCGCCGGGCCTGAAAGTATCGACGGCATCAGCGTTGTGAAATCGCTCATTCTCGAAACGGATGACGGGGGTGACGTTGTCGGGGCATCCGCTTTGGTCGATGATGCCCACAAAGCAGGGCTGGAGATTTACTGCTGGACTCTGCGACCAGAGAATAAGTTCCTGGCGAAAACGTTCCGGCGCGGTATTCGCCGGGCAGACTTCGGCCATTGGCAGGCGGAGTTTCGCCTCATTCTCGAGACGGGTATCGACGGTGTGTTCGCCGACCACCCCGATCTGGCCGTGCATGTGCGGGGTGCGCTTTGAGTACGCCCCGCCCGCCTGTCAGGGGCCTCGCCTACACTGGAAACCGTCATGACCACACCTCTGAACGCGGAATCCGCGCCCGCTACCTCAAATCGTTCGGCCACGCCGATTATTCTCGATTCCAACGGATACGCGGGCACGGGCGATAACAGGCAGAGCCCCCTGCTCGACGGGCTCAACCCGCAGCAGAAAGAGGCGGTCGAATACCGCGGCCAGGCTCTGCTCATCATCGCCGGTGCCGGTTCGGGCAAGACCAGTGTGCTCACCCGGCGGGTGGCGAGCCTGCTGGAAACCCGCGATGCCTGGCCAAGCCAGATTCTCGCCATCACCTTCACCAATAAGGCCGCCGCCGAAATGCGCGAACGCGTGCACGCCATCCTCGGCCAGGGCTCCGATGGAATGTGGATCAGCACCTTTCACTCGTCGTGTGTGCGCATACTGCGCCGCGAAGCCGAGAAGATCGGCCTTGCCCGCACGTTCAGCATTTACGACTCGGCCGACACCAAGGTCACCCTCAAGCGCATCATCAAGGGGCTCGACGCCGATACCTACGGGTTCACTCCCGGCTCGGCCGGCGCCAAGATCTCCAAGCTCAAGAATGAGCTTGCCGACGCCGATTCCTATGCGCGCAACGCGAACATGAGTGACCCGCAGGAGGTCATGTTCGTCGAGATTTTTCGACAGTATTCGGCCCGGCTGCGCGCCGCGAGCGCGCTCGACTTCGACGACCTCATCGGCGAGACCGTGTACCTGTTCCGCGCATTCCCCAAGGTGGCCGCCCTCTATCGGCGTAGGTTCCGGCACCTGTTGGTCGACGAATACCAGGACACCAACCACGCCCAGTACGCCCTCGTTCACGAGCTCACCCGGCCGGTCACCGCCGAGCTCGCCCAGGAGATGGAAGACGATGGCGTACACGTGCGTAACCTGCGTGACGCCACCGGCGCCATCCCCGGGGCATCGCTCACCGTGGTCGGCGACTCCGACCAGTCGATCTACGCCTTCCGCGGCGCAGACACCCGCAACATCAGCGGTTTCGAACGGGACTACCCGGGCGCGAAGGTGATTCTGCTCGAGCAGAACTATCGGTCGACCCAGAACATTCTCTCGGCGGCGAACGCGGTCATCGGTCACAACTTCGACCGCACCGACAAGAAGCTCTGGAGTGCCGGCGGCGACGGCGAGAAGATCGTCGGTTTTACCGCGTATTCCGGGCACGACGAAGCCCAGTTCGTCTCCGATGAGATCCAGGTGCTGCACGCCGCCGGCATGGCCTACCGCGACATGGCGGTGTTTTACCGCACCAACGCGCAGACCCGAGCGCTCGAAGAGATTTTGGTGCGCTCGGCCACGCCGTACCGGGTGGTCGGTGGCACCAAGTTCTACGAGCGGGCCGAAATCAAGGACGCCCTGGCCTACCTCATCGCCGTCGCCAACCCGGTCGACGAACTCGCCCTCCGCCGCATTCTGAACACCCCCAAGCGCGGCATCGGCCCGGCCACCGAAACCGGGCTGTCGAGCTTCGCCGACGACAACGAACTCACCTTTCGGCAGGCCATGCGCAACTCGGCCGCACTCGGCCTCGGACCCAAGGTGACCGGGGCCATCCTGAAACTGGCCGAACTGCTCGACGCCGCAGCGCTCATGCTCGTGCCGACCTCGGTCACCGATGACGGTGTGCCGGTCGGTGGCTCCAACGTGTCCGAAGTGCTGGAGTTTCTGCTGAGCGGCAGCGGGCTGCTCGCCGTACTGCGAAACAGCCGCGACCCGCAAGACGAGGTTCGGGCCGAGAACATCGAAGAGCTCGTCGCCCAGACCAAGGACTTCAACAAGGAAAACCCCGACGGCGGCCTGGTCGACTTTCTCACCCAGGTGTCACTGGTGGCGGCCGCTGACGACCTCGACGATGCCTCGGGAACGGTGTCGCTGATGACCCTGCACACCGCGAAGGGCCTCGAATACGAGGCCGTGTTCCTGACCGGGGTCGAGGAGGGGCTGCTGCCGCACCAGATGTCGGCGAACGAGCCCGGCGGTCCGGCCGAGGAACGTCGCCTGTTCTACGTCGGCATCACGCGGGCGCGCAAACGGCTCTACCTCTCGCTCGCTATGACCCGGGCACAGTTCGGCGACATCAACGTGGCCATGCCGAGCCGGTACCTGCAGGAGATTCCTGCCGAGCTCATCGATTGGAAGCAGTCGCCAGGCATGGCTAACTCCCGCGGGGGAACCCAGCCGCGTGCTCTCAACGCGCGCCGCGACGGTGGATTCGGCGGTTTTGGCAATTCGCTGAACGGCAGCTCGAGCGACGGCTTCGGCGGGCGCAGCAGTGGCAGCAACAGCGCGAAGCAGACCGGCCTGCCGCCGGGCAAGCCCAAGACCGAGTGGGCCAACAAGATCACCGGAACGGTGCGCGACAACGGCACCCTCGAGCTGGAAGCGGGCGACCGCATCCGTCACCATGACTTCGGCGAGGGCCGGGTCAACCAGGTCACCGGCGAGGGCACCAAGCGCATCGCGCACGTGCAGTTCGACACAGCGGGTGCCAAAAAGTTGTTGATCAAGATCGCCCCGATCGAAAAGATCTAGCGTTCTGCTTCCGCCGTGCTCGACGCATTGGTAACACACAGACTCTTCACAGGCTCTCGATAGCTGTTCGAGGGGCGCCCGCCCGATGCTCATGTCATGAGCCTCGATACGCGCAAAACTCGAACCGGCACCGCGCCTGCGAACACCCCACGGGTGACCTCGCCGCACCCCGCATACAAAAAACGGATGCGTCTCGCCGACAGCCTGCAGATTCTCTGCGTCGCCTCGGTCGCCATCGTGGTCGCCATCTTTCTCGCGGATGGCGGAGCAGCCAAGTTCGGCACCCCCGCCGACGCGTTCACGTCCCTGGGAATCGTCGCGGGCCTGGTCGGAACCGACCTGCTGCTCATCATGCTCGTGCTGGCCGCTCGGCTGCCCCCGATCGACCGCGCCTTCGGGCACGACCAGGCTATGGCCGTGCATCAGTCGCTCGGCAAGCCGGCCCTCTACCTCATCCTCGGTCACGCTGCGCTGCTCATCACCGGCTACGCGCTCGCCGAAAACGTCAACGTGGTTGCCGAGACCTGGAACATGTTCACGACCCTGCCCGACATGCCGCTCGCCTTTCTCGGCCTCGCGCTCATGATCGGTGTCGTCATCACCTCGCTCGTGGTGGTGCGCCGCAAGTTTCGCTACGAGGCCTGGCACGCCGTGCATCTGCTCGCCTACTTCTCGGTGCTCGTGGCCATCCCGCACCAGTTGAGCGTCGGTGGTCTGCTCAGGGACGGTGCCATCGCCCGGTATTACTGGCTCGTCCTGTACGCGGCGGTAGCCGGCTCCATCATCGTGTTCCGATTTTTGCTGCCGGTCATCCGGTCGTTGCGCCACCACCTCGTCGTGGACCGCGTGGACGCGGTCGCTCCAGGCGTCGCCTCAATCACCCTGACCGGCCGAAAGCTGGACAGGCTCCGGGCGACCTCCGGACAGTTCTTCGTCTGGCGGTTCTGGGCCGATGGACTCTGGTGGCAGGCGCATCCGTTTTCGCTGTCGTCAGCGCCGAGTGAGCGCGGACTGCGCATCACGGTTCGCGGCCTGGGCGATGCTTCGAAGCAGCTTCCCCATTTGAAACGCGGCACCCGGGTCAGCTTCGAAGGTCCATATGGGCTGTTCACCGAGAATGCTCGAACCTCGCTCCGCGTTGTGCTGATCGCCGCAGGCATCGGCGTCGCCCCCATTCGGTCGCTGCTGGAAACGGTGTCGTTCGCGCCCGGCAACGCCACCGTGCTGCTCCGCTCGCACAGCCTTGGCGATACCTACCTGGTCGACGAACTCACCGACCTGTGCCGGCTGCGCGGCGCCGAGCTGCGCATTATCGCCGGCAAACGCCCCCAGGGAGTCAGTACCTGGCTTCCCGCAGATGCCGTCAGGGCCGGAATCTCCCTGAGCACGATCGTGCCCGAGCTCGAAAGCTCAGACATCTATATCTGCGGTCCCCGACCCTGGACCGACGCCGTCGTACGCGACGCCCGCTCTGCCGGGGTGCCCAAAAAGCAGATCCACTACGAAAGGTTTGACTGGTGAGAGCACGCGCGGTAGCCCTGGCCACCCTGGCTTCGGTTTCGATCGTCGGTATCGGGTGGCAGTTGGGATCCTCGGCGATTGAGGCCTCGCAGAGCCTGACCGCGTCCAGCGGCGGCACCGCGACGGCCGCTGCCGCATCAGCGGCCCAGGCGGCAGCGCAGTCAGGCACCTTCACCGGCGCGGTGGTGCCGACCCAGTACGGCAACATGCAGGTGTCGGTGACCATCGCCAACGGCGCGATCACCGAGGTCACCCCGCTGCAGCTGACCAACCGTGGGGGCCGGTCGGCCGGTATCAGTAATCAGGCCGCGCCGATTCTGCGCTCCGAGGTGCTCACCGCGCAGTCCGCGAAGGTGCACAACGTCAGCGGTGCCACGTACACGAGCGAGGGCTACCTCCGGTCGCTGCAATCAGCGCTTGATACGGCCGGATTCTAGGGTGGCGATTGTGGGCGGGGACTACGAGCGGATGCCGGCGCGCACCTGTGCAACGATGGGGACGGTCGTGAGCCTGCGCCTGGGTGGTTCCGCCGCAGATGTTGATTCCGCTGCCGTTGAAGTGGTCGAGTCGGTATTTCGTCGCTGGGACGAGCAGTTCAGCCTGTACCGGGAGGACTCGGAACTGAGTCGCATCGCGCGCGGGGACATCCGTTTGACCGAGGCGAGTCAGAGTCTGCGCTCCTGCTACGCCCTCGCGTTGGACTGGCGGGAACGCACCCGGGGCGTGTTCACGCCACATCGTGCCGATGGCGTCATCGACCTCTCGGGCGTGGTCAAGGCACTCGCCATCGCCGAAGCCGGAACAGTCCTGACGGCGCGCAGCCCGGCCAATTGGTCGATCAATGCTGGCGGTGATGTCCTGGTCGGTGGGAATGCCGGGCACCCCGAATGGGTCGTGGCAATCGTCGATCCGGGCAATCGGAGTGAGGTGATTGCGAACGTACCGCTGGGGTATCCGCTTCGGGCCGTGGCCACCTCGGGCAGCGCGGAACGCGGCGAACACATTTGGACGCCCCGGGACGGCGAACCGTCGCCGTTCCGGCAGGTGAGTGTGTTCGCGGCCGATATCGTCACTGCTGACGTACTCGCGACGGCGATCGTGGCCGGCGGAGAGTCGACGCTGAGCGAGATGACCGAGCGCTTCGCCATCGACGTACTCGCGGTGCTGCGTGACGGCCAATTGCTCGCAACTCCGGGACTGAGGCGAACCGCATAGGCGATTTTTCGTGATGGGCTGCGTGGTGGGCTGCGGGGCGGACAGTCGGTCCGTGGTGTTTGGTCGTCTGGTGGCGCGCCGGTTCTGCTGCTTCGTTTCGACCGCGCTCGCGTGCGGAAGAGGCTGATCCTGAGATCAGGCCGCGGCGGGCATCCGCTCGCGGCCTCGGCGGAGCAGGAGCGCGGCGATGGCCCGCCAGCCGAGCAGGAACAGGCCGAGCACGATAGTCGTGACGATCGCGAAACTAAGTTGAACGCCCTGACCGCTGGCGAGGCGCAGCAGCAAGCCACCCGCTACGGTGGCAATCCAAATGCCGACGCCGGTCCAGACGATACGGCGCGGGTGTCGCCAGGCGCGCAGCAGGAGCCAGCCGATAATCAGACCGCCGAGGAACGGCCAATAGGTCACGCCGAGTCCCGCCAGACTCTCGCCGTGGCTCAATCGGCCGATCGCAGCGAAAGCCAGCACGAGGGCCGCGTCAAAAGCGCCCGCCGTACTGATCGATGATCGCGATAGGGGGCCAGCTCCGATGCGCAGTGTTGCCATATTTTCAGCCTATCCACCCGGTCGGTACGGAACCCGGAGTTGGCTGTGAGCCCAGCTCGATCAGACGCTGCCGCCGATGAGGGCGCCGATCACATAGGTCACGGCGAGGGCGAGGATTCCGCCGATGACGATGCGGGCGATGGCCCGCGGCTTGGGGCTGTTGCCGAGGTGGGCGCTGAGCCAGCCGGTGATGACGAGGGCGATCAAGACCGCGACGAACGTGGCGCCGATACGGTATTCGGCCGGCGGCAGCAGTACGGCGAGTAGGGGGAGCGCGGCGCCGACGGTGAAGGCGATAGCGGATGCGTAGGCCGCATGCCAGGGGTTCGACACGTCTTGTTCGGTGATGTGCAACTCAACTTCGAGGTGGGCTGCGAGGGCGTCATGCTTGGTGAGCTCGACTGCCACCTGCCGGGCGGTGGCGGATGAGAGTCCCTTGGCTTCGTAGAAGCCAGCCAATTCGGCGAGCTCCTCCTCGGGCTCGTTCTCGAGTTCCCAGGTTTCCTTGGCGATGAGGGCGCGTTCGGAGTCGCGTTGGCTGCTCACCGACACGTACTCACCGAGGGCCATCGAAATGGCGCCGGCGAGCAGGCTCGCTACCCCGGCGATGAGGATGACGTGGGAGTCGGTGGTGGCAGCGGCAACACCGACGACAAGGGCGGCGACCGAGACGATGCCATCGTTCGCGCCGAGAACACCGGCGCGCAGCCAGTTCAGCCGGGAAGCGAGGCCGGCGGCGTGCGGTTCCACCGCTTGAGCAAGATCGGTCATAGTACTAGATAAGCACCCAACGGGAGTGTCGTCCAGCAAGGTGTGGCTAGCCTTCGCGGTGGCGTTTCGTGGCAGCACAGTGGTGTTTCGGCAGCTCTGCGAGTGCGCCTTGACGTTCGAATCACGCGCTAGAGTTTTCACGGGCCGGTATGTCTTGATGTCGAGCTAATTTACGGCGAGGACTGCTGTTACCACTAACCTCATATATCTTCACCGGCGGTGTGATCGCCAAGACGCGGATTGGAAGAGCAGCGTGGATCTTTACGAGTACCAAGCGAGAGACCTTTTTGAGGAATATGGTGTGCCGGTTCTGCCGGGCATCATCGCGGACACCCCCGCCGAAGTGCGCGCAGCGGCCGAGAAGCTCGGTGGCGTTGTCGTGGTCAAGGCGCAGGTCAAGGTCGGCGGCCGTGGCAAGGCCGGCGGCGTCAAGGTAGCCAAGACTCCGGATGACGCCGAGGCCGCTGGCCAGAGCATCCTGGGCCTCGACATCAAGGGCCACACCGTTCACCGCGTCATGGTGGCCGGTGGAGCCCGCATCGAGGCGGAGTTCTACTTCTCCGTCCTGCTGGACCGCTCCAACCGGTCCTACCTGTCGCTCGCCAGCTACGAGGGCGGCGTGGAGATCGAAGTTCTCGCCGTCGAGAAGCCCGAAGCGCTCGCCTACACGGCCATCGATCCGTCGGTCGGCATCGATCTCGCCGTGGCGAAGCAGATCGCTATCGACGCCAAGTTCCCGGCCGAGCTCGTCGACAAGGTCGCCCCGGTCTTCGTCAAGCTCTACAACGTATTCAAGGGTGAAGACGCGACCCTGGTCGAGGTCAACCCGCTGGTGCTCACCGAAGAGGGCGACATCATCGCGCTCGACGGTAAGGTCACCCTCGATGAGAACGCCGACTTCCGTCACCCCAAGCACGCTCTCCTCGAGGACGCCGCCGCGGCCGACCCGCTCGAAGCCAAAGCCAAGGCTGCCGGCCTCAACTACGTCAAGCTTGACGGTGAAGTTGGCATCATCGGCAACGGCGCAGGGCTCGTCATGAGCACCCTCGACGTCATCGCCTACGCCGGCGAGAACTTCGGCAGCGTCAAGCCGGCCAACTTTCTCGACATCGGGGGCGGAGCATCCGCTGAGGTGATGGCCGCCGGCCTCGACGTCATTTTGGGTGACCCGCAGGTCAAGAGCGTTTTCGTCAACGTCTTCGGTGGCATCACCGCGTGTGACGCCGTCGCCAAGGGCATTGTGGGTGCGCTCGCCGAGCTCGGTTCGAGCGCCAACAAGCCGCTCGTGGTGCGCCTCGACGGTAACAACGTCGAGGAGGGTCGTCGCATCCTCGCCGAGGCGAACCACCCGCTCGTAACACTGGCCGCCACCATGGACGAGGGCGCCGCCAAGGCCGCCGAGCTCGCCCACGCAGCGAAGTAAGGGACAACCAAGAATGTCAATCTTCCTCAACAAGGACTCCAAGGTCATCGTTCAGGGCATCACCGGAGGTGAGGGCACCAAGCACACCGCCCTCATGCTCAAGGCCGGTACCCAGGTCGTCGGTGGCGTCAACGCCCGCAAGGCCGGTACCACCGTCGTGCACGGCACCGTCGAGCTGCCCGTTTTCGGCACGGTCGCCGAGGCCGTCGAGAAGACCGGCGCCGATGTGTCGATCATCTTCGTGCCGCCGGTGTTCACCAAGGACGCCGTCATCGAAGCGATCGATGCCGAGATTCCGTTGCTCGTCATCATCACCGAGGGTGTTCCCGTGCAGGACTCGGCCGAGTTCTGGGCCTACGCCATCAAAAAAGGCAACAAGACCCGCATTATCGGCCCGAACTGCCCCGGCATCATCACGCCCGGTGAAGCGCTCGTCGGCATCACGCCGGCGAACATCACGGTTAAGGGCCCGGTCGGGCTCGTGTCCAAGTCGGGTACCCTCACCTACCAGATGATGTACGAACTGCGCGACCTCGGCTTCTCCACCGCGATCGGTATCGGTGGCGACCCCATCATCGGCACCACGCACATCGATGCCCTCGAGGCCTTCGAGAACGACCCGGAGACCAAGGCGATCGTCATGATCGGCGAAATCGGCGGCGACGCTGAAGAGAAGGCCGCCGAGTACATCAAGGCGCACGTCACGAAGCCGGTTATCGGCTACGTGGCCGGTTTCACCGCTCCAGAAGGTAAGACCATGGGCCACGCCGGCGCCATCGTCTCCGACGGAGCCGGAACCGCCCAGGGCAAGAAGGAAGCCCTCGAAGCCGCCGGAGTCAAGGTCGGCAAGACGCCGAGCGAGGCTGCGAACCTGCTGCGTGAGGCACTCGCCGCACTGTAATTCGCTGTCGGAAGGGGCTCGCCGAAATTTCGGCGGGCCCTTTCTGTATGGGTGGGCGCGTGCTGGTGAGCATTATCGGCCCGGCGAGATAGGCTCGCAACGGATGAACCGCATAACGACCGCCCTGCTCGCCGCTCTCGAGGCTCTACTTATCGTGGCCATTGGCATCGGTATCGCGATGGTACCGCTCACCGTGCTCTGGGCCGCCCACTTTGGCCTCTCCGTGGAATGGTTCGTCTTCTGGCGCGCTGCCGCTGATATCTGGTTGCTCGGCAACGGCGTCGACCTCACGGTGCAGCTTGGCCCTGACGTCGCCGCTGCGCTCGCCCTGACCGGCGCAGACACCCCCTTTCTCATCTCGGTGGTGCCGCTCGGCTTCGCAATGCTCTCGGTGCTGATGGGCGTGCACACTGGCCGTCGCGCCGCCGAGACCCCGCACCTCGTCACCGGCGTCGGCGTCGCCGTGGGCACGTATGCCGTTCTCGCCGCGCTGGTGACCGTGTCCGCGGTGTCGGAAACGGTTGCGCCCAACCAACTGCAGGGGCTCGTGCTGCCGACGCTCATCTATGCTGCCGGGGTTCTGGTGGGGGCGGAACTGGGGCGGCGCAAGACCGTGGGGGCGGTGGTGGGCCTCGATCGGGTGAACCGCGGTATCCGCTCGGCCTACCAGCGGGTACCGCACACCGGTCGCACCGTCATCGAGGGTGCACTGCGCGGTGGAACAGCCGCCGCCGCGGGCGTGCTGATCGTGTCGGCCGTGGCCGTTGCCGTGCTCATCGCGGTCAATTACGCGACCATTATCGGGCTCTACGAGGCGGTGCAGGCCGGTGTCTTCGGCGGCGCTACCATCACCCTGGCGCAACTCGCACTCATTCCCAACCTGGTTATCTGGGCTGCCGCGTGGTTCGTCGGGCCCGGCATCGCGCTCGGCGCTGGCACCACCGTCTCGCCGATCGGCACTGTCGTGGGAACCCTTCCCGGCCTGCCTCTGTTCGGCGCCCTGCCGCAGGGCACCCCGACCTACGGCTTTCTCGGGTTGCTCGCGCCCGTTCTGATCGGTTTCGTTTTCGCTGTCGTGACCCGGCAGTTTTTGGACCGCGCTGGGGTCCCCGAGAGAACCACGCTCGCGCACGTTTTCACCGGCCTCGGCATGGGCGTCGTCGCCGGCACACTCCTCGGCCTGCTCGCCTGGTGGTCGGCCGGAGCGATGGGCCCGGGTCGACTGGTTCAGGTCGGGCCGAATCCGCTGCTGGTCGGCGCGCTCGCCGCCGCCGAAATCGGCGTCGCTGCGGCACTCGGCATGCTCGCCGGCCGGGTACGGCTCCTCTCTCGGCGCTCCGCCAAACGGTAGGCTCAAGATCGTGCTGTCTATTGTCGTGCTGATCTCCGGCGGAGGATCCAACCTGCGAGCCCTGCTGGAAGCGTCAGAAGACGCCGAGTTTCCGGCACGAATCGTGGCGATCGGAGCTGATCGTGACGCTGACGGGCTTGAGCTCGGCGTCGAATTCGGTGTCCCCGCCTTCTCCGTTCCGTTCTCCTCTTTCGCTGATCGTGCGGCCTGGGGCGACGAACTGCTCGCGCAGATTCAGCAGTGGCAGCCCGACCTGGTTGTGCTCAGCGGCCTGATGCGGCTATTGCCGCCGCGCGTGGTCGCCGCCCTGTCGCCGAACCTGATCAACACCCATCCCGCTTACTTGCCCGAGTTTCCGGGGGCGCACGCCGTGCGCGACGCCCTGGCCGCTGGCGCGGTTCGAACCGGAGCGAGCATCATCGTGGTCGACAACGGTGTCGACGCGGGTCCCATCCTGGTTCAGGAGCGCGTCGACGTTCTGACCGGTGACACCGAAGCTTCCCTGCAGAATCGCATCAAGATCGTCGAGAGGCGCCTACTCATCCAGGCTGTGCTCGACATCGCCAACGGACACATGAACCTCAAGGAGAACAGCAACGCATGATCGCTCACACCAGCGCGCCCAGCTCGTACCGTAACCGGGACCAGATCGTGATCGAGCGTGCGCTCATCTCCGTTAGCGACAAGACCGGACTGCTCGAGCTCGCCGCTGCACTGACAACCGGAGGCGTCGAAATTGTTTCCACCGGCTCCACCGCAGCCACCATTCGCGCCGCCGGCTACGACGTTACCGACGTCTTTTCGGTGACGGGCTTTCCGGAATCGCTCGACGGTCGGGTCAAGACCCTGCACCCCGGGGTGCACGCCGGCATCCTCGCCGACCTGCGCCTCGAAGCGCACGAAGCGCAGCTGACCGAGCTTGGCATCAAGGCCTTCCAGCTTGTCGTTGTCAACCTGTACCCCTTCGTTGAAACCGCCCTGAGCGACGCCGAACCGGCCGACGTGATCGAGCAGATCGACATCGGCGGACCGGCGCTCGTGCGGGCATCCGCTAAGAACCACGCCAACGTGGCTATCGTCGTCGACCCGGTCAACTACGGTGAGATCATCGAAGCCATGGCCGCGGGTGGCTCAACGCTCAAGCTACGTCAGAAGCTCGCCTCGCTCGCCTTCGAGCACACCGCCGACTACGACCTGAGCGTCTCGGCCTGGTTCACCGAGAACGTCTACGACCAGTGGCAGGACGACACGGAGGCGCTCGATGAAGACGCCACCTTTGACGACGACGACGACGATGATGACGACGAGTCGCCGTTCCCCGAGGGGCTCGGCATCGAGGTCACTCGCGACGCGATCTTGCGCTACGGCGAGAACTCGCACCAGGCAGCCGCGCTCTACGTCGGGGACGGTGGCCGCGGCATCGCGCAAGCCCGGCAGCTGCACGGCAAAGAAATGTCGTACAACAACTACGTCGATGCGGATGCCGCGGTGCGCGCCGCCTTCGACTTCAGCGAGCCGGCCGTTGCGATCGTCAAGCACGCCAACCCCTGCGGCATCGCCATCGCCAAGCCCAATGCACCGGATGCCATCGCATCCGCCCACCTGCGCGCGCACGCCTGCGACCCAATCTCCGCATTCGGCGGCGTGATCGCTGCGAACCGCGTGGTCACTCTGGGGATGGCCGAAACCATCAGCGAGATCTTTACCGAAGTGCTCGTCGCCCCCGGCTTTGAACCGTCAGCAGTGGAACTGCTCACCAAGAAGAAGAACATCCGCCTGCTTGAGCTGCCCGCCGACTATGAGCGTTCTTCGCTCGAACTGCACCAGATCTCCGGCGGCCTGCTCGTGCAGGAGACCGACAGCTTCGAAGACTTCAGCTCAAACGGTTGGACTCTCGTAGCGGGTCCCGAAGTGGATGCCGCCACCCGCGCCGATCTGGAATTCGCCTGGAAATCCTGCCGCTCCGTGAAGTCGAACGCTATTCTGCTCGCGCACGCCGGGGCATCCGTCGGCGTAGGTATGGGCCAGGTCAACCGGGTCGACTCCTGTCACCTTGCCGTGAGCCGCGCCGGCGAACGGGCCGCGGGTTCGGTCGCCGCGTCGGATGCGTTCTTCCCCTTCGCCGACGGCCTCGAAGTGCTGCTCGAGGCTGGCATCGCCGCCGTCGTGCAGCCCGGCGGATCGGTGCGCGACCCCGAGGTCATCGCCGCAGCCACCGCGGCGGGTGTCTCGATGTACTTCACGGGAGAGCGCCACTTCTTCCACTAGGTTTCCACCCACGAAATGCACCCTCGACGTTGAATCGGGGGTGCTTTTTGGGTAGTCCGCACGCCCACCGGTTATCCTGAACGCGGCGGTGCCACACACCGGTGCCGCCAAAATCGGCCCACAAGGCCCGAAACAACGGAGTTTCCATGACCCTCACGCACCCTGCCGCAGCCCTCGATTCCCTCGCGCAGATTCCACTTTCCCATGAAAAAGTGCTGATCGAAACGGGAAAACGATCCGGGCTGATGATCACGGTGGCCATCCACTCGACCCGTCTCGGCCAGGCCCTCGGCGGCGCGCGCCTATGGCAGTACGCAAGCTGGACCGACGCGGTCGCCGACGCCCTGCGCCTCTCCGCGGCCATGACCCTGAAAAACGCGGCCGCCGGTCTCAACCGCGGCGGTGGTAAGTGCGTCATCTATCTGCCGCTCGGCACGGTGCTGACCGACGCCGGGAAGCGGCTGGCGATGCTCGACCTCGGCGATGCCATCGAGAGCATGAACGGCGCGTACATGACGGCCGAAGACGTCGGAACGAGCGCCGAGCTCATGGCGATCGTGGCCGAACGCACGAGCCACGTCTGCGGGCTGCCTGCCGCGAGCGGCGGCGTCGGCGAGCCAGCGGATGCCACGGCGGCCGGCGTGTACGCGAGCATCGAATCCACCCTGGAGGCACTGTTCGGCAGTCGCGAGGTGCGCGGCCGCCACCTGGTGATCTCGGGCCTCGGCCAGGTTGGTGGCCGCGTTGCAACGGCCGCCGCTGCCGCTGGCGCCACCCTCACCGTCACCGACATCAACCCCGACAAGCGCGCGCTTGCCGACGAACTCGGCGCCCGTTGGGTGTCGGTCCCTGATGCGCACCGGGTGCCTGCCGATCTGTTCGTGCCGTGCGGCCTCGGTGGTGTGCTGACATCCGCCGTGATCGCGGAGTTGAACGTGCTCGGCATCTGCGGCGCCGCCAACAACCAGCTTGAGAATCCGGCCGGCGCCGCCCAGTTGGATGCGCGGGGCATTCTCTGGGCGCCCGATTTCGTCGTCAACGCCGGCGGCGTCGTCTACCTTGACCTGGCGAGCGAACCGAACGCCGATCGCGCCAAGATCACCGAGCGCGTTGCGGGCATCGGGTCCGTGCTCACGCAGATCTTCACGGATGCCAGCGCGAGCGAGATCACGACCCTCGCGGCCGCCGAACTGCTCGCCGTGACCCGCCTGAACGCCGCCAGCTAGGCTGCTCACGGCAGGAACAAGGTTTATTCGCGCAGGTCGACCGGGATCGTGGGCACAACGCGGGCGGCCACACGACGCTCCTTCAGCGTGGTGCGACCGGCCTTGGCCAGCTCGGTGAGGATCGGAATTCCGGAAAGCAGAATGATGCCGATGATGAAGTACTCGGAGTACGCCTCGACGAATGCGATCTGACCGAGGAAGAAACCGATCAGGGTGAGGCCGACACCCCAGGCGAAGGCGCCAATCGCGTTGTAGGTCACAAAGCTGCGGTAGCGCATCTTGCCGACGCCCGCGGCAACCGGTACGAAGGCACGGAAGACCGGCAGAAAACGGGCCAGAATGATGGACTTACCGCCGTGCTTTGCGAAAAAGGCGTTGGTGCGCTCGACATTCTTCGGGTTGAAGAACCGGTTCTTCTCACGCGAGAACACTGCGGGGCCGGCCTTTCGGCCAATGACGTAGGCGAGCTGGTCACCGGCGAATGCGGCCACGAACACGACCAGGCAGGTCACCCAGATAGGCAGCGGCACGACGCCGGTCGCGGTAAGCAGGCCGACGGTGAACAGCAGCGAATCGCCCGGCAGGAACGACAACACGATGAAACCGGTCTCGACGAACACGATAACGGCGACGCCCAGCAGCACGAATGATCCAAACGAGTGGATCAGCCACTCAGAGTCGAGAAAATCGATTCCGAACAGGGTGGGCAGCATGGAGAATCCTTCCAACAAGCGAGCGCGGGGCATGGCCATGCCAACGAGAGGCGCAGACTCCAGACTACGGGACGTGATGCTGGGATATGCGGGGTTGTCCGGGCTCGACGCGGGCATGCCCGCCCGGCGAGCGGATGCTCCCGGTTCAGAAAATACTTGTGTTCTGCCCCCGTTTCCCAATATTCTGAAAGGCTGCCTGTTCCGGGGGCATGTGACAGACATTCTTGAGGCGCCCAGGAGGCAGACATGACAAAGACAGCACCGATCACGCTCGCAACGGCTGCGAACCACGGCGCTTCCTTTGGCGTTTCTTTCCCTGCCCGCCTCACCACCCGCGCCGACGCCGTGGTGACCTGCGCCGGCTAGTTTCATCGGCTCATCAGGGCAGGCACTCAGCATGTGTGCCCGTGAGCCAATTCAGCCGCGCCTTATCGCCGCGCGTGGCACCTCACCACTGCGGTACGTTCTCGTTGGCACTGCCAGCCCATTTTCGGCACGCTATCGGCGACCAGAATCATCCCCTGCCCGGCGCAACCCGAGGCGCGGCCGCACCACAATCAGGACTGGACCATGACCACCACCGCATCGAAGGCACCACCACCGCCGCCCACCAATGACGCCCCAGTACGCAGCAACACCTTTCGCAGCCTGCAACGGCTCTACCCCTATGCCAAACCGGCCCTGCCGCGCATCTACTGCGGCATGGTCGCGGCGCTTCTCGCCGGTCTCGTGGCCCTGGTCATACCGCAGGTGCTGGCCTGGCTCGTCGACGGCCCGCTCAGCGCGGTAGGGAACGGCGACAGCGCCGTACAAATCTGGCCAGCCGTGTGGATGGTTCTCGGACTCGGTGTGCTCGAGGCGATCATGATCGCCCTGCGCCGCTGGTTCGTACTCACCCCGGGCACTCACATCGAGGCGCGCATGCGCAACCACCTCTATGCCCGGCTGCAGGACCTGCCGGTGAGCTTTCACGACCGCTGGCCGAGCGGGCAGCTGCTCTCGCGCGCCGTGAGCGACCTCAACCTCATTCGCCGCTGGGTGTCGTTCGGGCTCGTGCTGCTCGTGGTCAACTTCCTGACAATCGTTGTCGGCGTCGTCATTCTGCTCTGGATGCATTGGCTTCTCGGCGTGATTTTCGTGGTCTGCTCGATTCCGATCTGGATCTACGGCTACGTCTTCGAGGAGAAGTACTCCGTGATCGCCCGGCGCAGCCAGGACCAGGCCGGTGACCTCGCAACTGCCGTCGAAGAGTCCGTGCACGGAATTCGCGTGCTCAAAGCGTTCGGCCGCGGGTCGTTCGCGCTGAAGAACTTCGCCTCGCAGGCGGAAAGCCTGCGCGGCACCGAGATTGAGAAGGCCCGCGCCATTGCGGGCATCTGGCTCTGGTTGCTGCTCGTGCCCGACGTTGCATTCGCGTTCTGCCTCGTGGTCGGCGTCTGGCTCACCAGTCAGGACGACCTGAGCAGCGGCGAGCTGCTGGCCTTCTTCGCCACCGCCACCGTGCTGCGGTTTCCCGTGGAATCGATCGGGTTCCTGCTCTCGATGACCTTCGACGCGCGCACTGCGACCGACCGCTTCTTCGACATTCTCGACACCCCGAACGAGATCACCGACCCGAAGGAACCGGCCACCGTGGCGGCACCGCTCGGCCGGCTCGCGTTCGATAACGTGCACTTTCGCTACCCGGACTCGCCCGAGCGCTTTCCTGACCTGCTCAACGGCATCGACCTCGTTCTCGAGCCGGGGGAGACCATGGCGCTCGTCGGCCTCACTGGAAGCGGCAAGTCCACACTCACGGCCCTCACCACCCGGCTGTATGACGTGACTGCGGGCGCCGTGACGCTCGACGGTGTCGACGTGCGGGCGCTGCGCCGCGAGGAACTGCGCAGCCACCTCGCAATGGCATTCGAGGATGCCACCTTGTTCTCGGCATCCGTTCGTGACAACGTTCTACTCGGTCGCGCCGACCTGGCCGACAGCAGCCCCGAAGCGGATGCCGCACTCGCGCAGGCCCTACAGATCGCGCAGGCCGATTTCGTGCACGACTTGCCCCTCGGCGTCGACACCCTCGTCGGCGAAGAGGGAATGAGCCTGTCCGGCGGGCAGCGGCAGCGTCTGGCACTTGCCCGCGCGGTCGCGGCGCGGCCATCCGTTCTCATTCTCGACGATCCGCTGTCGGCGCTCGATGTGAACACCGAATCGCTCGTGGAGAACGCGCTGCGAGAGGTGCTCGTCGACACCACCGCGCTCATCGTGGCGCACCGACCGTCAACGGTCATGCTCGCCGACCGCGTGGCGCTGCTCGAAGACGGCCGCATCACCGCCGTCGGAACGCACTCCGAGCTACTGCGCACCAGCGCGCACTACACCTTCGTCATCTCCAGCCTCGAAGACGAAGAACGCAGAGAATCGAACCGAGCGGAGGAAAAGCTGTGACCGCCAATGGGAGTGTCCGCGGCGTCAGCGGTGAAGAACGCCACGACTTCACCAAGGCCGAAAGCAAGCAGATTCGCGCACGTTCGCTGCGCCTGCTCGGTTCATTGCTGTTGCCGGTGCGCGGCAAGGTCGTGCTCGCCATGCTCGTGGTCGTCGTCTCAACCGCAGCCCAGGTCGCCGGCCCCGCGCTCATAGCCTTCGGCATCGACCGCGGGCTACCCGCCTTGCTCAAGCAAAACTGGGTGCCGCTTGCCGCGACCGGCGCGATCTACCTGGTCGCCGGGGTGCTCGGCGCGCTGCTCATCGCCTGGTACACCGTGTTGAGCGCCCGGGTAAGCCAGGGCGTCCTGATCGACCTACGCAAGCGGGTATTTTTGCACACGCAGAAACTCAGCCTCGAATTTCACGAGTCGTATACCTCCGGCCGCATCATCTCGCGCCAGACCAGTGACCTCGATGCCATTCGCGAACTGCTTGATTCCGGCATCAACCAGCTGGTACAGGGCATCCTCTATATGTCGTTCACCGCGATCGCCCTGGTGCTGCTCGACGGCACCAGCGGACTCGTGCTCCTCGGTGCACTGCTGCCGCTCGTCATTCTCACCCGCTGGTTCCAAGTGCGCTCGCAGAGCCTGTTCCGGCAGTCGCGGGTCGCATCGGCAAGCCTGATCGTGCGATTCGTCGAGACGATGACCGGTATTCGTGCCGTGAAGGCTTTTCGCACCGAAAAGCACAACGAGACGGTGTTCGGCAAGCTCGTCGAAAGCTACCGCATGGTCAACGCGCGCGTCATCCAGCTGTTCGGGGTCTTCGACCCGGGGCTCGTTCTCATCGGCAACGTCACTGTCGCTGCCGTGCTGCTCGTTGGTGGTTTTCGAGTCGCTGACGGCCAGCTGGCCATCGGAGCACTGCTCGCGACGTTGCTCTACACTCGCCGATTCTTCGACCCGATGGAGGAGATGGCGATGTTCTACAACTCCTACCAGTCGGCCGCTGCGGCGCTCGAGAAGATCTCAGGCGTGCTCGAGGAGCGCCCCGGCGTACCCGATCCAGTCGCCCCGGTGGACCTCTGGGAGGCTCGCGGTCGGGTGCGGTTCGACAACGTGCGGTTCGCGTATCAGGCGGATCGGGAGATCCTGCCGCACTTCGACCTCGACATTCCAGCCGGGCAGACCATCGCTTTGGTCGGGTCGACCGGAGCCGGTAAATCGACGCTCGCCAAGCTGATGAGCCGGTTCTACGACCCGACGGATGGCCGGGTTCGGCTCGACGACATAGACCTGCGCGACCTGCATCCCAAAGACCTGCGGCGCGCGATCGTCATGGTCACCCAGGAGGCCTACTTGTTCAGCGGTTCGGTCGCTGAGAACATCGCAATCGGCAAACCGGATGCCTCGGCTCAGCAAATTCGCGCTGCCGCGGCTGCCGTCGGTGCTCACGAATTCATCGAGAATCTACCGAATGGCTATGACACCGATGTGAACAAGCGTGGCGGCCGCGTGTCAGCCGGACAACGTCAGTTGATCTCGTTTGCGCGCGCTTTTCTCGCCAACCCGGCGGTGCTCATCCTCGATGAGGCTACATCGTCGCTCGATATTCCGAGCGAACGGCTCGTGCAGGAGGCGTTGCAAACCCTGCTCGCTGATCGCACGGCCGTGATCATCGCCCACCGCTTGTCGACGGTCGCGATCGCCGACCGGGTGCTCGTGATGGAACACGGTCGCATCGTGGAGGACGGAACCCCGAATGACCTCATCTCGGGAACCGGCCGTTTCGCGACCATGCACGCCGCCTGGCGCGAGTCCCTCGTCTAGCCGCTCCAGGGAGACGGCGAGCATCTTCGTCGCTCCCGGAAACGGACCATTCTCAGACCACGACGGTCGTGCACATGACCCGGTTGCGGGTTGTCCCCGGCGAGCTGTTTGAAACCGCTGTTTCGTGACCCGCAGGTGTGCTCAGCGCTAACGGCAGGTGAACCGAGCGGGTGGACGTCTAGTCTTCGTAGTCGCCGTGCGGGTTGCGCGGGTTGTGCGGGTTCGGGCCGTCCCCACAGTGTTGGTCGAGTACGTTGAGACCGCTATTTCGTGATTGACGACTGTCGGCGGTGCCAGCCGCAGGCGGGGCCGACGTCAGAAGGTCGGGCTTCAGGGTCGTGTGCATGAGCGGGTTCTTGCTGGGCAGGTAGATCAGAGTCTGTTCGGGGTTGATCTCGATCGGGGGTTTTAGCCAATACCGGCTGCCCTGGAGCAGTATCTTCCAATGCCGGTTGTGCAGCAGCGGGTGATGCAGAGCGCAGAGCAAGATGGCGTGATCGATGTTGGAGAGTCCTTGATGCGCCCAACCGCTGGGTTTGGTTGGCGTCCGATTGCAACTTGTTCGGTCTGGCTGTGGCGCGCTCGTGGGCCTGCAGGTCATAACACGGTGACAGATATTGCATGCAACATGAACGGATCCGGTTCTCTAATTCGGAGGCGTCGCTCGCCGCCTCGAACGGTCGGAGCGTACGCCGCTGCGGCACGGGCGCCGGAACGACCAACGGCTCGAGCGCCACGCACGCAAGGGGAACCCTCCGCGGGACAGCGCACCTCAACTTGCCGCAGATGTTGTCGAGCGGCGGTCCACCGCGATTCCGGCCGGGCGGCCAGAGACGAACTTACGAAGTAACGTGTTGACGCTCTCAATCTCAACAGCAGTCATCGATTGCTCGATGAAGCTATGAAGTACGGCTTCGACGCCCCGAATACTGACTTCCTTCTCGCGACCGGTATCCGTCAGGCAGAGGATCACTCGGCGCCGGTCGTCGAGCGCTGGTATCCGCTCGAGCAGGCTCGCGGTCACCAGACCATCCACCAGACGGCTAGGGCTGCCGGTTTCACAAACAAGCAACACTCCGAGGTCGACCAAGGAAAGAGGACCGTGATCGGCCACCACCCGAATCACCTCAGCTTGGGATGGTGATACACCGAGGGGGCGAAGCAGATCGAGAAGGATTCGGTTGCCTTCACGTTGGGCTGCGAGAACGAGATATCGCAGCTCTTCGGATGCATTCATGATGCGCTGAATTCGGCCGAATCGCCCACCCGGTGCACGCTGTCGACGAAGGTGCGGATGGCGTTCGAATACAGGGTGGGATGAGTGAAGCGGAACATGTGACCCGTTTGGGGCAACACGATCTCCGACGAGTCGCGAATGCCGTCAAGCAGTTGGCGCGCAGCTTCCGCGCCGACCAGTCGGTCATCTGCTGGCGTCAGCACGAGCGTTGGTACATCAACTCGTGCCAGGTCGTTGATCATATCAAAGCGGGTGATGGACGTCACTCGCGCTGTGTAGCTCGATCGCGGAGTGTTCTGCACAAAGAGGCCTCGGTAGTCGTCTTGAGTGTGCGGTACTTCGGCCTCGGCGTCGAAGTGTGAAGCGAGCTGGAAGGCGTGAAACCGGAGCGTGCCGTGTCGGTAGACGGCGCCCTTGGCGAACCTCGAGAGTTTGGCGGCGACGCCCTTCCATCTCGGGAGCGGGTTTGCGGCGAAGCCTCCGGAAAGCACGAGTCCCACAAGGCCCGCCGGCTGCCGGGCGGCGAGGGCAAGGCTAATGACGGCGCCGAACGAATCTCCGACCAGAATGTACGACGTGAGACCGTGAACCTGTTCAGCCAGGGCAGTCGCGTAACTTTCAACGTCAGCAACGTCCTCTGGCAGTCGCATTGTGCGCGCTGGTAGACCAACGAGACCGGGGAGCGCGGCTAAGTCCCACGGCGCACCCGAAAAGCACGGCACGCACACGATTGTCGGGAGAACTGTCTCACCGCATCTAGATGATGCATCATTGAATGACATGTTATCAATGTAGCGCACAGCGACAGCCGGACAGCCGGATAGCCAATGGCTTCTCAAGTCGAGTCGGTTAGCTCAATCGGGCACGGGACTGAGAGGACCAACGGGACCGAGGGGCTCGGGGGCGCCGGGGGCGAGTGGAGCCGGGGCAGGTTCCTTGAGTTCCACGAAAATGGTGTGCGTGGCCGTTTCTCCGATGTTCGCACCGGAATGCTCCTGGGCCGGGAGCCACCGAGCCACGCCCTCCGGCAGCTCGAGGTCGACGGATCGACCGCCGGTAGTCAGCCGCCGGGTGAAGGCCGTGAGGGTGAACATGACGCTGTCCGGGTGCCGATGCGGCGTTGTTGCGTCGCCTGGCCGGTCGAGGTACTCGAGCACCCGCACCCGCTCGTTTTCAAAGATCACCCGATAGAACTGCGGGTTGGTAACGACCGGATCGCTCTGCATGTCAGCACGGTAGCACCGCGCCGAAGGCCTGCACAGCAAACCACAGTCGGGTCTTTGGTCACTGGTCAGGCGTGCGGAGGTGGGGCATGCTGGACTCGGGCGTTCATTCCCTGGGCATAAACGTTTTCAGAAAGGCTGCCAGACGATGAGTAACCTGAATTCACCTACCCGACCCGCGCTGCCCCCTTCCGATTCAGCGCCCACAACTCCCGGTCGCGTACGGTCAGGGACACGACCGGGTGCGATCATCATGCTCGTTCTGGGCACGGTGCTGGGCCTGGTCGGTGCTGGCATGCTGTCCGGGGGAACGGCGCTCGCCGTCGCCACGGCGGCCCAGGGAAATGATGGATACTTCACGTCACAGGCCGAGACCTTCACGACCGATTCGTCCGCGATCACATCGCCGAATTTTGACATTGGCAGAGACTTCAATGTGCCGACCGTAGTCGGATTCGACCTCGCCACGCTGCGCCTGCAAGCCAGCAATGTCGCGACCGACCGGGACGTGTTCATCGGCATTGCGCCACGCGCCGACGTGGATGCGTACCTCGCTGACGTGAACCACAGCGAGCTGCGTGACGTGCAGACGTCACCGTTTCGGGTCGATTACCTCGACGTTCCCGGCACCCAAACGCCCCCCGCTCCCGCCGACCAGACTTTCTGGACCGAATCTGCAGCGGGCTCGGGACCTCAGGAGATCATCTGGAAACCCGCCGCGGGCGACTGGTCGGTCGTGGTGATGAATGCCGACGCCAGGCCCGGAATCGCGGTGAACCTCGCAGCCGGCGTCCACACCGATCTGCTGGGGCCGATCAGCATGGGGCTCATCCTGGGCGGTGGCATCCTTTTTCTGCTCGGTGTTCTTCTCGTCGTGTTCGGTGCCATCGGCCTCGGGAGAAGGCTCACGCCGACGCCGGGCGCGCCCGGTGCTTTCGGTGAGGCTGGCGCGCCAGTGCAGCCGCCCGCCTTCGGCCGAGTGAATGCGACAGGCCCGGTCACCCCGCAGCGGGTCGCCCGGGCGGCGACCGCGCTGCAGGCATCCGTTCTGGGCGCTTCTGACTCGGTCAAACCCGTGTATCCGTCAGCACTGACCGGGGACCTCGACCCTGTGCTGTCCCGTGGCCTGTGGCTGATCAAATGGCTGTTGGCCGTTCCGCACTTCGTACTGCTCGCCGGCCTGTGGTTCGCGTTCCTGGTCACGACGGTGGTGGCGGCGTTTGCGATTCTGTTCACCGGTCGCTACCCGCGTTCGATCTTTCATTTCAACGTGGGCGTGCTGCGGTGGAGCTGGCGCGTGTTGTTCTACGCCTATTCAGCCCTCGGTACCGACCGATACCCGCCATTCACCCTCGCGCGCACCGACTACCCCGCCGACTTCGACGTCGAGTACCCCGAGCGACTGTCGCGCGGCCTCGTGCTCGTGAAGAGTTGGCTGCTCGCCATTCCGCACTTGGTGTTGCTCACGGTACTCGTCGGCGGCGGGGCGGCCGGGGCCTACCCCTGGCGAGGCGACGGCGGCGCGGGTGCTGGCGGAACCGACGGGGTGTCGCTCCTCGGCATTCTCGTCGTGGTCGCCGGGGCGATCCTGCTGTTCACCGGCCGGTATCAGCGGCCGCTGTTCGACGTCATCATGGGGGTCAATCGCTGGGTGTTTCGCGTCGTGACGTATACGGCGCTGCTGCGCGATGAATACCCGCCGTTCCGACTGGATCAGGGCCCGACCGAGCCTGCCACCGAAACCGCCGCTAAAACGCCCGCTGGGTCGACGCTGTAGACAGTGCCGGGCTGATCGACTTGCCGCGGTCGGGCCAGCCGTTCGCTATTTGTCCGACCCCGCCGTGAGGCCGCCCACGATGTACTTCTGCAGGTAGAGGAACAACGCCATCACCGGCAGGGCGGCCAGCACTGCCCCGGCCGAAAAGGCACTCCAGTCGGCGTAGTTCGGGTTGGACACCAGCCGGTACAGCCCAACGGCGAGGGTCTGCTTGTCCGGGTCGATCAGCAGCACGCTGGCGACCACGAAATCGTTCGTCGTCGCGATGAACGAGAGTAGCCCCACCACGGCCAGAATCGGGGCGACGAGTCGCAGAATGATCGTGAAAAAGATACGAGCGTGACTGGCCCCGTCGATCTTGGCGGCCTCATCGATCGATGCGGGAATGGTGTTGAAGAACCCGTACATGAGGTACGTGTTCACGCTGAGAGCTCCGCCCAGGTACACCATGATCAGCCCGATCTGCGTGTTCAGGCCGATTGCCGGGAAGAGATCACTGATCGTGCTCATCACCAGAAAGATCGCAACGACGGCGAGCAGCTGCGGAAACATCTGCACGAGGACGAGGGTGAGCAGCCCAACGCGGCGACCGGTGAAGCGCATGCGCGAAAAAGAATATGCCGCGAGGGCACCGAGGAACACGGTGAGGATCGCCGTCGTCGCGGCGATGACGATGGTGTTGCCGAACCACAATGCAAAGGGGGCTTCGGGCGTGCTGAGAATGCGAGCGTAGGCATCGAAGCCGATGCGCGAGAACAACTGGTTCGATCCGGTGAGGGTGCCTTGCGGATTGAGCGACGCCGACAGCACGTACAGCAGCGGAAAGCCGGAGAACACGACCATGACGATGCCCACCAAGTGACGCCAGCCGGTGCGAGCAAACCAGCGCCGAAGTGTGAACGGACGTTTGAGCGGGATTACCCGCGTGGCCCCGTCGACAGACATCATCGGTTCAACTCCTCGAGTGCCTTGGTCTTGCGGAACGCGACCACGGAGATGACCGCAACCAGAATGAAGATGATGATCGAAAATGCGCTGGCGAGTCCGTAATCGCGCGCTTGACCGGTGAACGCGACCTTGTACACCATCGAGATCAGGATGTCGGTGGCCCCGACGTTCACATCGGCCGCGGCATCGCGCGGCCCGCCGCCGGTAAGCATGTAAATGAGATTGAAATTGTTGAAGTTGAAGGCGAATGATGCGATGAGCAGGGGGGCAACGGAGACGAGGAGCAGTGGCAACTTGATCAGCCGGAACACCGCCCAAGGCTTGGCGCCGTCGACCGTGGCCGCTTCTTCCAGCTCTGCCGGAATGGATTGCAGTGCTCCGGTGCAGACCAGGAACATGTACGGGAAGCCAAGCCACAGATTCACCACGAGAACGCTGATCTTGGCCAACCACGCATTGGTCAGCCATGGAATCTCAGCGCCGCCGAGTAGAACCTGGTTGACAAAGCCGAAGCTTTCGCTGAGCATTCCAGCCCAGACCAGCGCGGACAGGAACGCGGGAAAAGCGTACGGCAAGATCATGGCGACACGATAAAACTTACGGCCCTTCATGCGCATGTCGTTGAATACGATCGCGAGGAAAAGCCCGAGGAAGAACGTGGTCGCGACCGACAGCGTGGCGAAGGTGATGGTCCACAGGGTCACGCTGATCAGCGGGGTACGGATGCCTTCCTCGGTGAACGCGCGGGCGAAGTTGTCGAATCCCACGTTGATGCGCCAGCCCGGCAGCATCTCCTCGCCAGTTGCGGAAACAAACGCGCCGTCACCGGCGTCGGTGAAGATGGTGCCGGTTTTGGCATCCGTCATCGTGTCGGCCTGCTCGTCGTAGACGAGGGAGGAGAGATACAGGTACGCGCTACTCCCGTCGTTGGTGCGCAGGGCGCCGTCGTTCGGATCGTCGGAGAACGGCACGGCCAGGGCCGTGATTTCGGCGGTGCGCGACAGGATGTCCTGAAAGCTGAGGGTCGTGTAGCCGGTGAGGCCGACGCCCTCGCCGCCGTCGATGGTGGCGTTGTTGACGGGGGACAGTGGGCTGTCGGTCGAACCGAGGCTGACCTCATCGTTGGGGTCGGTGACCAGAAAGCTCAGGGTGCCGAATTGGTCGAGCACCGTCACCGCGTAGGTGGGGGAGTCGGGCACACGCTCCTGGGCGCTGCTCATCAGCGCCGAGATGGCCTGCGCCTTGTCGCTGTTGTGCCCGGTGCTGTAGTTGGTGAAGCCGATGTAGGCCGTGTAACCGACCACGAAGATTTGGAACACGTCAAGAAAGATGACGCCGGGGGTGAGGTATTTGGCCGGTAGCTTGCCGGGCGTGAAATAGATCCAGTTGACGACCAGAGTGACCGCGGCGACGAGCCCGAAAATGATCCACTGCTGCTGAAGGAACAGGATGAACAACCCGTAGAGGGCGATCGCGTCTACGATGCCGAGGAGCGTGATTTTGATCAGGATGGTTTTGAGGCCACCGGACGCCGCCTCGGCGATCATCGCGGCGCGTTGGTGACGCTTCGACGGTTTCGTTGTGCTGGCATCGGTGTCATCGGTGCGCATAGTTCTGCTTTCAAACGGTGAACGGGTATCTGGCTTGTGGCCGCCGGACGGGCGGCCACAAGCCATTGGGGTAGCGCGAGAACGTACGCTTTCTAGCCGATGGCGCCCTGCACGTCGGCGGCCAGTTTCTGCCATGTGACGGTCGGATCTTCACCGTTGATGACGGCGGCCTGGGCGATTCCCCAGAACTGCCAGACCTGGCCCATGGCAGGGATGGCGGGCATCGGCACGGCTTGAGCGCCTACGGCAGCGAAGCCGGCAACCACGGGATCGCTCGAGGCAGCTTCAACGGATGCCTTCAGCGCGGGAAGCACCTGTCCTGACTCGAACAATGCGGTCTGTACTTCTTCGGTAGCCATGTAGTTGACCAGAAAGTCGTTGGCGGCGACCTTGTTCGCGCTCTGCTCGCTGATGAAGAACCCCTTGACGCCGGCGAAGGGAGCCGCAGTACCCGTTGACGGAGCGGCGATCGGGTCGACGGCGAGGTTGATGCCGGCCTCGAGCGCAGCGCCGACGTTCCACGGTCCAGTCAGCCAGAAGGCCGCGTCGCCGGAAGTGAACGCGGTCTTGGCGATGTCACCGGTGATCTCGGTGTTGAACACCCCGGTGCCGTTTTTGCCTTGGCTGGCGAGCCAGCTCGCGAACGCCTCGCCGCCGGCATTGCCGATCTCGAGCTTTGTGGCGTCGTAACCGCCGGAAGCGTTGGTGCCGAAGACCGGAGCGCCGAAGGAGGTTTCGAATGGGTACAGGTGGTACGGGTTACCGTCAACACCCTGCTCGACGAGGAACGGGTAGGTCACCCCGGCGGCCGTGCCCTTGGCGATCATGTCCTCGTAGGAGCTGGCCGCCTCGGAGACGAGGTCCGCGTTGCGCAACAGGGCGAGATTCTCGACGGCATAGGGCAGCTCGTACACCTGGCCGTCGTAGGTGGACGCTGTGATGGCGACGGGGAGAAAATCGTCGGCCTTGTCGCCGAGTTCGATCGGGCTCACGACCCCATTGGTGACCAGTTCGCCAAGCCAGTCGTGGGCGCCCATGGTGATGTCGGGACCCTTTCCAGTGGGTACCTGCTGAATGAAGTCGTCCTTGAGAGTGGCGTTGTCTTTCGAAACGAGATCGACCTCGACACCGGTTTTTTCGGTGTAAGCGGCCGCGGCGGGTTTCAGGGCCTCGAGTCGTTCGGCGTCAACCCACACGGTCAAAGTGCTGGTAGACGAGTTGTCACTGTTGGTGTTATCGGACGACGCGGGGGAGCATCCGGCCAGGGCCAGAGATGCGACGACCGCGAGAGCGCCGACTCGGAGCAGGTTCTTGGTATTCACCGTCATTGGTGTGGAGCCTTTCGCAAAATAGTGCCTGCAGCGGTGCAGACCGGCTATGACCGGCTCGTTTTGCAAGCGATTGCACAACGAGCCTGCACTGAGGTTAGTCCAACATCGCGACAATTAGGTCACAAAATGACAACAAACTAACCGTCACTCGAATCGGGGCGAATCATATTGCAATCGCTTGCAGTGTCTGAAAAATGTGTAACATATCAACTGCGCCACCAACGAGGGCGGCACGTTTGAGGACTTCATGATCAATATTGCAGACGTCGCGCGTCACGCCGGAGTATCCACGGCCACCGTGTCACGGGCGCTCAGCGGCGGTCATCACGTCTCGCCAGCCACTCGCCTGCGTGTCGAGGCATCCGCTACGCACCTGGGGTATGTCGTGTCGTCGAACGCGTCCAGCCTGGCGTCCGGGCGCATGAAGAATATCGGCGTGGTCGTGCCGTTTTTGAATCATTGGTTTTTCGCGAGTGTCGTCGAAGGCGCCCAACAAGCGCTGCAACGCCACGGGTACGACCTCACTCTCTACAACCTCACCGGCGGACTCGAAGCTCGCCGCAGCGTCTTCGAACACTTTCTGCTGCGTCAGCGAGTGGATGCTGTCATCGCGGTTTCGCTCGAGCTCACCGAAAACGAGGTGGCCCGGTTGCACGCTTTAAACAAGCCCCTCGTCGGCGTCGGCGGTCCGCTGGCCGGCGTGCGCACGCTCACCGTCGACGATCTCGCCGTCGCCCGTCTCGCGACGGAGCACCTCATTGCACTCGGCCATACCCGCATCGCGCACATCGGTGGTGACAAGGCATTCGATCTGGACTTCAACCTGCCGACCAACCGGCGCTTCGGCTACGAGGCCGCCCTCGTGGCAGCGGGAATTGAGGCGCGCCGCGATGATTTTCGTCCGGCCGATTTCACCACTGCCGGGGGCTATCAGGCGGCCAAGCAGTTGCTCGGGCGGCCGCACGAACGCCCGACGGCCATCTTTGCCGCCTCCGACGAAATGGCCATCGGCAGTATTCTGGCCGCGCGCGACCTTGGGCTCGTCGTGCCTCGGGACGTGTCGGTGATCGGTGTCGACGACCATGAACTGGCGACTTTTTTCGGGCTCAGCACCGTGGCACAGTTTCCGCAACAGCAGGGCGAGAAGGCTGTTGAGGTGCTCATGGAAGAACTCCGACCGCACCCGGAGTCGCGCACTGGGCTCAATGTCAACATGCCGTTCGAACTCATCGTGCGGGGCAGCACGGCTCGTCCAGCGGTGTAACCTGCACCACGGTTTTACCCCCGCCGAAGCTGTTCGGCGGGCTTGGGCCTAGTCCACTGCGCTCTGGTATTTCGTGCGCGGCGCCCAGCGGGCAGCGGCGTAGTCGACGCGGTAGACGGCATCCGTTGTCGCCTTATCCTTGACCACGCAAAGCAGCGGCGTGTGCTCGGCCTCGTAGTGCGGCAGCGCCTGGGCCTCGTGCCCGATCGGCGGATGCCCGCCGGCGCGAATCACCCGCCACCACGCCACGTCTGAGCCGTAGCGAGCCATGACTTGGCCGACAGCCCGGGCGGCCCGGGAGCCGAGCTCCGCCGCCACTGCACCATACGTCATCACACGACCCGCCGGGATGGACTCAACCACACCGAGCACCCGCGAGACGAAGTCATCGGGCTCCGGCGTGGTCATGCGCAGACTGAACGCGGCTCAGAGCTTCAGCGAACCGATGACCTCACCGTACTGGGTCTCGCCGACGTCGACGAAGCCCAGACGGTGAAAGAAGGCCTCCGGGCCGTCGGTGCCGGGCTCCCAGATGACGTTGACGTGATCGAAACCACGATCGCGGGCTTCAGCGGCCAGCGCCTCGGCGGCGAATTTGCCAACGCCCTGACCCTGGGTCTCAGCGTTGACGTTGATGCGCCAGATGCAGGCGCGAAACTCTTCGTGCTCGGAGTTAGGGTCGAAGTTGCCATGGATGAACCCCGCGACGACGCCGCCGAGAAGTACCACGCGCTGCCACGATGTGGCTGGGTTGATCACCGAAGCGGCAACGGAATACGAGACCGGTGCAATGAATTGCTCCTGGCCCGGCTTCAGGCTCAGGTTGTTGGCCGCAACGATGTTGCGTGCGGATAGTTCTTCCAGCGTCAGCTCACCCATGTGATCAGGCTAACGTGCGCCCGGGGTCGCCGGTAGTCGATCGAAGCTTCGGTACCCGCAATTCACTCGCAAATTTATCTCGATGTCAAGATAGTTGTGATTTTCTAGTAAGCTCGTCGATGGTCGTGACGGCCACACTGAACAAAGAGGAGAAATTTTTGTCGAAGATCAAGGTTGAGGGAACAGTTGTCGAACTCGATGGCGACGAGATGACCCGCATCATCTGGCACGCCATCAAAGAAACGCTCATTCACCCGTACCTCGATATTGACCTCGAGTACTACGACCTCTCGATTCAGAAGCGCGATGAAACCAACGACCAGGTCACGATCGACGCCGCCCACGCCATTCAGAAGCACGGCGTCGGAGTGAAGTGCGCGACCATCACCCCCGACGAAGCCCGAGTGGAAGAGTTCGGCCTCAAGAAGATGTGGCTCTCGCCGAACGGCACCATCCGCAACATCCTCGGCGGCACCATCTTTCGTGAACCGATCGTCATTTCCAACATCCCGCGCCTGGTTCCGGGCTGGAACAAGCCGATTATCATCAGCCGCCACGCCTACGGCGACCAGTACAAGGCCACCAACTTTCGCTTCAAGGGCAAGGGCACGCTCAGCATGACCTTCACGCCGCAGGACGGCAGCGAGCCGTCGACGTTCGAGGTGTTCGAGTCCCCTGGCGACGGCGTCGCCATGGGCATGTACAACCTCGACTCGTCGATCACCGACTTCGCTCGCGCCACCCTGGCCTACGGCCTCGAGCGCAACGTGCCGGTCTTTCTTTCGACCAAGAACACCATCCTCAAGGCCTACGACGGTCGGTTCAAAGACATCTTCCAGGACATCTTCGACGCCGAGTTCAAAACGGCCTATGAAGCGGCCGGCCTCAGCTACGAGCACCGCTTGATCGACGACATGGTCGCCTCGGCCATGAAGTGGGAGGGCGGTTACCTCTGGGCCTGCAAGAACTACGACGGCGACGTTCAGTCCGACACCGTCGCCCAGGGCTTCGGCTCGCTCGGCCTCATGACCAGCGTACTCTCCACCCCCGACGGCAAGATCGTCGAAGCGGAGGCCGCCCATGGCACTGTGACACGTCACTATCGCCAGCACCAGCTCGGCAAGCCCACCTCGACCAACCCGATCGCGTCGATCTACGCCTGGACCCGCGGGCTGTCGCACCGCGCGAAGCTCGACAACAACGCAGCCTTGGCCGAGTTCGCGTTGACCCTCGAAGACGTCGTGATCAAGACCGTCGAAAGCGGCAAGATGACCAAGGACCTCGCGCTTCTGGTCGGCCCCGACCAGGGCTACCAAACCACCGAAGAGTTCCTCGCCTCGCTCGCCGAGAACCTACAGACCCGCCTGGCGTAAGCGCGGTTGGCAGTAGCACTCAAGGCCCTGACCAGTCCTGGTCGGGGCCTTTGTGCATTTGCGAGTGGATGCCGGTCGCGGGTGTATCCGGGTGGCGGACGGAGCGGCGGCGTCGGCCGCTGCCGAAACGCGCGAAGAAACGGACAGGCCGGTACACCCAGCAGTAGACAGACCGGTCTGATTCGGGAGCTTGGAACGACCCGGACTGTGCACTCGCCCAGGTAACGATCGTGTTACCGAGCAATCTGCGCACTGTACGGGGGCTGGGTTCGTGCGATACGTTCACGATCACGCTCTGCCCCTAAATGGGGCAGAGCGGCCAGCGCACTCCGATCGGATTGGACACGCACGTGAAATCACACTTCAGGCGAATCGCACTCCCGCCCGAAAGCCCGCATTTCGCTCCTCGCTTCGCCACCTACCAAACGCTCGCGCAGCCCCGGGGACGCGGAGTGATGGCGCTCGGTGTCACCATGACCCTGGTCGTCGCCAGCGCCCTCGTTGGCGTGAGTGGCGCCGCAGCCGCCCCGATGGCCCCGGGCCTTGGCGGTAGCATCGGCGCCGGCATCGCCGCATCGGCCACCGACTTCACCGATGGTCGCTACATTGTGACCCTGGCTGACGATGCTGTCGCCACCTACACCGGAGGCGTTTACGGGTTCGCCCCGACCACCCCGGATGCCGGCGCCCGCCTCGACCCGCGCAGTCGCGCCTCGGCGAGCTATTCCGACTATCTGGGCGGCAAGCAGAGGAAGGTGGCGGCATCCGTTGATGCCACGATCGACTACTCATACACGCTCGCCCTCAACGGGTTCGCCGCCGAACTGACCGCCGAGCAGGCCGCGGCGCTCTCGGCCGAGAAGGACGTCGTGGCCATCACTCCCGACGAGCTCAAGCACGTGACAGCGACCCCGTCGACCGACTTTCTCGGACTCTCCGGCGATGACGGCGTCTGGGCCGACACCGGTGGCACCGATACCGCGGGCGCGGGCGTCGTCATCGGTGTGCTCGATACCGGCCTCGCACCGGAGAACCCCTCCTTCGCCGGTGACGCGCTCGGCAGCACGGCCGGCAGCGCTCCCTACCTCGACGGTGACACGATCACCATGACCAAGAGCGACGGCGCCACCTTCACCGGCGAGTGCGTCACCGGGGTGCAGTTTGCCCCGAGCGACTGCAGCACCAAGATTGTTGGTGCGCGCTACTTCGTGACCGGCTTCGGAGCCGATCGTATCGGCTTTGCAGGCACCGGCGAATACCTATCACCGCGAGATGGCAACGGCCATGGCTCGCACACCGCAAGCACCGCCGGCGGCAACCACGACGTGGCCGCGATCATCAGCGGACTCGATTACGGACTCATCTCGGGTGTCGCCCCGGCGGCGAAGATCGCCGCCTATAAGGTGTGCTGGTCCGGCCCCGACCCGACGCGGTCCACCGACGACGGCTGCGCCACCTCCGACCTGCTGGCCGGCATCAACCAGGCGGTCGCCGACAACGTCGACGTGCTGAACTACTCGATCGGCGGTGGAGCGGCCGACACCACGGTCTCCCCGACCGACCAGGCTTTCCTCGGCGCCGCTGCCGCCGGCATCTTCGTGGCGGCCTCGGCCGGCAACTCCGGTCCCGGTGCGTCCACGCTCGACAATGCCGCCCCGTGGATCACCACGGTCGCAGCGAGCACCATCCCCGGCTACGAGGCCACCGCGACCTTCGGCGACGGCACAGCGTACGCGGGCGGATCGATCTCGGTTGACCGCACCCCGGGCGCTACCCCGCTGGCCGCTCCGCTCGTGCGCGGTGACCTCGTTGCCGTCGCCGGCCACGACCCGGCTGATGCCAGGCTCTGCGGCCCCGATTCGCTCGACGCCGCGCAAGTTGCCGGCGTCGTCGTGTTCTGTGAACGCGGTGTCTATGGCCGGGTAGCGAAATCGGCCGAGGTGCTGAGAGCCGGTGGCATCGGCATGCTCCTGGTGAACCGTGTGCCCGGCTCGGTCGACACCGACGAGCACGCCGTGCCCACCGTTCACCTCGACGCCCCGTACTGGGACGCGGCGTTTGGCTACGCGGGCAGCGCCGGCGCATCCGTCGTGTTCACCGATGGCAACACCACCAGCTATACGCCGCCGACTCCGCAGGTGGCCGGGTTCTCCTCCCGCGGACCGGTACTCGCCGACGGCAGTGACATTCTCAAGCCCGACGTGACCGCACCCGGCGTGGCCATCCTGGCCGACGGTCCCAACGCCCAAGGTGGCGCGCCGACCTGGCAGTTCCTCTCGGGTACATCGATGTCGAGTCCGCAGATTGCCGGACTCGCCGCGCTGTACCTCGGTGAACGACCACTCGCCACTCCGGGCGAGATCAAGTCGGCCCTGATGACGAGCGCCTACGACACGGTCGACTCTAACGGCATCGCCGTCACGGACCCGTTCACCCAGGGGGCCGGCCACGTCGACCCGACAGCGATGTTCGAACCGGGCCTGCTCTACCTGAACGACACGGCGGACTGGTACTCCTACATTCAAGGCATCGGCTATGACGTCGGCGCCGACCCGGTGGACCCGAGTAACCTCAACCTGGCCTCCATCGCGATCGGGTCACTGACCGCGCCGGAAACCATCACCCGCACCGTCACGAGCACCGAGGCCGGCACCTTCACCGCCCAGCCGGTAACGGTGCCGGGCATCGACGCGGTGGTCTCGCCCAGCACCCTGAGCTTTGGTGCCGCGGATGAATCGGCCAGTTACACCGTCACCTTCACCCGAACGGATGCACCGCTCGACGAGTTCTCGACCGGCTCGCTCAACTGGGTGAGCGGCGCGGGCACTGTTGTGCACAGCCCCGTCGCCATCCAGCCGGTGACGCTCGTCGCCCCCGCCACCGCGGACGGCACCGGGGTGGATGGTTCGGTCGACGTGTCGATCACCCCCGGGGCCACCGGGGACGTGGCACTCAACCTGATCGGCCTCGCGGCCGGACTGCACCAGCCCGACGCTGCCGACCCGTCAAGCCCGACCACCGGAACCGGCACCGCCGGCGAGGAGTTCCGCTACCAGGTGGAGGTGCCCAAGGGTACCGAGCTCGCCCGGTTCGACCTCGATGCGCTCGATGAGACCGCCGACCTCGACCTGATCGTTTACCGCCTGGACGGCGACGGCGGCGCTCCGGTCGCCGGCTGGCAGTCCGCGACCGGATCGGCCGATGAACGGATCGACCTGGTCTCTCCGGAGGCCGGCTTCTACCAGGTGATCGCGTCGGTCTACAGCGGAACGACGGCGTTCGACGTCAACACCTACTCGGTGCTCGCCGGTGCCAATGCTGGGTCGTTCGCGGCCGACCCGCCGGTCATTTTGGGCCAGCAGGGCGTTACAGCAACGTACTCGCTGTCCTGGTCTGGCTTGACGCCCGAGACCGGGTATCTCGGGCTCGTCGGCTATGGCACCAGCTCGGTGTCAACGGTCGTGTCGGTCGAAAGCGGAGCAGCGCCCGAACCGGTGGCGCCCGTGAACACGGCCCTGCCGTCGATCGAGGGCACCGCGGTGGTAGGCCAGAAATTGACCGCCGACCCCGGTCTGTGGGATGTCGCCGGGGTGGAGTACTCCTTTCAATGGCAGACCGATGGTCGCGATATAAAGAAGGCCACCAAAGCCGACTACACGCCGACCAACTCACTCGGCGGCACGATGCTCACCGTGGTCGTGACGGCACGGGCCGACGGGTTGCCGGCAGGCACGGCCACCTCGGCCGGGGTCGTTGTGAGGTACGGTGCCACGGTTGACCTCAAGATTGATTCGAGGGCCAATCCGCATTCGACGGGCGTGAAATTCGAGGTGTCGGTGCAGACCGACGCCCCGCGCTCAGCACAGCTCGGGACGGTGCAGGTTCTGGTCGATGACCAGAGCTACGACATCGCCCTCGATCAGATGGGGCGGGGGTCGCTCACCCTGACCGACCTAAACCGCGGCACCTACACGGCGACCGCGGAGTATGCGGGCAGCGACCTCGTGGCCGCGGCGACGAGCAAGCCGCGCACGCTGATTGTGCGGTAGCCGGGGCGAGGGCCAGGCGCGCGCCGCAGCATCCGTTTCGAAGCGGATGCTGCGGCGCGTTTGCGTGCGCGCCGGCGCGCACCACTGCCTGACGTACCTGCGGAATACCCCTATCCGCAGGGCGGTCAGCGCGCTACGGTCACCAGCGAACTGTCCCGCGCATCGGAACAGCGAACCGTTCCTGCTGTGGAACGAGACCACCTCGCACCCTTATCGGATTGGACACCAACGTGAGTTCTTTCTTTAGGCGCACGATGTCTGCGCCGGATTCAGCGCTGAACCCGGCGCCAACATCCCGCACACGTCGCCGCGCCACAATTGCGGCCACCGTCACCGTCGCCCTGGTGGGCGCTTCAGTACTCATCGGCGGCACCCTGCCCGCCGGCGCTGCCCCCACTGCGACCGGCCTGTACGGCAGCATCGCCGCTCCCGGCGGACAACGGATGGACTTCACCGCCGGACGCTACATCGTGACCCTCAGCGACCAGGCTGTCGCGCTGTACCAGGGTGGGGTCAACGGTTTCTCGGCGACCATGCCGGATGCGGGAGCTAAGCTCGACGCGCAAAGCCGCTCGGCCGAGACCTACAAGGACTATCTCACCCGACTGCAGAGTGAGGTAGCAGCATCCGTTGACGCCACGGTGGCGTATTCCTACACGCTCGCGGTGAACGGATTCGCCGCTCAGTTGACCGGCAAACAGGCGGCAGCTCTCGCTATCAAGAAGAACGTGGTGTCGGTTGTGCCCGACGCCCTCCGTCACGTGACCGCCGAGTCATCGACCGACTTTTTGCGGCTGAGCGGGCCGACCGGACTGTGGTCCAAGCTGGGCGGATCGAGTGAGGCCGGCAAGGGCGTGGTGATCGGCGTGCTCGACACCGGCATCGCCCCGGAAAACCCCTCCTTTGCCGGCTCATCGCTCGGTACGACACCCGGTGATGAGCCGTGGCTCGATGGCGACACGATCACCATGAACAAAGCCGACGGGACCACCTTTACCGGCACCTGCCAGACGGGTGAACAGTTCACAGCGGATGCCTGCAGCACCAAGGTGATCAGCGCGCGTTACTTTCTCGACGGATTCGGTGCCGGCCAGATCGGAGACGCGTCAACGGGTGAATATGTCTCCCCGCGCGATGGTGACGGCCACGGTTCGCACACCGCGAGCACCGCCGGCGGAAACGTCGACGTTGCCGCGAATCTGAACGGCGTCGACTTCGGTAACATTTCCGGTGTGGCTCCGGCCGCCAAGATCGCCGCCTACAAGGTGTGCTGGTCCGGCCCCGACAACTCGGTCACGACCGATGACGGATGCACGGACACCGATATTCTGCGTGCCGTCGACCAGGCCATCTCCGACGGCGTCGACGTGATCAACTACTCGATCGGCGGCGGCCCGGCCCAGACTACGTTCTCACCCACCGACCAGGCCTTCCTCGGGGCGGCGGCAGCTGGCATCTTCGTGGCCGCTTCTGCCGGCAATGCCGGACCCACGCCGTCGACCCTCGACAACGCATCACCGTGGATCACCACGGTCGCTGCGAGCACGATCCCGTCCTATGAGGCGACGGCCACTCTGGGTGACGGCTCACAATACGTCGGTGCCTCGATCACCGTTGACCGCACGCCGGGAGCTACCCCGCTCTCCGGTGATCTCGTGCGGGCCGACCTCGTATCGGTGAACGGCTTCGACCCGGCCGACGCGCTGCTCTGCGCGCCGGATTCACTCGACCCGGTCAAGGTGGCAGGCGCAATTGTGTTCTGCCAGCGCGGCGTCTACGACCGAGTGGCCAAGTCGGCCGAAGTACTTCGGGCCGGCGGCAGCGGAATGCTGCTGGTCAACCGCACACCGGCTGACGTTGACACCGATGAGCACTCCGTGCCGAGCGTCCACCTGGATGCGAACGCCTTCGATCCGGTCTTCGCGTACTCGGCATCAGATGGCGCAACGGTCACGTTCACGCCTGACAACAGCACCGCCACGCAGACTCCGGTGCCCCAGGTGGCCGGGTTCTCCTCCCGTGGACCGGTTACCGCCGATGGTGGCGACCTGCTCAAGCCCGATATTGCTGCACCCGGTGTCAGCATCCTGGCCGACGGCGCCAACGCGGCCGGGGCCGACCCGACGTTCGAGTTTCTGTCGGGTACCTCCATGGCCAGCCCGCATATCGCCGGTCTCGCCGCGCTCATTCTGGGCTTTCGGCCGCTCGCGACTCCGTCCGAGATTAAATCAGTCATGATGACAACCGCGAAGGACACGGTCGACGCCAACGGTGACCGGGTGACCGACCCGTTCGCGCAGGGTGCTGGACAGGTCAATCCCTCGTCCTTCGATTATCCCGGCCTGGTCTACCAGAGCGGCCCGGCCGACTGGCTGGCCTACCTGCAGGGAATCGGATTCGATGCCGGCGTAGAGCCGATCGATGCGAGCAACCTGAACCTGCCGTCGATTCAGATCGGAGCGTTGACCGCGCCCGAAACGATCACCCGCACGGTCACCGCAGTGCGGGTCGGCACATACACGGCCCTGCCGATCGTGATTCCCGGCATCAACGCTGTCGTTTCGCCGGCCGAGATGACGTTCGGTGCGGTCGGTGAAAAGCAGAGTTACACGGTGACGTTCACGCGAACGGATGCTCCGCTCGACGTGTACACGACCGGAGCGCTGGACTGGGGCTTCGGAAACGGTGGCTCGGGTGACCCGGGCGACTTCTTCGACGTAGTGCACAGCCCAATCGCCATTCGTCCGGTCACTGTCGTCGCCCCGACCGAGGTGGCTGGCGCCGGAGTGGACGGCACGGTCGACGTGACCGTGGCCCCAGGCGGTTCAGAGCCCGTGGCGCTGAACCTCGCCGGCCTCGCCAACGGGGTACATCAGGACAACGCCGAAAACCCGTCCAGCCCGCACACCAATGTGGGCACGACCGGCGATCAGTTCACCTACGAGGTGGAGATTCAGGAAGGCCGGCTGGCCCGGTTCGATCTGAACGCCGTCGATGATTCAACCGACCTCGACCTGTTCGTGCTGTTGCTCGACGGCCCCGGTGGCGACCCGGTGGCCGGCTGGCAGTCGGCCACCGGGTCGGCCGACGAGCACATCGACCTGAACGACCCCGAGGCCGGTTTCTACCAGGTGGTCGTTGACGTGTTCTCCGGTTCGACCGCGTTCGATGTGAACACCTTCTCGGTCTCGTCGGGGGAGCCCAGCAATGGATTCACAGCGACCCCGCCCGCGATCCAGGGACCGCAGGGCGTTCCGATCACGTACACGCTGAGCTGGGCCGGCCTCGTGCCGAACACGCCGTACCTCGGTGTGGTCGACTATGGCGACAGTGCTGCGTCGACGATCCTCACCGTGGCTGCCAGCCAGGGAGGCCAAACGGATGCCCCGGTGAACACGGTGGCGCCCAACGTGTCGGGTACGGCAGAGATCGGGTCGGTACTGACCGCTGACCCCGGCCAGTGGAACACCGAGGGCCTCGCCTTCGGCTACCAGTGGCAGAGCAACGGCGTCGACATCGCCGGTGCTACCTCGGCGACCTTCACACCGACCAAGGCGCTCGCCGGAACCACATTGACCGTGGTGGTGACCGCCACGGTACCCGGCGGGCCTAGTGCCGAGGCGACGTCGGCCGGGGTCGTCGTGAAGTATGCCGCGAAGGTTGCCCTGAGTATCAACCACCGGGCCGTCTTCTTCTCCAGCCGGGTCACGGTGTCCGTTACGGTCACCAGCAAGGGGGCGGTCGGCGACATGGCGACCGTGACAGTCGATAAGCGCCGGTTCACCGTGGCGCTCGACGCGAACGGGCGCGGCAGCATCACGCTGCCGAAGCTCGGTCGTGGCCTGTACAAGGTCGTCGGGCACTACGCCGGCAACGACGTGGTCGCGGCCGCGACGAGCCCGGCGCGTTCCCTGCTGATCGTGCGGTAGTCCCGCCGCTCACCCTCACCCCGGGCCCCGTCTCTCTTTCTCTGGACGGGGCCCGGGCCCGGTCCGTGGGCCCAGGTTAGAAACTGGGCCCATGGACAAAAGGTGGGCCCGGGCTCGGCACGGGGCGAGGTGCGGGGGCGAGGTGCGGGGCGGCTTAGGCTGGAGGGATGCGAGTGGCGGAATGGATGCGGGGGCGACGCCGGGCATCCGCTGTACCCGAATTAAACCCGGGCAGCACGAGCTCGAAGCCCCGTTTGAATCGCGACGTGATCGTGCTCGGCGTCATTGCCTTCTTCGTGATGGTGGGGTTCGGCGTTGTCGTTCCGGTGCTTCCGGTCTATGTGCAGAGTTTCGGGGTGGGCAACCTCGAGGTCGGGGCGGTCGTCTCGGCTTTCGCGCTCATGCGTTTCGTGTTCAGTCCGGTCTGCGGGCGCCTGATCGACTGGGCGGGGGAGCGCGCCGTGCTGGCAATCGGCATCGGAATCGTGGCCCTGTCCAGTGGCCTGGTCGGCGCCGCGGACAGCTACCTGCAACTGCTGCTGCTGCGCGGCGCGGGCGGTATCGGCTCAGCCATGTTCTCGGTGTCGGCGATGACGCTGTTGCTGCGCACGGCGGAACCGGGCCGACGGGCCCGCGCGATCGGCTTCTATCAGGGCGGATTTCTCATCGGCGGCATGGCCGGCCCGGCGATCGGCAGCCTGCTCGCCACGATCTCCCTGACGGCGCCCTTCTTCTTCTACGCTGGTACCCTCACCGTGGCTGGCCTGGTCGGGCTGTTTCTGTTGCGTTCGGGCGGGCGAAGCGGCGCGCTGGCCGGAGGCGACGCATCTGCCGTGCGCACGCCGTTTCGCACCGTGCTGCGCGATGAGCGGTTTCGCGCGGCCTGCATCGCCAACTTTGCCCAAGGCTGGACCTCGCTCGGCGTGCGCACGACACTCATTCCCCTGTTCGTCGTCGTGGTTCTCGGCGGAACGAGTTCGTGGACCGGAATCGCCCTCGCCGCCGCCGCCGTGGCCCAGGCCCTCGCCCTCGCTCCGGCCGCCCGCTTTGTCGACACCGTTGGGCGTAGACCGGCCATCATCGGGGCCTTCACTGTCGCCGGACTCGCGATTGTGGCAATATCATTCTCACCGAATATCTGGGTTCTCGGCGCCCTGCTCTGCGTCTACGGAGTCGCCGCCGCGTTCATGGGCACGGCGCCGGCCGCAGCCGTAGGCGATGCCGCCGGTGCCCACGGGGGCCGCCCGGTGTCGGTGTTCTCCATGTGCGCGGATGCCGGTGCGATCGTCGGTCCGCTCGTCGCGGGCCTGCTCGTTGACACCTTCTCGTTCTCGGCCGGGTTCGCGGTCGGCGGGATTTTCCTCGTCATCGCGGCCATCTATGCAGTGCGGATGCCGGCGGAACGGCGCCTCTGAGAATTTGGGAATGAAACCCGACATGCATGCGTTTGCATGAATATCGAACGTTTGATTTGCAAAAGAGAGGACCTCATGACCGTCCAGACCACAGGACTGCACCATGTCACCGCGATCGCGGGCGCCCCACAGGGCAACATCGACTTCTACGTAACCGGGCTCGGCCTGCGCCTCGTCAAGAAAACCGTGAACTTCGATGACCCGGGAACCTATCACCTCTACTACGGCGACGATTCCGGCCGACCCGGCTCGCTGCTCACCTTCTTTCCCTGGACCGGTATTCGGAGCGGTCGCATCGGCGCCGGCCAATCGACCACGACCGCGTTCTCGGTTCCGGCCGGCAGCATCGGCTGGTGGAAGGACCACTTCGCAAAGCTCGGCGTGGAGTCCGACGTGACCGGGCGCTCCTCCCACGAGGAGCGGCTCTCACTGCGCGACCCGGACGGGCTGCAGCTGGATCTGGTGGCGTCGTCGACGGTGGATCCGCGTAATCCCTGGGATTCCGCATCCGTTCCCGCCGAGTTCGCGGTGCGCGGGCAACACTCCTCCGTGCTTACCGTGGCCGACCCGGCGAAGACCGTGCAGGTGCTCACGGCCGACCTGGGCATGCATATCATCAGTGAAACGGCGGGCCGCATTCGCGTGGGCGCCGGCGATGGCGCGCCCGGCAACCTCGTCGACGTGCTGGCCGACTCCACGAAGGAGCCCGGTTTGACCGCCGGCGGCAGCGTGCACCACGTGGCCTTCCGGGTGCCTGACCGGGCCACCCAGGTCGAATGGCGTGAGCAGCTCGCGGACCGCGGCTACAGCGTGACCGCCATTCTCGACCGCCAGTACTTTACCTCGATCTACTTTCGCGAACCCGGTGGCGTACTGTTCGAAATCGCCACCGACACCCCCGGATTCGACATTGACGAGCCGCTCCTCGAGCTCGGCCGGTCGCTCAAGCTTCCGCCGTGGCTCGAGCCGAGCCGCGAGGCCATTGAGAATGCGGTCCTGCCGATCACTCTGCCGCCCGGGAACAACCCCGGGGCAGCGGATGCTGCGGCGCCGGTTTCGGCTGCCGCCTTGGTCACCGAATGAGCGTCGCCGCGCACACGTCGAGCGGACCGGCCGAATGAGCGCCGTGAACGAGAATGCCCAGTGGCCGCACCTATTCCGGCCCGGTTCTGTCTCAGCGCCCGTGCTGCTGATGCTGCACGGTACCGGCGGCGATGAACAACAGGTCAGTGGTCTGGCCGCGGCGCTCGATCGAAACGCCGCCGTGCTCGCCCCGCGCGGTCGCGTGCAGGAGAACGGTATGAACCGCTGGTTCCGGCGCCTGTCAGAGGGTGTCTTCGACACCGACGACGTGGTTCGCCGAGCCGACGAGCTGGCCGGATTTTTGGTCTGGGCGCGCGACCACTACGAATTGGGTGACCGCTCGCTGGTCGCCGTCGGATTCTCGAACGGCGCCAACATCGCACTTGCGACGGCGCTGTTACACCCCGCGGTGGTGCCGCGCGTGATCGCGTTCTCTGGCATGCATCCGCTCGACTGGGCTGTATCGAATGCAAAACCTGACGCGCGGGTCGCCGGGAGCGAGCTGGCGGCATCCGCTCTGCTGCTCCTGAACGGGCGCAGCGATCCGATGGCACCGCTGCCGAGCGTTCAGAAACTCGTGACGTTGCTCGAAGCGCGCGGCGCGCAGGTGCAGCAGGAGCTGCGCCCTGGTGGCCATGGCATTGCCGAAACGGATGTTGCCGCCGCGGTGGCATGGCTGGGCGCCGTCTTGTAGCCTGCCGCGACTGTGCGAAGTGCCCATTCCCACAGGTACTTTTCGCTCTCGAGCTGGCTAGCGGAGTTCTTTTCGACCCGAGATGACGCCGCTCACCGTGGCGACGATGGCGAAGACCACGGTGATGATGGGGAAGCCGAGGTCCCACCAGGCGATCGCGGCTGCGCCGAAGATGGCGATCTCGATGAAGGCCTTACCGAAGGGATCGAGGCGGAACACGGCCTTCGGGGACCGGAACAGGGCCCAGACCAGAATCGCGAAAGCCGGGGTGGCGAGGCCGAACAAGATGCCGGGCCAGGGGAGTGGCCAGGCGACGAAGCCCCAGAATCCGAGGCTGATGAAGGCGAAGAGTTCGAGCACGAACCGAAGCATGTCGTTGGGGCCGATTTTCGGGAGTCCGCGCGTATCTGTCACCCGTCAAGCTTAGCGATGCCCTCCGCTCCCGCGGCCCGGGCCCGGGCCTGGACCCTGGGCCCAGGATAGAAACCGGGCCCCGGGCCAGAAGGTGGGCCCGCGAACCCGCGCGGTTACTTGAAGATGATCGTTCGCGCCCCGTCGAGCAGTACCCGGTTCTCGGCAAACCACTTCACCGCCTGGGTCAGTGTGCGGCTCTCCTCGTCTTGTCCGATCGACACCAGCTCCGTCGGGGTGCGCGAATGATCGACCCGCACCACGTTCTGCTCGATGATCGGTCCCTCATCGAGGTCGCCGGTCACGAAGTGCGCCGTCGCCCCAATCAGCTTCACGCCGCGTGCGTGCGCCTGGCGGTACGGGTTGGCTCCCTTGAACCCCGGCAGGAACGAGTGGTGAATGTTGATCGCCCGACCGTTGAGCCGAGCGCACAGTTCGGGCGAGAGAATCTGCATATAGCGGGCGAGCACGACGAGTTCGATATCGAGCTCGTCGACAGCGTCGATGACGCGGGCCTCGAAAGCGGCCTTGCTGGCGGCATCCGTTATCGGCAACGACTCGAACGGAACGCCGTAAAACCCGACCAGGTCGCGCAGCGTGCCGTGATTGCTCAGCACGAGCGGAATCTCGACCGGCAACTGCCCGCCACGCTGGCGAAACAGCAGGTCGTTCACGCAGTGGCCGGCCGACGAGGCGAGCACGAGCGTGCGCAGCGGACGCCCGACGACATCGATGATCGACGCCATCGCGTAGCGTTCGATCACGGGTGCGAGCGCCGCTTCGAGCTCGGGCCGGGTCGCCGGCGACTGCACCTGCAGCCGCATGAAAAACCGCCCGGTGTCATCACTGGAGAACTGCTGGCTCTCGGAGATATTGCCCTGCGCCTGCACGATCGCGCCGCTGACCGCGTGAACGATTCCGGGCTGGTCGGCGCAGACCAGCGTGATAACCCAGTGATGTGGGGTGGAAGAAGTCATTACCTCAGAATACCGCGCGGTCAAGTGGATGCCGTGGTCCGACCAACCTGCCGCCTCACCTCGTGTGGGTAGACTACCCGTTGGTCGTACTGAACAAGCCGGCCCCGGGCGCGCACGTCGGCGCGCAGTCGAGTGGTTTTGACCTCGGTGTGCATGGTCCCACCGGTCGGCTTCGACTCTCAGCATGAATGCAGACATGACCAATACAGCCAATATTTTTCTGCCCACCGGGTCGATCCCCGTCGTGCGTCCCGCCCGCATCCGCGCGAGTGAACCTCCGTTTCCCTGGGTCGGATTGATCACCCTGTCGGCCGCCGTATTTCTTTCAGTCACGAGCGAAATGTTGCCGACGGGCCTGCTCCCTGAAATGAGCGGCAGTCTGGGCGTCGCCCAGTCGCAAATCGGGCTTCTCGTCTCGTGGTTCGCCTTCACGGTCGTGCTCACGAGCGCCCCGGTCGCAATTTGGACCCGCCGCTTTCCGCGCCACGGCCTGATCATCGTCGTGCTCATCATCTTCGCGGTGAGCAATATCCTCACCGCCATCGCTCCGACCTACGAGTTCGTCGTTGCCGCCCGAGTGCTCGGCGGCGTCGCGCACGGCTTGTTCTGGTCGGTTGTCGGCGCCTACGCTGCCCACCTCGTGCCGAAGGCGCAGATCGGTCGCGCGGTTTCCATCACGGTCGCGGGCGGCACGCTCGCCTTCGTCTTCGGGGTTCCGCTCGGCACCGCGGGCGGGCATCTGCTCGGCTGGCGGCTCTCTTTCGTCGTGCTCGCCGCCCTGATGCTCGTCGGTGCGGTACTGGTCTGGAAGTTTCTGCCACCGGTGGCGCGGCACTCTACGGGCGCATCGGCATCCGCTGACCCGACCAAATCGGCAACGAAAAACCGTCGGGACGCGACTATACCGGCGGTGGTGTTGATCTGCAGCATCACCGGCATCACGATGATCGGCCACTACAGTTTCTACACATACATCACGCCGTTCCTGCTCGACGGGCTCGGCGTCGACCCCGTTCTCCTGGCCCCGCTGCTCTTCGCCTATGGCGTGGCCGGTGCTGTCGGATTGCTGCTCGTCGGCACGGTTTTCGGTTCCCGACCGAGCCTCGGCCTGGTTCTGGGCCTCGCCGCGAGCGCCGTCAGCGTGAGCCTGCTCGCCCTGTTCACGGCGACCCTGCCCGTCGCGATCGCCGCGTTCGTGCTCTGGGGCATGGTGTTCGGCATGCTGCCCCCGCTCATGCAAACGCGGATGCTGCACGCCGCGTCGCCGCATATCCGCGATACTGCAAGTGCCTTCTACACCACCGCGTTCAACGCTGGCATCGGCGGCGGCGCACTGCTCGGCGCGGTGCTGATTGACAGCGTCGGGCTCGAAATGGTGCCGATCGTCTACGTCGGGGTGCTGGTCGTGGCGCTGGTGCTCGTGATCATTACCGACCGCATGGCGACCCGCCGCCGCAGCTGAACGCGGCAGCAGCTGAACGCCGCAGCGACCAAACGACGAGCGGCGCGTTGCTCAGAGAAAGCGGATGGCTAATGGCGGGGTCGGTCGGACAACGGACGGTTGGCGATGACCGGCACGTGGCCGGTGAAGCCCTCGCGGGCCGCTGCGATCTCGAGAATGCGGCCGCGGCAGGCATACCAGCCGATCATCAGTCCCGGAATGATGAGCACGAGCGAGCTGATCGTGAGCGTGCCGACCGGCCAGTCGAATGCCATCAATACGAGCACTCCGACCAGGAACACGAGCGTCACGTAGCCGGAGTATGGCGCCCACGGCATGCGGAACACCGGGCGCACCAGAATGCCGCGTTTGGCCCAGGCTTGCAGTCGAAGCTGGCACAGCACGATCATGCCCCAAGCGCTCACGATGCCGATCGCAGCCATGTTGAGCACGATCTCGAAGGCATTGTCGGGCACGATGGCGTTGAGTCCGACGCCGAGCAGCGTTACGGCACCGGTCAGCAGGATGCCGCCGAACGGCACCCCGTTGCGGCTGATCTTGCCCGCGAAGCGCGGCGCCGAACCGGCGAGCGACATCGACCGAAGTATGCGTCCAGTGGAATATAAACCAGCGTTGAGCGAGGACAACGCCGCTGTGAGCACGACGAGGTTCATGATCACGTCGACGCCATCGACCCCGATCGTGGCAAAAAAAGTGACGAACGGGCTCTCGCCCGCCTTGTAGGCCGTGTAGGGCAACAGCAGTGAGAGCAGCAGGATCGAGCCCACGTAGAACACCGCGATGCGAATGATGACCGTATTGATCGCCTTCGGCATCACCTTTTCGGGGTTCTTCGTCTCGCCCGCTGTCGTGCCGACCAGCTCGATCGAAGCGTAGGCAAAGACGACGCCCTGTACGACCAAAACGGATGCGATCAGCCCGTTGGGCAGCCAGCCCCCGTTTTCACCGATCAGCGCAAACCCAGCCGTGGCGCCGTCCAGCGGCGTGCCGAAAATCACCATCCAGGTTCCCACGATCAGGAACGCAACGATCGCGAGCACCTTGATGAGCGCGAACCAGAATTCCATCTCCCCGAACACCTTGACCGAGAGGAGGTTCAGGAACATGACCAGGCTGAGAGCCGCGAGGGCATACAGCCACTGCGGCACCGAACCGAACGGTGCCCAGTAGGTGGCGAAGAAGTTCATATACAGCGCAACCGCTGTCACGTCGACGATGGCTGTCATAGCCCAGTTCAGCCAGTACAGCCAGCCGGTCACGAAAGCCGTCTTCTCGCCGAAGAACTCGCGTGCGTATGACACGAAGGAGCCGGAACTCGGACGGTGCAGCACCAGTTCACCGAGCGCCCGCAAAATGAGAAAGGCGAAGAAGCCGCAGATTGCATAGATGAATACCAGGGCGGGACCGGCGCTGGCCAGGCGTCCGCCAGCACCGAGGAACAACCCGGTTCCGATCGCTCCGCCGATCGCAATCATCTGTACGTGGCGAGACTTCAGTCCCTTATGCAGCGCGTCATCTTCGTGCACGCTCAGGGCGTCTTCGATGTGCTCGAAGGGGGTCTCTCCGGGCGGATTTGCGTGGTCGTGGTGTCCGTGTGGCTCAGACGTCGAGGTACCCGGCGCGGGGGTGGAGGAGGGCTTCTGGCCGCGGGTGGGGCTCACAACGGTGCTCGATTTCGTTGGCTGGACGCTCACGGGCAACTTTTTCAGAACGAAAACAATGCGTTCGAAGAAACGGTCGAGAGTATCGCGGAAAGTGGCCGGAAACGGTCAGTTCGCTCGCATCTAGCGGCGAGCGACGTCGGCCGGGTGGATAACGTAACCCTACCCCGCGGTCCGATGTGCTCGGCAGCGAGATGCGCCGGAATTGCACTTCCCGGTCCGGAGCGCCGGTCGGCGGGTAGAATTGGGGATCACGCCCTGACCTGACAAGCCCGACCTAACAAGCCTGGAGGACGCATGGTTCCATTCCTCCTCGCGTTCATCGTCTTGTCGGTACTGACGCCCGGGCTCACCCGGTACCTGGGTACCCGCGTCTTCTACCTGATCGCCCTGCTGCCGGCCGGTGCCTTTGCCTACACGCTCACCCAGACGGCCACGGTCACCGCGGGCGGGGCCGTAACCCAGTCGATACCGTGGATTCCGCAGCTCGGCATCAGCCTCTCTTTTCGGGTCGATACCCTGGCCTGGTTGCTCGCCCTCGTCGTCACGGGCATCGGCGCCCTCGTACTGGTCTATTGCGCCCGCTACTTCACCGATCAAGAACCCAGCCTCGGTCGTTTCGCCGCGCTGTTGCTCGCCTTCGCGGGCACCATGTACGGGCTGGTCACCGCCGACGACCTGGTGGTCATGTTCATGTTCTGGGAGATCACGAGCGTGCTCTCCTACCTGCTGATCGGGCATTACACGCACAAACGCGAGAGCCGCGGCGCCGCCCTGCAGGCCCTGATCGTGACGACCTTCGGCGGCCTGGTGATGCTGGTCGGCGTCGTGATGATCTCGGTCGCTTCCGGTACGACGAGCCTCGCGTACATCGTGGCGAACCCGGTGACCACCCAGATGGGCACCTGGGCGATTCTGCTCATTTTGGTTGGGGCGCTTTCCAAGAGTGCCCTCGTGCCGTTCCACTTCTGGCTGCCCGCCGCGATGGCCGCGCCGACCCCGGTCAGCGCCTACCTGCACGCCGCCGCCATGGTCAAGGCCGGCATCTACATCGTCGCCCGTCTCGCCCCCGGCTACGCCGACAGCGACGGCTGGCTGCCGGTGCTCGTCACCTTCGGCGTCTGGACCATGATCGTCGGGGCCTGGCGGGCGCTGCGCCAATATGACCTCAAGCTGCTGCTGGCCTACGGCACGGTCAGCCAGCTCGGCTTTCTCATGATCGCAATCGGGTTCAACACCCGCGACACCGCGCTCGCCGGCGCCGCTCTGCTGCTGGCGCACGCCTTGTACAAAGCCACACTCTTTCTCGTGGTCGGGATCATCGACCACCGGGCAGGCACCCGCGACTGGCGCAAACTCAGCGGCGTCGGTCGCAGCGCCCCGGCGCTGGCCGTCATCGCGTTCGTGGCGGTCGCATCGATGGCAGGCCTGCCGCCGCTCTTGGGTTTCGTCGCCAAGGAAGCCGTGTTCACCTCACTACTCGACGCCGGTGTCGGCGGTTCCGGCTGGGGTTACGCGGCGCTGATCGGCACGGCCGTTGGATCCGTTCTCACCGTGGCCTACAGCATCCGTTTCTTCTGGGGCGCTTTCAAAACGCGCAAGAAGCAGCCGGCCACAGTGCTGCACGCGAGTCCGTGGGACACGCTACTCGCCCCCGGTGTGCTCACGGTGGCGACCATCGGCCTTGGTCTGTTCGCCTCGGTGCTCGACCCGTTGCTCACGCCCTACGCTGACACGGTGCCGGGTGTCGGCAGCCTGACCGAACCGCCGTATCACCTGGCGCTCTGGCATGGGCTGGAACCGGCCCTGTACCTGAGCGCGGTTGTCCTGCTGCTCGGAGCTCTCATGTTCCGCGCTCGCCGCAAAGTATTGCGACTGCAGGCCAAGGTGCCTGACGTTATCGATGCGGGCCGCGGCTACGGCAAAGCCATTCGCGGTGTCGACCATCTTGCAGCCCGGGTCACCCATTTTGCCCAGCGTGGCGGGCTCCCGCAATACCTCGGCACCATCCTCACCGTTTTCGTGCTCACCCTCGGCTTTGCAGCCTTCGTCAACCGCACCTGGCCCGACACAATCGTGTGGTGGGACTACCCCGGCCAAGTGCTGATTGCACTGATCATGGCCATCTGCGCGGTCATGGCGGCGCGGGTCGGGCAGCGGATGACCGCGGTCATCCTTGCCGGTGTCACCGGTTACGGCCTCGTCGCCCTGTTCGCTTTTCACGGCGCGCCCGACCTCGCCCTAACCCAGGCGCTGGTGGAATCGATCACCCTCGTGATTTTCGTGCTTGTACTGCGCCGCCTGCCCGCAAACATCGCCCAGCACAACAAACCGGTGCGCCCCAAACGCCGCCTGCTGATCGGCAGCCTCGTGGGCCTGGTCATGGGAACAATCGGCTTCATCGCGCTCGGCGCCCGCCAATTCGACAGCATCACCGGCGCGCTGCCCCGATTGTCGGTCGAAGACGGTCACGGCGACAACATCGTCAACGTGATGCTCGTCGACATACGCGCCTGGGACACCATGGGCGAGGTATCGGTGCTCATCGTCGTGGCGACCGGCGTGGCGAGCCTGCTGTTCGTCTCGGGTCGCAATGCGGTCGTGCCGCGACTGAAGGAATCCCGCAGCCTGCGCTCGGCGGCCAACCGCCGTCGAGTCGTCGCCGACCCCGAACTCTCGAGCGAGGGCCACGCCGTCACCCGGCAGGCTTTCCTACTCGCCGGGCGTAAAAATGATCCGCGCAGCCGGTCAATTCTCATCGAAGTGCTCGTGCGGCTGCTCTTCCACCCCGCCATGATCGTGTCGATCTACCTGCTCTTCGCCGGCCACAACCTGCCCGGCGGCGGCTTCGCCGGGGGACTGCTGGCGGGCCTGGCGCTCGTGGCCCGGTATCTCGCCGGCGGACGCTACGAGCTCAGTGAAGCGGCCCCGATCGACCCGGGCAAGCTTCTCGGCTTCGGCGTCATCCTCGCCGTGGGTATGGCCGTCGTCTCGCTGTTCTTCAACGGCCTGCCGCTTGAATCGGCTTACTTCACGGCGACCGTGCCTGTGCTCGGCGACCTGTCGTTTGGCACCTCGACCATCTTTGACATCGGTGTCTACCTCGTCGTCATCGGCCTGACCTACGACATTCTGCGCAGTCTCGGCAGCGAGATTGATCGGCAAAGTGACAATGACGAGATCGGTCCGCCGCCGGACACCGCTCCCGAGGGCGCATCCACGACAACTCCCGAGCAGGTCACCCGATGAGCGCCTCCCTGACCCTCGTCATCGTGATGGCCGTCATGTACGCGGCCGGCGTCTACGTGATGCTTGAACGCAGCCTCACCCGGGTGCTGATCGGCTTTCTATTGGTCGGCAATGCCACCAACCTGCTCATCTTCATCATGAGCGGCCGGCCGGGCAGCTCACCGATTGTCACCGGCACGAGCGTCGAAGACATGGTCGACCCGATCCCGCAGGTGCTCATGCTCACCGCGATCGTGATCAATTTCGGCATCACCGCGCTGCTGCTCGCACTCATCTATCGGTCGTGGTGGCTGGCCCAGCTCGGCGACGAGGGCGACACCCTCACCGACGAGCACGCCACCGAGAGTAGCGACGATGCCGACGCCACTTTTCGTTCTTCCTCTGATGACGACGACGCGGTCGCCGAATCGATCGACGAGTTTGAGCGCGGTGACGGCGCGACGAGCGACGAAGACACCGTCTCCACCAAAACGGATGCTGCCGGCCGGGCCGCCGCATCCGCTTCCAACCGGGGGGACGCGCGGTGACCGCGCTCGTTCCCCTCATCGTCTGCCTGCCGCTGCTCGGAGCGGCCGTAGCGCTGATGCTCGGTCGGCGCCGCCGCCTACAGGTGCTGGTCAGCGTGCTGAGCCTCACCGCCGCCACGGTGATGAGCGCCGTGCTGCTCGTGTTGGTCGACCGGTTCGGCCCGGCCGTGGTGCAGGTCGGCGGTTGGGAGGCACCGTGGGGCATCGTGCTCGTCGTCGATCGGCTCTCGGCGCTCATGCTGCTCATCTCGGCGCTCATGCTGCTCGGCGTGCTGGTGTTTGCGGTGGGCCAGGGCATCATCGACGGTGACACCGAGACTCCGGTCTCGATCTTTCACCCCACCTATCTCGTGCTGGCCGCCGGATTGTTCAACGCCTTCGTCGCCGGCGACCTGTTCTCGATGTACGTCGGTTTCGAGATGCTGCTCTCGGCCAGTTATGTGCTGCTGACCCTCGGCGGCACCGGCGCGCGCATTCGGGTGGGCATCACCTATATCGTCGTGAGCCTGGTGTCGTCAATGCTCTTTCTCAGCGCGATCGCCCTGATCTACGGCGCCACCGGCACTGTCACCCTCGCCTTGATCGCCGAGCGGATGCCCGACCTCCCCGCCGACATCCGGCTGATTCTGGGGCTGTTGTTGCTGGTCGCCTTCGGGGTGAAGGCGGCCGTATTCCCGATGTCATTCTGGCTGCCGGACTCCTACCCGACGGCGCCGGCGCCGGTCACCGCGGTGTTCGCCGGGCTGCTTACCAAGGTCGGTGTCTACGCGATCCTGCGCACCCAGACCTTGTTTTTTCCCGACAACCAGTTCTCGACGCCGCTCATGATCGTCGCCGCGCTGACCCTGCTCGTGGGTATTCTTGGTGCGCTCGCCCAGGCCGACATCAAACGGCTGCTCTCGTTCACCCTGGTCAGCCACATCGGCTACATGCTGTTCGGTATCGCGATTGGCACCCCGCTGGCTATTGCCGCGACCATCTTCTACGTTGCGCACCACATCGTTGTGCAGACGACGTTGTTTCTCACCACGGGGCTGATCGACCGTGTCGGTGGCACCACGTCGCTCTCGCGCCTCGGCGGGCTGCTGCGATCGTCGCCGCTCGTGGCCATCCTGTTCTTCCTGGGTGCCCTCAACCTCGGAGGGATCCCGCCGTTCTCGGGCTTTCTCGGCAAGATCGCTTTGTTTCAGGCCGGCACGATCGTGGGCGACCCGATCATCTACGTGCTGATCGGAGTCGGGGCGCTCACCTCGCTGCTCACCCTGTATGCCCTGGCTCGGACCTGGAACATGGCGTTCTGGCGGCCGAAGCAGCAGGTCACGGATTACCCCTCGTCAATGTCGGTGTCGCTCGTGGAAGACCCGCACGACGAGGGAATCGTGTTGAAGAAGACGATCTCCCCGCTCATGATCGGGGCGACCACCTCTATGCTCGTATTGACCCTGGCTCTCACGGTGTTCGCCGGGCCCATCTTCGACTTCACCACTCGGGCAGCCGCCAATATCCGCTCGCCGTCGACGTACATCGACGCCGTGTTTCCAAGCGGCACCGGTTTTATTGCCGAGAGTAACGTGGGCACCAACTTCGAAGGTGGCGCGAAGTGACCACATCGCGTGAACGCCTCGAGGCCGTGGGCAACCAGATTCCGCCGCTGATCGCCCTGATCGTGCTGTGGATGCTGCTGTGGGGCGAATTCTCCTGGCTCAACCTGCTGGTCGCTTTCGTCGTGGGCATCGTGGTGACCGTGGCGTTCTACCTGGTGCCGGTGCAACTGAGCGGTCGGGTGCATCCGCTGCACGCCGTCGTGTTCTTCGTGCGCCTCATTCTGGATATCGTGCGGGCGTCGATCGACGTGGCCTGGCTGGCGATCCAGCCGAAGCTGGTCACGAGCAACGCAATCCTGGCGATTCGCCTGCACACCCGCAGTGACCTCATTCTCACCTGGACCGCCGTGGCCACGTCGATCGTGCCCGGCTCGATCGTCGTGGACGTCGACCGGGAATCTTCTATTTTGTATCTGCACGTGCTCGACATGCACAGCGCCGCTGACATCGAGAGTTTTCGTCGGCAGGTACTCGACACCGAGCAGCGTATTGTGCGCGGGTTCGGCTCACGCGAAGACGTCGAGCGGATGCGCGGGGTGCCGCCTGCCAACCGTCGCACCGCTCGCGGCGCCGACCAAAATGAACAGGGACCATCATGATTCTGCAGATTGTGGCCGTGGTCGCTTCGATCATGTTCGGGATCGCGGCGCTTCTCTCGGTGTATCGCATCGTCGTCGGCCCGAGCGTGCTTGACCGGGTCATCGCCTCCGACGTGCTGGTCGCGACGGTCATCTGCGCCCTCGGCGCGGAGATGGCCCTGAACCGGCACACCGACAACCTGCCGGTGTTGCTCGTACTGGCCCTGTTCGCGGTACTCGGGTCGCTGAGCGTCGCCCGCTTTCTGCCCGGTCGGGACAGCGCATGAGTGCCCCATTGTTTTGCCGGCTGGCGGTGAGTGTATGAGCACGATGCTGCACGATGTGCTCACGGCGATTCTCGTGCTCGCCAGCGCAACCATGTGCCTCGCCGCCGGAATCGGGCTCATCCGCTTTCCCGACGTATTATCGCGCCTGCACGCGGCGACCAAGCCACAGATCTTCGGTCTCATGGCCGTGACAACGGATGTTGCGATCAACAATTTCTCGGTCGGCACCGTGACCCTCGTTGTCGCGATCGTCGTGTTCCAGGCGATGACAGCGCCGATGGCCGCGCACCTGGTGGGCCGGGCCGCCTACGAGACCGAGCACCTGCGGCCCGACCTGCTCATCGTCGACGAACTGAAAGGCCGCTGACCGGGGGCATCGCTCGCGGCACTGACCCGGGAAGCGGGCACCCCGACCTCGGGGTGCCGTCATCTGCAACGAGTGCCGCGAGTGCTACGAGCGCGCCGGAGTAACCGGAGCCAGGGTGGCCAGACGCAGGGACTCGTGAGTGGGGCCATCCGGTACGTCGGCCGGGCGGTTCTTGGCGAATTCCCTGCGCAGAACGGGAACGACCTCGTCGCCGAGCAGGTCGAGCTGCTCGAGTACGGTCTTCAGCGGCAAGCCGGCGTGGTCCATCAGCCAGAGCTGGCGCTGGTAGTCACCGACGTAGTCGCGAAATCCGAGGGTGCGGTCGATGACTTCCTGGGGGCTGCCCACGGTGAGCGGGGTCTGCGCGGTGAAGTCCTCCATACTCGGGCCATTGCCGTAGACCGGGGCTTTGTCGAAGTAGGGGCGGAACCTCCGTTTGGCGTCCTGGGAGTTCTTACTCATGAACACCTGGCCGCCGAGTCCGACGATGGCCTGTGCGGCCGTGCCGTGGCCGTAGTGCTCGAAACGTTGGCGGTAGTACTGCACCATTTTCGCGGTGTGCGAGGCGGGCCAGAAGATGTGGTTCGAGAAGAAACCGTCGCCGTAGTATGCGGCCTGCTCGGCGATTTCGGGGCTGCGGATGCTGCCGTGCCAGACAAAGGGCGGTACGCCGTCGAGCGGCCGCGGGGTGGACTGGAACCCGTGCAGCGGGGTGCGGAACTGGCCTTCCCAGTCGACGAAATCCTCGCGCCACAGCCGGCGGAGCAGGGCGTAGTTCTCAAGGGCCAGCGGGATGCCCTCGCGGATATCTTTTCCGAACCACGGGTAGACCGGGCCGGTGTTTCCACGACCGAGCGTCAGGTCCACCCGGCCGTCGGCGACGTGCTGGAGCATGGCGAAGTCCTCGGCGATCTTCACCGGGTCGCTCGTGGTGATCAGTGTCGTTGCGGTCGACAGGATGATGCGTTGGGTCTGCGCTGCAATGTAGCCGAGCAGGGTCGTCGGCGACGACGGCACGAACGGCGGATTGTGGTGCTCGCCGGTCGCGAAGACGTCGAGGCCCACCTCCTCGACCTTCTGCGCAATAGTGAGCATGGCCTTGATCCGGGCGTTCTCGGTGGGGGTGTCGCCCGTGGTGGGATCGGTGGTCCTGTCCCCGACCGTGAAGATTCCGAACTGCATGCCATCCTCCAAAATTCAATGCGTCTGCATGTATATCAAAGATAACGGTGGATCGCCCCGGGCTATTCCCTCGGTGGGTCGCTCGGTGCCGACGCGCAAACGGATGCCGAGATCGCGGCCGGCAGCATCCGCTGATACGATGGTGGAGTCGCAACTGGCGTAGCACGAAGATGGGTCACCATCGGGGAGCGACTGACACGGTTAGTGGCCGCACGCCTGGGCCGCAACATCCATATATAAGGAGAACTCCGTGCCTGATTCCGCCATTGCTCTGAAGTCAACCTTCAACGAACCACTCTCGGTCGTCGACCCCGAGATCGCCGCCGTGCTCGAGCTGGAGCTCGGTCGCCAGCGTGACTACCTCGAGATGATCGCGAGCGAGAACTTCGTTCCGCGCGCCGTGCTGCAGTCGCAGGGCTCGGTGCTCACCAACAAGTACGCCGAGGGCTACCCCGGTCGCCGCTACTACGGCGGCTGCGAGTACGTCGATGTCGCTGAGCAGCTGGCCATCGACCGGGCCAAGAGCCTCTTCGGTGCCGCCTACGCGAACGTGCAGCCGCATTCCGGCGCCACTGCCAACGCCGCGGTGCTTTCTGCCATTGCCACGCCCGGCGACACCATCCTCGGCCTCGAGCTGGCCCACGGCGGCCACCTCACCCACGGCATGAAGCTCAACTTCTCGGGCAAGCTGTACAACCCGGTCGCCTACGGCGTCGACCCGGAGACCTTCCGCGTCGATATGAACGTCGTGCGCGACAAAGCGCTCGAGAGCAAGCCGAAGGTCATCATCGCCGGCTGGTCTGCCTACCCGCGCCACCTCGACTTCGAAGCCTTCCGCGCCATCGCCGACGAGGTCGGCGCGCTGCTCTGGGTCGACATGGCTCACTTCGCCGGACTCGTCGCCGCCGGGCTGCACCCCTCGCCCGTGCCTTACGCCGATGTCGTGTCGAGCACCGTGCACAAGACCCTCGCCGGCCCGCGCTCGGGCTTGATCATCTCGCGCGACATGGCACTGGCCAAGAAGCTCAACTCCAACGTGTTCCCCGGCCAGCAGGGCGGGCCCCTCATGCACGTGATCGCTGCCAAGGCCACCGCGTTCAAGCTCGCCGCCGAGCCGGAGTTCAAGGAACGCCAGGAGCGCACCCTGCGCGGTGCCAGCATCCTCGCCGACCGCCTCACCGCCGACGACTCGCGCGCGCACGGCATCGACGTGCTCACCGGCGGCACCGACGTGCACCTCGTGCTCGCCGATCTACGCCACTCCGAGATCAACGGCCAACAAGCCGAAGATGCCCTGCACGAGGTCGGCATCACGGTGAACCGTAACTCCGTTCCCTTCGACCCCCGCCCGCCGATGGTCACCTCGGGCCTGCGCATCGGCACGCCAGCCCTGGCCACCCGCGGCTTCGGCGACGTGGAATTCACCGAGGTTGCCGACGTCATCGCCGAGGCGCTCAAGCCCGGAGCCGACATCGCCGCGCTCCGCGCCCGTGTCGGCGCCCTGACGCAGGCGTTCCCGCTGTACTCCGGCCTGCAGCAGTAACTTTCCCGAGAGCGGATGCCGCTGGCCAGGCCGGCGGTATCCGCGCGCGCGCACGTACCCAGTCATCACCACTGGACGGGGCCCGGGCCCCGACCCTGGGCCCAGGTTATAGCCTGTGCCGGTGGACGGGGCCCGGGCCCCGTCCGAGCGAAGTGCATCGATCGACAACAGTAGGGAACCATGATGACGGCAATCACACTCGACGGGGTCAAGACCGCGTCCGACATCAAGGCCGAGCTGCGGGGCCGCATCGCTGCCCTGCGCTCGCACGGCGTGGTGCCCGGCCTGGCCACCCTGCTCGTTGGCAACGACCCGGGCTCCGAGACCTACGTTGCGGGCAAGCACCGCGACTGCGCCGAGGTCGGCATCGCATCGCTGCGCATCGACCTCCCCGGCTCGGCGACCTCGGCGGATGTCCGCGCGGCCATCAAGGATCTCAACGACAGCCGCGAGGTGACCGGCTACATCATCCAGCTGCCGCTGCCGGTCGGCCACAACGAGAACGCGATGCTCGAACTCATCGATCCGTCCAAAGACGCCGACGGCCTGCACCCGACCAACCTCGGGCGCCTCGTACTCGGGATCGAGGGCGAACTGCGTTCACCGCTGCCGTGCACCCCGGCCGGAATCGTCGAGCTGCTGCGCCGCTACGATGTGCCGATCGTCGGCAAGAAGGTCGTCGTGGTGGGCCGCGGCCTCACCGTCGGTCGCCCGCTCGGCTTGCTGTTCACCCGCAAAGGCCTCGACGCGACCGTCACCCTGACCCATTCGCGCACGGTCGACCTCGCCGGCGAGGTGCGCCGCGCCGACATCGTCGTGGCCGCCGTTGGCGTGCCGCACCTGATTCAGGCCGACTGGATCAGGCCGGGCGCCGCCGTGCTCGACGTGGGTATCACTCGCGTGCACAACGAAGAGACCGGCAAGGGCCGGCTGACTGGCGACGTGCACCCTGACGTGGCCTCGGTCGCCGGGCACCTCTCGCCGAACCCGCGCGGCGTCGGTCCGATGACCCGCGCCATGCTGCTCTCCAACGTGGTCAAGGCCGCCGAGCAGTCCCTGCTGGCGTAGCGGCCCGGCCGGGGGTCCAGTCGGCCGTAGCTGACGCCGGTGAATTTCGCGACACGCCGTCACCTCAGCACATCGGGCGCGGCCGGCGCAGGTTGACCGGCGTTAGCGGCGGGGCATCCGCTCGTACCGAAAAACTACTGCTGGGCGAGGGCTGCGCGGTGCAGTTCGGTGTGCTCGAGATAGTTCTTCGCGTTATGACGGATGCTGGCGATCTCGTCGTCGGTCAGGGGACGTCGAACCTTGGCCGGGACACCGGCTACGAGCGAGCCGGGTGGCACGACGGTACCACCGAGCACGACGGCTCCGGCAGCCACGAGGGATCCGGTGCCGATGACGGCGCCGTTCAGAATGGTCGCGGCCATGCCGACGAGCACGTTGTCTTCAATCGTGCAGCCGTGCAGCACGGCGCCGTGCCCGACCGAGACTCCGGTGCCGAGAGTAAGTGGAAAGTCGGTATCGACGTGGCAGGAGACGTTGTCCTGCAGGTTCGAGCCGGCCCCGATCGTGATCGGCTCGAGCTCGGCGCGCAGCACAGAGTTGTACCAGACGCTGGCCCGGTCGGCGAGGATGACATTGCCGACAATGACGGCCCCGGGAGCGACGAACGCCGTCTCGGCGATGCTCGGAGCCGGCGTGTGCGGCAGAACGATGATTCGGGCAGCGTTATCGGCAGTCATACGCGTCAGCCTAGCTGAGCCGCTTCCCGGGGCCATGCGTTGCCGGACCCCGGGGTTCTGTTAGAGCGTGCTGTACGGCGAGAACATAGGCGGGTCGGGGGTTTGACGGCTCAGGGGCGCACGCCACTGTCGCGGGCTGCCCCATCGGCGGCGTGCACCACGAACACGTCGGGGGTGGCAAAGCCTCGTTCGGTGAAAGCCACCAGCACGGCGGCCGTCACCGACGGCACGAGCTCGGTCGGGGTCAGGGCGATGGCCGCGCCACCGAAGCCGCCGCCGGTCATGCGCGCGCCGATGGCCCCCGCACGGCGGGCGGTGTCCACGGCCAGGTCCAGTTCGGGCGCTGAAATCTCGAAGTCGTCCCGCATCGACCGGTGTGACGAATCCAATAGCGGCCCGATCGCGGTGCATCCGCTCGATCGCAAGGCCTGCACGGTGTCGAGCACGCGTTGGTTCTCGGTCACGATGTGACGCACTCGGCGAAAAGTCTCGTCGTCGAGCATCGTCTGCGCTCGGGGGAGATCGTGCAGGCTGAGATCGCGCAGGGCCGGAACGCCCAGAGCGCGGGCGCCGGCCTCGCATGACTTTCGGCGGGCGGCGTACCCACCCGTCGCGTGCGAGTGAGTCACGCGGGTATCGATGATGAGTAGCTCGAGGCCTGCCGGGTTGAGTCCGAGCGGGATGACCTCGGCCGCGAGGCTGCGGCAGTCCAGGAATACCGCAGCGTCGGCTTGGCCGAGCAGTGATGCCGATTGGTCCATGATGCCGGTCGGGGCGCCGACGACGCGGTTCTCGGCGAGCTGGCCGACACGGGCCAGCGTCGCACGGTCGAGGCTCAGGTGCCACACGTCGTTGAGGGCGATCGCAATGGCGCTTTCAAGCGCTGCTGACGACGACAGCCCGGCGCCTACCGGCACGTCGGAGTCGATATAGACGTCGAATCCCGGCACGGCGGTGAGGTCGGCTCCGAACTGCCCGAGCGCCCAGGCCACACCCAGCGGGTACGCTGACCAGCCGTCGAGCTTCTCGGGAATCAACTCGTCGAGGGAAACCTCGACGGTCTCGGCCGCGAATGAACTCGCGACGCGAACGACTCGGTCGGTCCTGGTCGCGAGCGCAACGACCGTGCGCCGGTCGATGGCGAACGGCAGCACGAACCCGTCGTTGTAGTCGGTGTGCTCACCGATCAGGTTGACCCGGCCGGGCGCCGACCACAGGCCTGTCGCCAATCGATGAAAGCGACTCTGAAAGCCCGCCTGGGCCGCGCGGTCCAACGCATTGACGATGCCGGGGCCGTCAGCATTTTGGCCCGTCACGGGTGTGTCCTCGACGTAACGGTGGCGGAGTCCGCCTCGGCGGCGCGGGCGACGGCCGCGCGAATCAGGGCGGCAGCATCCTCTGGAGTGACATCGCCGATCCAGGCGCCCATGGCAGCCTCCGACCCGGCAAGAAACTTGAGCTTGTCCTCGGCGCGTCGCGGGCTGGTCAGTTGCAGCATCAAACGGATGTCCGCCCGATGCGTCCGCACCGGCGCCTGATGCCACGCGGCGATATAAGGAGTCGGGGTCGAGTAGATCGCGTCGATGCCGCGCAGCAGCCGACGATACAACACGGCCAGCTCATCGCGTTCGGCGAGGGTGGTTTCGGCGAAGTCGGGTGTCTGGCGGTGCGGCAGCATGTGCACTTCGATCGGCCAGCGCGCCGCGAAGGGAACGAAGGCGGTCCAGTGTTCGCCGCGAAGAATCACCCGGTCGCTGGCTTGTTCGCTCGCCAGAATATCGGCGAAGAGGGTTGGTCCATAGCGTTCGAGCGAGTCGACCAGGCGCTGGGTTCTTGGTGTGACATAGGGGTACGAATATATTTGTCCGTGCGGATGCCGCAGAGTCACCCCGATCTGCTCACCTCTATTCTCAAACGGGAATACTTGCTCAACGCCCGGCAACTGCGAAAGCGCATGGGTGCGTTCTGCCCAGGCCTCAATGACGGTGCGGGCTCGAATCACCGACAGGCTGGCAAAGGATCCCTCGTTTTCGGGACTGAAGCACACGACCTCGCAGCGGCCAACGGACCGGCGGGTACGGCCGATGCCGATGCGGTCGAGATCGGCCAGATCGACCGGGGTGGCGGCATCCGCCAAAAGAGGACCAAATGACGGCGACTTATTCTCGAAGACGGCTACGTCGTAGTTGCTCGGAATCTCCGAGGCATTGCCGGGGGATTGTGGTGCGAGCGGGTCGAGGTGGGCGGGCGGCAAGAACACCCGGTCCTGGCGATTGGCGGCAATGGAGACCCATTCCCCGGTCAGTGGGTCTTGGCGCATGGTCGCGGTGGTCGCACGTTCGGCGGGTTCACGCAGGTCGAGCGCCCGATCCGGCGACAGCGCGGTGTCAGGGTCGTCAAAATACACCAGGTCGCGACCGTCGGCGAGGGTGCTGGACTGCCGCCCGATCGTCTCATCGGCGACAAAGTGCGGGCGGTGGGTGTTTAGATTCGTCATGACAGTGTCACGATAGCAAATTTGTGCAAGCGAAACCATGCAATTGCGTATTGAAAAGTAAAAGAAACCAAGTGATACTGGTTTGATGATCGCGACCGAACCAACGCGCAGCCCGATACCCAATCCGCTTCCCGCCCACGTTCGCCGCGAGCAAGCACAGCGCCTGGTGGACGAACGCGGCTTCGTACGCGTAAGTGAGTTGCGGAGCGCCTTCAACATTTCCGGAGTGACAGCCAGGGCGGATCTTGACGCCCTGGAGCTTCAGGGTGCTGTTCGGCGCGTGCACGGGGGAGCGGTGCCGGCGCATTGCCTCGGCGAGGGCGAAAGTTTTCGCGCCGAACGCGAGCACTCGTTCGAGGAAGCTCTGGAAGCCTCGATCGTTCCCAAACAACAAATTGCCCAGATCGCGGCCGGGCTCGTGCACAGTGGGCAGAGCGTGATTCTTGATGTGGGAACCACGACCCACGCTGTGGCCCGCGCGCTGGTTGCGCGAGACGACCTGCACGACGTTGTCATCATCACCAATGGGCTCAGTATCGCCCTCGAACTGGAACAGGCCATTCCACGGTTCACGGTGATCGTCACCGGAGGGTCACTGCGCCCGCTGCAGCACTCGTTGGTCGAGCCGCTCGCCGGGCTGATGCTCAGCCAGGTTCATGCCGATCTGGTCTTCATCGGTTGTAATGGCGTCGACATCGCCGGCGGTGTCACCAACATCAACCTGCCGGAGGCCGGAATCAAAGCGCTCATGCTCACCGCGGCGGAGCGGGTCGTCGTCGTGGCCGACCGCTCCAAGCTGGGTCAGGTGCATCTCGGCCGGGTGGGCCCGCTGAGCGACTTCCACACACTCATCACCGATGCCGCTGCAGATCCGGCGATGCTGGATTCGCTGCGCGAGGTCGGACTGAGGGTCTTGCTCCCCGTCGAGCTAACGGAAACTGCGCCGCAGGCGCCGGAGCGGCCCTAGGCTAAGCGGATGCGCGCACCGACTGGAATTCAATACGATCTGACTGTGCAGACAGCGACGGGAACAGCCCGCGCCGTCGTGACCGAGGTGGCAGCTGGCCTCCGGGCATATTCCGTGAACGGAATAGACCTGGTTGAGACCTTTCCCGAGGCATCGCAGCCTCCCATGGCTGCCGGCATCGTCCTCGTGCCGTGGCCCAATCGCATTCGCGATGGTAAGTGGACGCAGAACGAGGTCACCCGCCAGCTGGCGCTTACCGAGCCGGCCCGCCACAACGCCATCCACGGGCTGCTCCGCTTCGCTTCTTACCGTGAGGTGTCGAGGCAGAGCGATTCGGTCACGCTCGCCGCGACGGTCTTTCCTCAGTCCGGCTACCCGTTTCACCTCGACACCGAGGTGACGTATGCGCTTACTGCCAACGGTCTGAACGTGACACACCGGCTGACCAACGTCGGTGCCGAGGCGGCGCCGGTGGCGGTGGGGGCGCATCCGTATCTGAAAATCGGCGACGTACCGACCGGTGATCTCATGGTGCGAGTGGATGCCGCAACCCATATCGACGTAGACGACCGCCTCAACCCGACCCGCGAAACCCCCGTCGACGGCACCCGGTTCGACCTGCGCGGGGGCGTTATGGTCGGCGACCTTGATCTCGATGATGGCTTCGGCGGGGTCGGGGTCGGGGTCGGTGTCGCTGGTTCCGGCTCGGGCGCGCCCGGCGAACACACCCTCACCGCAGCGGATGGCCGCAGCGTCACCCTCTGGGGCGATGAGAATATGCGCTACGTGCAGGTCTTCACGCCGCGCGTTTTTCCGGTTCGCACCGGAGCCACCGAGCCATCCCGCGGCCAGGCGATCGCCATCGAACCGATGACGGCACCCGCCGATGCCTTCAACACGGGCGCTGGTCTGCACTGGCTGCAACCGGGGGCGGAGTGGATCGTGCGCTGGGGCATTCGTCATGTTGGGTTCGACTCGCCGAGCCAACCGTAGGATGACCACAACCCTGACGCACCGCATGCTGCCGCACCTCGGGCGCTACCGGGTCGATTTTGTGCTGCTACTCGTGGCCTTGGTCTGGGGCGGAAGTTACCTGAGCGCGAAGGTGCTCACCGAGCAGGCGAGCGTATCGGCCGTGCTCGCGCTGCGCTTTCTGGTCGCGGCGCTCGCCCTGCTGATCGTCTGGGTGATGCGGCGCGAACGGTTGCCGTCGCGGCGTGCGTTCGGGGTTGGCGTGTTGCTCGGGGTGACCCAGGCGAGCATCCTCTGGCTTGAGACCCAGGGCGTGGCATTCACGTCGGCCACGAACGCGGGCCTCATCATCAGTCTCACCATCATTGTCACTCCGGTGCTGGAGTCGGTCGCGGCCCGTCGATGGCTGCCGCGCCCATTCTTCGTGGCCGCCGTGCTCGCCGTTGTCGGGGTTGCCCTGCTCGTCTCGGGCAACGGGTTTGCGCAGCCCAATGTGGGCGACCTGCTTATTCTCGCGGCGGCGCTCGTGCGCTCCCTGCACGTGACGATGATGGGCCACCTGATTCGTGGCCGCAGTGACAGCACCATAACCCTCACCCTGCTGCAGGCTTTCGTCGGGGCGGTCGTCTTTACCGCTTTCGACCTCCGTGGCCTCATGGCGGCGATCTCGACCTTCGATTTAGCAGCGTGGATCGGCGTGCTCTACCTGGGCTTGGCCTGCAGCGTGTTCGCGTTTCTAGCGCAGATGTGGGCGATCCGCCGTACCTCGGCGGCACGGGCCAGCCTCCTCATGGGCACCGAACCGATCTGGGCGGTGCTCGTGGGGGTGTCGCTTGGCAGCGAAGCCCTCGGCCTCATCGGGGCACTCGGTGCCGTGCTCATCATCGTGGGAACGTTCTGGGGCCAGCGCATCGAAGCGAGCCACCGTCTGAACGTGGGGTGAGTACCCGTTGGGGTGATCCGGTCAGCGCGCTCCTTCGCCGAGCCGTGAGCTTCACGGCGCTGAATCGTTTGTCGGCGCGCAAGGCCTACGGGTCGGTTTATGAAACCCACACCTCGGTGCACGAACGCATGGTTCGAGGCCCGCGTGCCCTACGGCTCGCGCAGACTCGCCCCCGGGCGGAGGTCGAGGCGGCGCAGCAGCTGCGCGTTCAAGGCGACAACCACGGTCGATGCCGACATGAGCAGGGCGCCGATCTCCATTGGCAGTATGAAGCCGATCGGCGCGAGCACACCCGCGGCGAGGGGAACCGACAGCAGGTTGTACCCGGCCGCCCACCAGAGGTTCTGCTTCATCTTGCCGTAGCTCGCCCGCGACAACTCGATTACCGAGAGCACCGACCGCGGATCGTCACTGGCGAGAATGACCCCCGCCGACGCGATCGCCACGTCGGTCCCGGCGCCGATCGCGATGCCGACGTCGGCTTGCGCGAGCGCCGGGGCATCGTTCACTCCGTCGCCGACCATGGCCACGCGGCGGCCCTCGCGCTGCAGATCGGCTACTTTGCGCGCCTTATCCTCCGGATGCACGCCCGCGAACACCCGGTCGATGCCGAGTTCGGTTGCGACCGACTGGGCCACAGCCTGGGCGTCGCCGGTGATCATGACGACCTCGATACCCCGTCGGTGCAGGGCGTCCACGGCTTGCCGCGACTCCTCGCGGATCTCATCGGCGAGGCCGATCGCGCCGACGACTAGGCCATCGCGCAGCACGTGCAGAATGATCGCGCCCTGGCTCTGCCACGCCACAGTCTCGGCCAGCGGCGCCGCCCCGTGCTCGTCGAGCATGCTCGGCCCGCCGACGCTCACGCTGTGCCCGTCGACCAGGCCAGTCACGCCGATCGCCGCCGCAGTCTGAAACGCGCTCGCCCGCGGCACGGTCAGATCATGCCCGCGTGCAGCCGTCACGATGGCGCGAGCCAGCGGATGTTCACTGTCACCTTCCACAGATGCCGCCCACGCGAGCACATCGTCGCTCGAAAACAGGTCAGCGCCCGTCGAGGTGCCCGTCGAGGCGCCCGTCGAGGCGCCCGTCGAGGCGCCCAGTGAGGCGCCCGCCGAAGCCGCGCCGGCCTCAGTGCCGCGCGCCGCGGCATCCGCCTGGCTGCTTGCGACGGCTACATGACTGACCGTCGGCTCGCCCCTGGTGAGCGTGCCGGTCTTGTCGAACAATACCGAGGTGACCTGGCGCATGCTCTCCAGGGCGAGACGATCCTTGATGAGCACGCCGCCCTTCGCTGCACGCTCGGTCGCGATCGATACCACGAGCGGAATCGCCAGCCCAAGGGCATGCGGGCAGGCGATCACGAGCACGGTGATCGTGCGCACGACGGCATCCTGTGGCTGGCCGAGCAGCGTCCAGACGATCGCGGTCACGACACCGGAGCCGAGAGCGAACCAGAACAGCCAGCCGGCGGCCCGGTCGGCGATACGCTGCGCCCGTGACGATGAGTTCTGTGCCTCGGTGACGAGCCGCTGGATTCCAGCCAGCGCGGTGTCATCACCGACGGCGCTCACGCGCACCCGCAGGGCTGAATCGGTCGCGACCGTCCCCGCCACGACCTGATCGCCGGGCGACCGCTGTACCGGCCGCGATTCGCCGGTGATCATGGATTCGTCGACATCGGCCGTGCCCTCGGTGACTTGCCCGTCGGCGGGCACGCGCCCGCCCGGCCGCACCACGACGAGGTCGCCCAGCACCAGGTCGCTCGGTGAGACCATCACACTGTGCTCGCTAACGAGGCCATCACCCTCGACTCGCTCGGCCTCATCGGGCAGCAGCGCAGCGAGCGATTCCAGTGCGGTGGATGTCTGCGCCAGCGAGCGCATTTCGATCCAGTGGCCGAGCAGCATGATCACGATCAGCAGCGCGAGTTCCCACCAGAAATCGAGCTCAGCGTCGATGAGGCCGAGGCTCGCGCCCCAGGAGGCGAGAAACGCGACCGTGATCGCCAAGGCGATCAGCAGCATCATTCCGGGCTTGCGGGCCTTCAGCTCAGACACCGCTCCGCTCAGGAACGGTCGTCCACCCCATACGTACATGACGGTTCCGAGAACGGGGGAGATCCAGGTCACGCCGGCTATGTCCGGAAGGGCGTACCCGACGAGTGTCCCGAACATGTGGCTGAATGCCACCACGGGCACCGCGATGACGAGCATGGTCCAGAACAGGCGCCGAAACTGCCCGACGTGATCGCCGTGCCCGCTGTGGTCCATGGCGCTGTGGTCCATCGCGCCGTGGTTGATGGCGCTGTGGTCCATGGCGTCGTGGTTGATGGCCGCGTGATCCGGCTTCAGGTGAGCCGCACTGCCGTGCGTGTCGTGGTTCGAGTTGGGCTGTGTCATAACGCTCCTCGATTTTTAAATCTGCAGATACTCTCGAAGTATACCCCCTTAGGGTATACCGTCCTCAGTTTCGCTACCGATGAGCACCGTTGCCACTGCAGTGCTCGTCGCCGTGGGCATGGTGCCAGTGCACAGCGTGCCCCCACGTCTCGCATTCGCACGCGTCCGGGCGGAACACGCATGAATGAGCACCACTCTGCCGCGCAATCGGGCAGGCTTACGTCATGGCGCAGAGCATATATACGGCACCCCCCGCCGAATCCCCGAACGACACCGCCCGCCGCACCGCGCTCACCCGCATGAAGCGCCTCGCGGCCGGCCTGCTCGCCCTCATGGCCATCATCTTCACCGTCTCGTTCGCCCTGCAAGAGCGCTACCCCTGGCTCGAATACGTGCGCGCCGCCGCCGAGGGCGGCATGGTCGGCGCCATCGCCGACTGGTTTGCCGTGACCGCCCTGTTTCGCTACCCGATGGGCCTGCGTATTCCGCATACCAACATCATCGCCAACCGCAAGGACGAGATCGGCGCGAGTCTCGGCGAGTTCGTCGAGACCAACTTTCTCTCCGAGGCCGTCGTCCGCGGCAAACTCGAATCGGTAGGACCAGCCCATCGCATCGGCGCCTGGCTCAGCGACGACATGAATGCTGCAAGGCTCACCGACGAGCTCGCGATCGCCGGCCAGGGCGTGCTCAACCTGCTCGGCGACAACGCCATCAAGAACCTCATCGAATCCGTCGCGCGCGAACACCTGATCCAACCAGAGTGGGGCCCGAGCCTCGGCCGGGTGGGGGAACGGCTGGTCACGAGCGGGCAGCAGCACGCGGCCGTCGATCTGCTGCTCGACCGCGCAGACGGCTGGCTGCGCGACCACCCCGAAGCGTTCGGTCGCGTCGTGTCGCAGCGATTGCCCACCTGGCTGCCCGGATTCGTCGACAAGCTCGTCGACGACAAGGCCTACCGTGAAGTATTGGCTTTTGTGGCGTCCGCCCGCCAAGACCGGCAGCATCCGGTGCGCAAGGCGCTGGACGACTACCTGGGCGAGGTCATGCATGACCTGCAATATGAGCCGGCCATGATCAACCGCGTCGAAAACCTCAAGGCCGAGGTTCTCGACAATGCCAAGCTGCGCGAATTTGCCGGCGACACCTGGCAGGCCATCAAAGCCTCCCTCACACAGGCCCTCGACGACCCGACGAGCGCGCTGCTGGTGGGCATCCGCTCGACTCTGCAGGATATCGGTAACCGCCTCACAGCGGATGCCGCGCTCGGCTCCCGTATCGACCGCTGGCTTGCCGACACCGCCAGTCATGTCATCTCCGCCTATCGCCACGAGATCGCCGGGGTGATCACGGAAACCGTGGAGCGCTGGCCCGCCCGAGAAACGGCCGAGAAGATCGAACTGCAGGTGGGCCGCGATCTGCAGTTCATTCGCATCAATGGAACCGTGGTCGGCGCTCTCGCCGGCCTGGCCATTTTCACGTTCGCGCACGCGGTGGCCGCGCTGTTTTGAGCTGGTAGCCCGAGAAGTAGCTGAAAATTACCCTCGGGGTATTTGGGCTTACCCCCCCATTCGGGGCAGAATAAGTCTTTCTGCTATTCCCGAAAGGCGCCAAATGCACGACCTGACCAGGTGGGCCGTCCGGCCGCTGATGCGCGTGTGGGCGGCAGTCGCCGAGCGTCAAGATCGCCACCTGCCCCGGCCCAGCGATGTCCCGCAGGCGCATGCTCCCGGAATCGACAGCGATCGGGTGCTCATTCTAGGCTGCGGACCGGCCGTCGGTTGGGGTGTGCTCAGTCACCAACTCGCGCTGCCCGGATCGCTTGCCCGGGAGCTGTCGGCGCTCACCGGCCGCGGAGTAGACATCGACCTCGTGGCCAGTCGCACCATGACAGCGGCGAACGCGCTCCCCGCGCTGAACGTGCAAAGGCTCAGCCGCTTCGACGCCGTCGTGCTGACAATTGGCGTCAATGAGGCTTTGACACTGGTGAGTCGTCGCGAATGGCGCACCCGACTCGGAAAACTGCTCACGGTGCTCCAACGAGAGACCTCGCAGAGTACCCACTTCTACATTCTTGGGATCGCGCCGATTCGGAGCATCGAGATCTTCAACCTCCCGCTCGGATTCATCGCCGATCATTCCGCAGCGGACCTCAACCGGGTCAGCGCGCAGCTGGCTGCTGGGGCACCGCGCACCACCTTTCTGCCCTTTTCACCCGCCGCCACGCTCACGCCCGACCGCCATCGCAGCCCAGCCGACTACCGGGACTGGGCCCTGCTGCTGGCCGGTGCCATGGCCGACACCCTCGACGCGGCACGCCTCGGCATCAATGAGGAACACATCGGTCAACGGCTAGCGGATGCTGCCAGTGCGGAACGCACCCGGCAGGCGGCCGTCGATAGCCTTGGTATTGTCGACACCCCGCCGGAGGCACGGTTCGATGAACTCGTCGCTCTGGCACAGCGATTGTTTGAAACCGAGTCGGCGGTGATCAGCGTCATCGACCACGATCGGCAGTGGCACAAGGCGAGGGTCGGAGTGGCAGCACCGGAGATTCCGCGCGCCGACTCGCTCTGTGCCTACACGATTGCCGGAGACGGACCCTTCGTGGTGGAAGACGCTCAAAAGGACCAGAGGTTCAGCCAGAACCCGCTCGTGCTCGGTGATTCGCTCATTCGCTTCTATGCCGGATTTCCGATCGAATCGCCGTCGGGGGAGCGCATCGGATCGCTGTGCGTCTTCGATCCGGCGCCGCGTTCGCTCGCCGAGGTTGACCAGGTGCTGTTGCGCGAACTTGCGCTGCTGGTGCAGCGCGAGTTGCGGATACCGCCGAGCGGGGGTCCGGCATACCCTCCGGCGTAATTGGTGGTGGTGCTCGAGGCGGTGCCAGCCAGGTAGATCACTCGCAGTGCTCTACCAGTCATTTTTCGCAGCTGCGGGTAAGCTCGCGGCGTGAGCGAATCCTTCAGTCAACGCCTCCGGGCCCTCCCGGATTTTCCGAACGATCTCCCGAAATTCGATCCAGCCACTGCACCGGCCGATTCCGTTGACCTGTTCCTCGAGTGGCTCGAAGCGGCGCTCGCGGATGGGGTATCGCAGCCGCACGCTTTCAGTCTCGCGACGACCACCACAAACGGTCAGGTATCCTCGCGCATGATGATTCTGAAGAACATCGACGAGGGAGCCTGGCACTTTGCCAGCACGGTAGGTTCCCGCAAAGGCCGGGAACTTACCGCAAACCCGCAAGCCGCCATGAATTTCTACTGGGCGAAATTTGGTCGCCAGGTGCGTGTCAGTGGCTCGGTCACCCTGCTTTCGGCCGAGGCATCCGCTCGCGACTGGGATGAGCGTCCCGGCGCCGACGGCCGTGACAACCCCGATTGGCAGCTTTTTGCCCTGCATCCCACGGAGGTGGAGTTTTGGCAGGCGAGCAGTGATCGCCACCACATTCGCCACCGGTACGTGCTGTAGAGCCGGGCTCACGACATTCGTTCGCCGGATCAGGCGTACTCGTGGTGGCTGACGAAGATGCGCACAGAATCTGAGGGATTCAGTGCGCATCTTCTGCGCAACCTGCGCGGTTAATGTGGGCCCCGTCGGGCTCGAACCGACGACCCAAGGATTAAAAGTCCTTTGCTCTACCAACTGAGCTAGAGGCCCGTAGGCTCTAATCTACCGTGGATTCACACTCAGCTTTTCTCGGTAGCGTCAAGGGCGACAAAAACACCACCCGATTACGCACTGAAACGAGGAGAACCGCCTTGGCCGACAACTTCCACAAGCCCACCTTGTTCTCCGCAAACAAATTCGAGGCCTTCCAGGGTGGTGACGATCCCGCCGCTATCAGCCGGGTCGCCCACGAGACCGCGCAGGCCCTGCTCAATCGCGTGCGCAGCGACCCCGACCCTGAGACGGTCGAGCGCCTCGTCGCCTACACCGATGAAAACGGCATCGACGCGGTCGCCGAGCTGTGGTCGCGGGCCGCTCCACGCAGCCTGCCGGGCGCGCTCTGGCGTATCTACCTCATCCGCATGCTGATTCGGCAGGACCCCGAAGGCTGTGCCTACCTCTATCAACGAGGAACGGATGCTGTCGCCACGATCGATCCGCTGGTCGCGGGCGCTGCCCTGCCCACCGGTCCCGCCGAGATCATGACTCTCGCGGACGAGATTCTGCGCGGACTATTCACCGGAGACTTCGCGGTGGCGCTGGATCGCGGGGCCGCGTATTGCCGGGTCACGGCGGTCGGGGCCACGAGCATCGCCGACGATCTCGAGCTGACCGAGCCGCACCGCTCCTCGGAGCTGACCACCCGCGCGCTGCGCTTCTCCAAGACCGCCGCCGAGTTCGCGGCCTGTGCGCGCCTCTGGCGCCGGGATTCCCTCGAGTAGTCCACGGCCGGGCTTCATCAGGTGGGCCGGGCGGGCGTTGCCACGGCGATGGCATTTTCCGTGTGCGCCCGCGGCGAACATTCGACGCCGACCGCTTCGTTCGAATACACTGGAATCTGGTCGGGCCGCAGTAATCCCGGGTTCCATTATTCGCCGCTTCGAGCGGCCTCGCGCCGAGAGGTGCTCTGCGGCCCGACCTTCTTAATCTTCCCTGCCCTGTGGACGACGCGCGGGCCCAGGTGCGAGCATTCTGTTTCGCTGAGTACTTGTCAGATCGACCAATCCGTTATCAACTTCGTACCGAACCCTAGTCATGGAACGGGATGAGACCTGACATGCTAGGTCTTATGACTGTTGATTCCGCCGGAGACCTCGCGCCGCCAGCCCCTGCCAGCAAGGAGGAGCTGCTTGTTCAAGTAGCCCTTGGCGATCAATCGGCCTTCGGAGAACTATATGACCAGATTGCCCCGCGGGTGCTTGGCCTGGTCAAGCGTCTGCTGGTCGACCACGCGCAGTCGGAAGAAGTGACCCAGGAGATTTTTCTGGAGATCTGGCAGTCGGCCGCACGGTATGAATCAACGCGTGGTGGTGCGAGCACCTGGATTCTCACCATGGCACACCGCCGAGCGGTTGATCGAATCCGCTCGTCACAGGCCGGACGTGACCGCGATACCAAAATTGGAATCCGTGACCTGGCCGTTGCCTACGATCACGTAGCCGAAACCGTTGAAGTACGAATCGAACATGAAAGGGTGGAGAAGGCGATGACCCGATTGACACAGCTGCAGCGTCAGGCTGTCAGCCTCGCGTACTACGGCGGGCTGAGTCACAGCGAGGTTGCCGATAAGCTCCAGATTCCCTTGGGCACCGTGAAAACACGGCTTCGCGACGGGCTGATCCGCCTGCGCGACGAGTTGGGCGTGGCATCATGAGCCGCCGTAATGAGCAGCACCCCGCCGATCTTGCCGGCGCTTACGCCTTGGACGCCCTCAACGCCGACGACATGGCTATTTTCGAAGCGCATCTCGCCGAATCCGAGGAGGCGCGCATCGAGGCTGCTGAGTTGAAGGACATCGCTGTGGCCCTTGGCCTCGCCGTGGCGCCCGTGCAGCCCTCGGCCGCCGTCAAGGCCAACCTCATGGCGATGCTCTCGTCAACGCCGCAGCTACCACCGCTGCCGGCATCGCGAGCCACTAGTCCCGCCGCAATGGACGCTGCCGCCTCCGATCCGGGAGCAACTCCAGCCGGTCCGCCGGCCGCGACGGCGACCCCGGGGACCGAAGGTGCTGCCTCAACTGGTGCTGCGACCACCGGCGCACCGCGACCGAGCCCTGACATCCATTTTGGCGACGCTTCCAGCACGCCGCGCCCATCGACGGCGACCGAGCGGGCCCAGACTCGCTGGTTCAAGCGTCCGGCGCAGTTCGTTCTGGCCATCGCAGCTGCGGTCGCCCTATTCGTGGGCGGTATATCCCTCGGGCAGGCGCTCAACAGCAACCAATTCGAGTCGCAGCAGGCGGCCAGTCTCGCGCAGATCAACGCGGCCAATGACTCTCAGCGCGCTGCGACCACCACCGTTGACGGTCAGGAAGTCACTCTGGTCTGGTCCAACACGCTCGGAATCTCCGCGCTGTTGGTCGACAACCTGCCCGCGCTGCCCGGTGACCAGGACTACCAGCTGTGGTACATGAACAATGGCGGTGCGACCTCCGCGGGAACCTTCGATTCCAGCGGCGACGGTACTGTCTGGCGCGTGCTCGATGGCACGATGCACACTGGCGATCAGGTGGGCGTCACCGTCGAACCCACCGGTGGCTCGGACCAGCCCACCGGCGACCCGATCGTCGCCCTCCAGAGCTAGCTGGCTCGGCATCCGCTCACCAGAGTGCGGAATGCCGAGCGTGCTCGGGCTGCTTGGCGAAGTAGGCTCGGGACATGAGACTGCCCTTCACTCTTTTGATCGACCCCGTGCCCGCTGACTCCCTACAGCAGGAATTCGACCTCACGTTCCACGAAATGGACTCGTCCGCCCCGGCGCTGCGCGTGGGGGAGCTCAGCACCCAGCGCGGCGACGGAATCTTCGAAACCCTCGCCGTCGTCAACGGCCACCCGCAAGAGGTTGAGCCGCACATCACCCGGTTGCGTAACTCCGCCCGCATCTGCGAGCTGCCGATGCCGAATGTGCAGCAGTGGCGCGCTGCGATCGCATACGCGGTCTCGCGCGTTCCGCAGCGGGGTGAAATCGCGCTCAGGTTCGTGCTCAGCCGCGGCGTCGAGCACGGTCCGGCACCGACAGCCTGGCTGCACGCGGTCGCCGCGGCGGACTTCAGTATCGTGCGGGCGAACGGCGTGCGTGTAATCACCCTCGACCGCGGCTATCCGCGTGGCGTCGCCGAGCGCGCCCCCTGGCTGCTGATGGGCGCGAAAACGCTCAGCTATGCGGTGAATATGGCGGCTATTCGCGAAGCGCGCCGTCGCGGCGCCGACGACACCATCTTTCTCACCACCGACGGCTTCGTCATGGAGGGCCCCACCTCGAGCGTCGTGCTGCGCTTGGGCGGCGAGTACGTCACGCCCGCGCCGAGCGGCGCCATTCTGCACGGCACCACGCAGCAGAGCATGTTCGACTACCTGCGCGCGCAGGGTGTGGCGGTACAGTATCGCGATGTCACCGTCGAGGAACTTCGCCAAGCGGATGCCGCCTGGCTCGTCTCCAGCGTGCGCCTGGCCGTATCCGTTGTCGCCCTCGACGGCGACCCGTTTCCGGCCGATCAGGCGTTCACGGATGCCCTGAACGCCTACCTGCTGGCACGCACGTCTTAGCGGTGATCGCCGCATCCGCTGGTGGGGGAGTGGCAGGAAAGGGTGCGGCATCCGTTTGTTGACTCCCTCGAATTGGGCCGACGGGCCGCGCCCAGTAGGCTCTGGGATGACCGAGAGGAATACATGAGAATTTCTGTCATTGGATGTGGCTACCTAGGCGCCGTGCACGCGTCGGCCATGGCCGAACTGGGGCACGATGTCGTCGGAATCGACGTCGACGCCGCGAAGATCGCCCAACTTGCCATCGGCAAGCCCCCCTTCTTCGAACCCGGACTTCCCGAGGTTCTCACGTCGGCTATGAACAGTGGCCGGCTGCGTTTCAGTACCGACATAGCGGATGCCGCTGGCTCGCAGGTGCACTTCATTGCCGTGGGTACTCCACAGAAACCCGGTGGTTACAGTGCCGACCTGCGCTACGTGGATGCCTCGATCGAATCGCTCCTTCCGCACCTGTCCGACGGCGATCTCGTCGTGGGCAAGAGCACGGTGCCGGTAGGAACCGCCGCGCGCCTCGCCGAGCTCATCGAAGCCGGTAGCGGCGCGTCGCTGGCGTGGAACCCCGAGTTTCTGCGCGAGGGATTCGCCGTGCAGGATACCATCAGCCCTGACCGGCTGGTCTACGGGGTCGCCCCCGGTTCACTGGGCGAGCACGCCACGGAGCTACTCAACGAGATCTACGCCACGGCGCTCGCCGCCGATACCCCCCTCGTCATAACCGACTACGCCACCGCCGAGCTCGTCAAGGTTGCCGCAAACGCGTTTCTCGCGACCAAGATCAGCTTCATCAATGCCATGGCCGAGATCGCCGAGGTCACCGGCGCCGATGTGACGCAGCTGGCGGATGCCATCGGCTACGACGGACGCATCGGTCGTCGCTTTTTGGGCGCCGGCGTCGGTTTCGGCGGCGGCTGCCTGCCGAAAGATATTCGTGCCTTCACCGCGCGCGCCGAAGAGTTAGGACGCGGTGAGTCCGTGGCCTTCCTCAAGGAGATCGACAAAATCAACCTGCGTCGCCGTCAACGTGTGGTCGATCTCACCGTTGGGGCGCTCGGCGACTCCGTCTACAACGCCAAAGTTGCGGTGCTCGGCCTGAGCTTCAAGCCACACTCCGACGACGTGCGAGACTCACCGGCGCTCGACGTGGCCGTGCAGTTGCGCGGCCTCGGGGCCGACGTCGTGGCGACCGACCCGCAGGCCATCGATAATTCGAGGGCGCGGCATCCGCAGTTGCAGTATTCCGAGTCTCTCGAAGACACCCTGCAAGGAGCCGACGCCGTCGTGCTCGTCACCGAGTGGCCCGAGTTTAGGCATCTTGACCCGGTGTGGGCCGGTTCGCTCGTGAAAACGAAGACGGTGATCGACGGCCGCAACGCCCTCGACCCTGCGGCCTGGCGCGCTGCCGGCTGGACCTACCACGGCCTCGGTCGCCCGTAGCCTGAAGTTCCGTCCTCGATGTGATGCGTTCTGGGCTCACGTTATGCACGTGGGCCCAGGCACTCCACGGTGCCGATCGCGGTTCTGCGCCCGGACCGTGGGGCGCCCCGCCCAGGCTCGTCCCAATGGATTTCGGGGAATGCTCCTCGCGGCCCTCAATCGGATGCCGCCCTTATTTACGGCCGCTGCCGGGAGCCCGGGTACTCGCGCCCGCTACGGTTTTGCGGCCCGTCGCCACGGCGGTATGGCGAAGAGCGCAATCTGGCTCACGAGAGCCACGACAGCGGCAAAGATAGCGCCAAGATGCACGTTGAGCGGGCTCCCCGCGTACATGGTGACTCCGACGAAGAGCAAGGCCAGGGCCAGAACCGCCAGCGACACCCAATTCTGCCTACGCATGCCTATCAGAACCAGCGCCGCCGGAACGACGTACAGCATGATGCTCGCAACATTCATGGCGTTGACCATATCCACCAGGGGCCCAAGGGGCATCCCGTCGAAAATGGTCCGATAAAACATGGCGGCACAATGGAAAGCCAGACCGACAACGCCGCACACGAGCAGAACGGTGTCGACTACCGACAGTCTGACCGCGAGCCTGGCCAGCGGGAGCTGGGGCGCCACTAGCCGCGCCAGAAAAATGAGAGCGGATGCCCCGGCAAGCGTGAACGCAAATGCTGAGGTCATGCCGCGCCAACCACGGTCGCCGAGCCGTGTGCATATGGTTGAGCACTGGATCGAACATCACTCCATGCCATGACTAACTCCGAGTCTTTATGGTTTAGCCGAAAAGGTCTCCGAGCCAGCTTTCCTTCTTCTTCGGGCGATAACCATCCCGATGGTCGCGGTCACGATCCCGGTCATACCCGCGGTCACGGTCGTTGTCGCGCTCGCCATACTGTGGAGCCCGCGTGCGAGCATCCGGATACTGCTGTTGCGGGGGAACAGCGACAATCACCGGTGCCGCGTTGGCAGCCGGCGCTGGTGCCATCGCTGCGAATTCTTTTTCAGCACGATCAATAATCTTGTCGAGCTCACCGCGGTCGAGCCAGACTCCGCGGCATTCGGGGCAGTAGTCAATTTCTACACCGCTACGTTCGCTCATCACGAGGGTGGCGGAATCGGTTGGGCACTTCATAGGAGTCCTCCAGGATGTCATCGGTCTTCAACCCTAAGCAGTGAACACCGGCTGTTGCTGAGAGCCTAGGGGAGCGCGGGAGTGCTTAGCGGTTGAGTAAAACTACGGCGGCGGGTTTGCCTCGGTAGCTGAGATTACGTCATAATCTCAGAGCGTGCCCGAAGGCCGGGCCGAACACGTACCAGTTCCGAAACCCGAGTCGGAGGCTATACATGTCCGTTCAGTCCACCATGGGGCGGCGCGAGCGCGCACCCGACCGCCCCTCTGGCGGCAAATCCGCCACCCGCACCTTCCGCGGCGACATCGAAGGCCTGCGCGCGGTCGCCGTGGTCGTGGTCATTTTCGACCACCTGCTCGGCTGGCCATCCGGCGGATTCGTCGGTGTCGACATCTTTTTCGTGATCTCCGGCTTTCTGATCACCAGCCTTCTGCTCAAGGAACATGCACGCACCGGCCGCATCTCCCTGGTCGATTTCTATCGCCGGCGCATCCGGCGCATCCTGCCTGTCTCAGTGCTCGTACTGGTCGTCACCGTGGCGGTCGGATTCCTGCTGCTTCCGAGCGCCCGGGCTCTCGGCACCCTGTGGGATGGAATCTACTCGGCACTGTTTGTGGCCAATTGGCACTTCGCCGCAGTCGGCACCGACTACTTGCAGGCCACCAACGCCGTCTCCCCCCTGCAGCACTATTGGTCGCTCGCGGTAGAAGAACAGTTCTACTTCGTCTGGCCGTTCCTGCTCATCGTCATCTTCGCCCTCGCTGGCCGTCGAACGCTGAGCGCCCGGGCCCTCATCACGCTCGTCGCTGCGACCACCGGCGTCATCACCCTCGCCTTTCTGGCCTGGAGTTTTTTCGAAACCTCGACTAGCCCGGCCATCGCCTACTTCTCGACCGGAGCCCGCGCCTGGGAGCTCGGAATCGGCGCATTCGTGGCCGCCGCCGCGCCCGGCTTAGCGAAGCTACCTCTTCGGGTGCGCCCTGCGATCGCCTGGCTCGGCCTCGCCCTCATCGTCGCCAGCCTCGTGCTGATCAGCCGCGATTCACCGTTTCCGGCGCCCTGGGGCCTGCTGCCTGTTGCGGGAGCTGCCCTTGTGATCGCCGCAGGCATCGGGCAGCCCGAGCAACAGCTGTTGTTCCCCCTGACCAACCCCGTTAGTCGCTACGTCGGCAAGATCTCCTACTCCCTCTATCTGTGGCACTTTCCGGTCGTGATTTTGCTTGCCACCGTGCTGGCCACCGATTCCCCGCTCTACCTGCCGCTCGCCGCCCTGCTCATGGTCGCCCTCTCGGTGTTCACCTTTCACTACGTTGAAAACCCCATACGTCACTCACTCTGGCTCGAAAACTCCGTCACCCGAAAGCGAGAACAGATGCGCCGTCCGATCCCCCAGAATCGCACCGGGATCACCCCGGTCCAGGCCTGGATCGGTGCCCTCGTGGTTGTTGCTCTCGTTCTCGTCTCGGTTTCGTTCATTGCTCTGCGGGGAGGGACGCCGTCCAGCCCGTCCGTGAACCCAGCCCCGGTCGGCGCGGGAGCTGACCTGGGAGTGGAGACGGCCACCGAACCAGCCACCCTACTGGCCACCCGGCAGGCCACCATCGCCGCGGCCCTTGCCGCAACGGCCTGGCCCGAGACCACCCCGGCGTTCGACGCGCTCGGCGACAACTCCGGCGCCCCGGAATGGGTCGACGACAACTGTCTCTCGGTCAGCGAGAAGAACGCCGCCGACTGTATTTACGGCGACCCGGCGGCGGCCAAAACTGCGGTGCTGCTCGGCGATTCCATGGCGATCAGCTACATGCCCGCCATTCGCTCCGCCCTCGAACCGCTCGGCTACAACGTGCGATCTCTGACCATGTTCTCCTGCCCGGGTGTGAACATTTCGGTGGCGCCCAAGAACGCCTCCGACGCCTCGGCCGCCACCTGCGACGACCATCACGCCTGGGTCTACGCCGAGGTCGCTCGACTCTCACCCGACCTCGTCATCATGTCGAGCCTGGCTGGATCCATCGTGCGCCTCGCCAGCGGCAACGAAGGCGCTGAAGCTCTCGCCGAGTGGCAGACCGCGACCGCCGACACGCTCACGGCGTTGCAGGGGTCGACCGACCGTGTCGCTGTGCTCTCACCGCCGCCGGCCAGCACCCCGTTCGCCGAATGCAAGACCCTCACGAGCGCCCCCGCCGACTGTGCCTACAGCCCGTCGAGGCTGTACCAGAAGGTCGTGGCCAGCGAGCAGGGCGCGATCGAGCAATTCGGTGACTTCGCCCAGTACGTGAACGTTGTACCGTGGCTCTGCATCGGCGACAGCTGCCCGGCCTTCATCGCCGACACGCCGGTGTTCTTCGACGGCCAGCACTTCGTGCGTGAGGCGAGCGCCCAGCTCGGTCCGCTGCTCGCCGAGGCACTGTTTCCGCCGGCCGCCTAGCAGGCGGGAACGGCGCATCCGCTTGCCGCGGCGCTGGCCGTGGCCACGCCCGGTTGGGGTATCGGCTCCAATAACCGGCGCAGCGGCCAGTTGCCGGGCGCGATCATCCGCTCGGGCGGAATGATCAGCGCTCTTTCGGCCGAAATTCGCGCGGCCAATCACTCGCGCGGATCCGCCGGATCGCCTTGACCTCGCCGATGGTTCCCCACTCGTCGAGGCCGAGGCGGGACAACGGGCGCAGCTTCTCAATGAGCGGATGCTCTCCGTCCAGCACCGTCGACGACACCGCGATGTGCGTGACCTCGCCAAACACGAGCGTGCAATCGCCCAGCTCCAGCGTGGAATGCAGGCGGCACTCGATCGCCGCCGGGGACTCGGCCACCCGCATGGAGGCCACGGTCACACTCGGCTCCCGGGTGAGCCCGGCGCGGTCGAATTCGCTCTCCGCCGGCCCAAAGTCAGTGCCGGTCGCGTTGACCTCTTCGAACAGCGACTCCGGCGTGAAATTCACCACGAAATCTCCGGTCGCCAAAATATTGCGCACGGTGTCCTTGACGCCCACCGAGGTGAACTGAACGATGGCCGGCGTAACGGATGCCACGGTGAAGAATGAATGTGGCGCGAGGTTGTCGACACCTGCCGCCGACCGGCTCGACACCCATGCGATTGGCCGCGGCACGACGAGCGAGTTCAACAGGCGGTAGAAATCAAGACGCGGCAGATTCCCGGGGTCAAAGTCAGTTCGCACCGTTTCAGACTAACAATTCGTGTCGCCCTTCGGGCCAGCACCGCAGCCGCTATCGCGACGAGCGCGCATCCGCCGACGCGACCACACCGAATTCGCCATCCATACGCCAAGCACAAAGTTGCGGCTGCCCGCGCCGATAGAGTGGTTTGATGCCTATTCTTCCCCGCCTGGTGGCCTTCGACCTCGACGATACGCTCGCGCCGTCCAAGTCCGCGCTCGACCCGATCATGATCGACCTGCTCGTCAAGCTGCTCGGCGTCACCGAGGTCTGCGTCATCTCCGGCGGCCAGTTCGGGCAATTTCAGGCGCAGATCATCGACAATCTGCCTGAGATCAGTCCGGAGAAACTCGCCCGGCTGCACCTCATGCCGACCTGCGGCACCCAGTACTACCGCAGTGATTCGCAGGGCTGGAGCCAGGTGTACGCAGAGAACCTCAGTGAGGACCAGAAAACTCGCGCACTCGAAGCCGTTGAGCAGACCGCTCGCGACCTCGGCTTCTGGGAAAGCGACACCTGGGGCCCCATTCTCGAAGATCGCGGCTCACAGATCACTTTCTCCGCGCTCGGCCAGGCGGCACCGATCGCCTCCAAAATCGCCTGGGACCCGGCCGGTGAGAAGAAGAATGTGCTTCGGAGCGCCGTGCAGGCCCTGTTGCCTGACCTCGAGGTGCGCTCGGGCGGGTCGACCTCCGTCGACATCACCCGGCAGGGCATCGACAAGGCCTACGGAATGAAACGACTGGCCACCCTGACCGGTGTCGACCTCGAGGACATGCTGTTCGTCGGCGACCGCCTCGACGAGAACGGCAATGACTACCCGGTCAAGGTTCTCGGCGTCGAATGCATCGCCGTCGAGGGCTGGCCCGATACCGCGGCCCTGCTCACGGACCTGATTCCCCGCTACGTCGCCGTCTGACCGCTGGGCCCCTGCCCCTGCCCCTGCGCATAACTCCTGCAATTTGGGACGAGAGCAGTAACAGCCGCATAATTCCGGGGTGTTTGTCGTGGCCACCGTGAAATTGCAGGAGTTATGCGCGGCTAAGCCGATTTTTCACTCTTTCATCAGCAGCACTGGAACATCCGCCGATAAGCAGTCCACCGTCAACGTCGGTAGAGGCGCGCTGGCGCCCCTAAAAAACCAGCGGCGATATCATCCTGAGTTTTTCTCGTGTACATTTCGCTTGTGAAAGAGATACAGACCGAGAACCGCGAGTGGATCAACTTCGCCAAGGGCGCGGCGATTATTCTCGTCGTGCTCTACCACTCGTCGTTGTTCCTCAACGACCTCGGCCTGGCCGGCAGCACCCCACGGTTGCGGCTCGTGCTGGGCTTCTTTCCCATGCCGGTGTTCTTCTTCATCGCTGGACTCACCGCGCGGCGTATGCTCACGTGGAACCTGAAAGACCTCTGGCGTCGGCGCTTGCTCGTGCTCGTGTATTTGTACCTGCTCTGGTCTGTCATCCGGGTCGCGTTCTACCTCGTCGTGCCGCATCTGCGCGGCACCGAGCGGTCCCCGACCGACCTGCTCAACATCGTCCTGCTGCCGGTTTGGCCCACCAGCAGCTACTGGTTCATCTGGGCGCTGGCCATTTTCACCCTGCTCGCCTGGCTTCTGCGGAAGCTACCGATCAGGGTGCAGCTCCTTCTCGCGGGCGTCGTCGCAGCGCTGGCGACAACGCCGGGAGTGCTCGACCTCGACAACGTCGGCTGGGACCGTGTCGCCGCTAATTTTATTTTCTTCATCACCGCCGTCTACTTTCCCCACGTCATTTATCGCCTGGCTGCCCGCGTGCGCGTCTGGCACGCGGCTGTGCTTGTCGCTGCCTATCTCGGCCTCGCCGTACTGATCGTGCCGTTGCATCTCTCCCGTGTTCCGGGGCTGATTTTGCTCGAAAGCGTGGTGGCCGTCGCGATGGGCGTCACCCTTGCCACACTGCTGGTTCGAGTGCGATGGTTGAAATTTATGAGCACGCTCGGCCAATACAGCTTTCAAATCTATCTAGTGCACCTGTTTCTCGTGGCCGGCGCTCTCGCACTTCTGGCACCGTTTGCAGAAGCCTCCTGGCTCGAACGCGCCGGGAATGCCCTGCCGTTCCTGCTCGCCGCCATCGTGCTCGCCGCCTCGCTCTACCTCGCCAAGCTCCTGCGCCGGTTCTCGTTCCTCTGGGTTAGTCCGTTCCGCAAACGCCAGACCACGTCAGTTTCTCGTCGGGCCCCTTTAAACCGTGACCTGCTGTGAAAAAATCCCGTCCGTTCGCGGCATGCGTTGGGCTGCTCGTTGTCGGTCTTGTGCTGAGCGGATGCGCCGCCGCCCCCACCAGGCCGGATGCGCGCGCGCATAGCGACTCGGTCGTGGTGCAGAACGACCTGCAGTACGGCACCGCTCTGGGTCAGAAGCTGCTGCTGAACGCCTGCCTGCCCAAGAGTAAGACAGCACCCAGGGCGGCTATGATCCTCATTCACGGCGGAGGCTTCGACAGTGGTACCAAAGACTTCGGCGGCATGAAAGCGCTCTGCTCGGAGCTGGCCGACGGTGGCATCGCCGCCTTTTCGGTGGACTACCGCCTGGCGCCCAAATTTGCCTACCCGGCACAGGTGAACGATGTCACCGAAGCGCTCACCTGGCTGCGGGAACCAGCCCAGATCGCGCACTTCGGCATCGACCCCGAACGCATCGGACTGTTTGGAAGCTCTGCCGGTGCGATCATCGCTTCCTCGATCGGCACCAATGGCTCCGGCAGCTTGGCCGGCGATGATCGGGTTGCGGCGGTCGTGGCGATGTCGCCGGCGGTTGATCTCACCGAGCAGGGGCTGCTGCTTGGCGACCCTTCGACACCGGCGATCGCTTCCATTTTGCAATACCTCGGCTGCTCTGATTTCGCTGACTGTGCCAATGCCAGCGCGGCGTCGCCGTTGTACGCCGTCGACAAGACCGACCCGCCGTTTTATATCGCTATTTCACAAAAGGAACTGGTTCCCCTTGAACAGGGGAAGGCCATGGCGTCAGCGCTGAAAGCGGTCGGCGTATCCGTCACCCTCGACGTGAAACCCGGCAAAAAACACGGGTTGGAGCTCCTCAACGAGGCCACACGAGCGAGCATTCGTCAGTTTCTGGTCGATAATTTAGTTAACTCCACAAGACGAACTGATTAAATCCTCAATACCGGCGGTCCAAAAGTGAGGATTTTTATGCCAACATAGGATCTTGTCGTCGTGCACCCGAAGCACGACGCATCAATCACGCGGGAAGAAGCGCCCATGGAACTGAAGCGACTGGTTCGAATACTCCGAAAGCGATGGATTCTCATCGTTGCTTTCATCCTGCTCGGCGTGGTCGGTGGAGCAGCAGCCGCCCTGCTCACTCCCGTGCAGTACCAGGCTTCCACCCGTGTATTCGTCGCCGCGCAGATTCAAAACGGGTCAACTCCCGGCGATCTCGTACAGGGCAATAACTTCGTCGTGCAAAAGCTGCCGTACTACCTCGACGTCGCCACGAGCCCCCGCGTGCTCGACCCGGTGATCGCGAGCCTCGGCCTCGATGAGAGCGCGGTGAACCTAGCCGAGCGGGTCACGGCCACAGCCCAGCCCGGCTCGGCCGTTATCGAACTCAGAGCTCTCGCCTCCACGGCAAGTGCCGCGCAGCAGCTCGCGGAGGCCGTCTCGAAGAGTTTCACCGACGTTGTCATCAATCAGCTGGAAAAGCCCGCCGATGGCGGTGCGAGCCCGGTCACAGTCGGCGTGCTCAACCCGGCGGTCGCCCCCGACAATCCCGCGGTGCCTCAGCTCTACCTCAACCTCGCCGTCGGACTGCTCATCGGGCTGCTGGTCGGACTGGTCACCGCGTTCATCCTCGGCCTGTTTGACCGCCGCATCTACAACCGCGACGACATCGAGCGGCTGACCGTCGTTCCCGTACTCGGAGGCATCCCGCTCGAAGCTCGTGCCAACCCGATCATCTCGCCAGACGGTGCGTCCACCGCCCGCGCCGAGGCATTTCGGGTGCTGCGCACCAACCTCGAGTTCGCCGATGCCGACGCCGGCCGCCGCAGCCTCGTCGTGACCTCCTCCGTGTCGGGCGAGGGAAAGACCACCACGCTCGTGAATCTCGCCATCGTGCTGGCCGAGAGCGGCGCAACGGTCGCCGTCATCGACGCCGACCTGCGCACGCCCCGGCTGGCCGACTACCTCGGGCTCGACGCCGAGCACGGACTGACCGACGTGCTCCTCGGCGACGTGCAACTCAAGGAATCTCTGCAATCGTGGGGCGCGCAGCATCCGCTTACAGTGCTGTCGTCGGGCAAGATTCCCACTAATCCGAGCGAACTGCTCGGATCGACAGCCATGGGTACGGTACTCGATGTGCTGAGCAGCAGCTACGACTATGTGCTCCTCGACGCCCCGCCGGTGCTTGCTGTGACGGACGCAGCCGTGCTCAGTCGCTGGACCGGCGGCACCATTCTGGTCGTCGGCGCCAACCGGGTGCGGGAGCCCGAACTGCTGGCTGCCTTCGACGCCCTCGAAGCTGTCGGCACAACGCCCGTCGGCGTCGTGCTGGCCATGGTTCCCACCCGTGGTCCCGATGCGCTCGTGCGTGACGGAGGCTTCATGGCCTCTTCCCGCCCGGCGCCCCGACCCACATCAGCCACCGGCTCGGACACGAACGACTCGGGTCGTTCGACCCCGTCCGACAGCGAGGCTGCGACAGCAGTCAGCCCCACCCGCGTCACCTGGTAGGTCCAGAGTTCCATTGCGTTTGGCGCGCGTTCGAAGCAGTTCTGCGAGAGCTATACCCGAAAGGAGACTCAGTGTCCGTGCACTCGTCTTACCCGATCGATTCGTCGCCCTCCCCGCAACGAAAGCTCCTGCTCGTCGCTTCCACGGGCGGGCACCTGGCCCAGCTGGTGCGGCTGGCCCCGGGGCTCGGTGCCTCGCCCAGCTCGCTTTGGGTCACCTTTGATTCCGTGCAGAGCCGGTCGCTGCTGGCCGGCCAACGGCGTATCCACGTGCCGTACGTGCGTCCCCGCGATTACCTCGGCATGATGCGCGCGGCCAGCATCGTGCGCCGGGTACTCAGGCACGAAACTTTCGAGGGTGCAGTGAGTACCGGCGCCGGTCTCGCCGTTGCGGCGCTGCCGCAGGCCGCAATCAGCGGCGTGCCGAGCCTGTACATCGAGAGCGTCTCCCGTGTCGAGGGGCCATCGCTCAGCGGGCGCATGCTCGCCGCCAGCCACCTGGTCAGCGTGCGCACCCAGCATCCAGCCTGGGCTACCAGCCGCTGGCGGACGCACCCGAGCGTGCTGTCCACCTACCATTCGTTGATCAGGCCCGCGCCGGAACGGCCCAGTCTGTTCGTCACACTCGGCACCATCGAGGGGTACCGTTTCGATTCCCTCGTCGACGCCGTTCTCGGGAGTGGCCTGGCCGATGAGCGCACCGTCTGGCAGCTCGGTTTCACCACCGACCGCACCGACCTTCCCGGCCGGGTACACCAGATGATGCCGACCGCGCAGTTCGTCGATGCTGCTGTGAACTCCGACGTCGTAATCACCCACGCCGGTGTCGGTACCTTCATGGGGCTGCTCGAACTGGGTATTTTCCCCGTGATCGTGACCCGTCGCAAGCACCGCGGCGAACACGTTGATGACCACCAGATGCAGATCGCAGAGCTGGCTGAGTACCTGGGCGTCGCTCGAGCCGTTGACTCGCCCGACCTGACGGCCGACGTCATCCGCTTCGCTGCCGGTCGTGCCATCGACACCGGTGTGCGCATCCCGCTGCCCAGCGACCGATGAGTCAGGTGGCTCCGGCCGAGCGGATGCTGCGCCAAATTTTTGTCCCCGCCCGCGGGCAATATGACAACATCGGCGACATTTTGCTGCGTCGCCAACTGCTCGACTGGTTACGGGGGAGTGGTCCGCTGCACGTCTATGTCGGCAAGGCACCCGACGGGTATGCCAGGGGGCTCGGCCTCACGCCGGGCGACGTGCAATATCGCTCGTTTCGACGCTGGTACGCGGCGGCGCTTCGCAGCGCGGCCCACGGCCAAGCGTCGTACGTATTCAAACCCGGCGAGATTCAACTGACCCTGGTGGGCATGAAAGAGCACCTCGCCATGCTGCCGGTGCTTGCACTTGTTCGTGCCCGACACGGCCGCGTCGCCCGGGTCGGTGTGGGCAGCCGAAACTTCGCGCCGCTGCCGCGTGCGCTGATGGGACCCTCGATCGCGCTGTCGAACCTGTCGTTGTGGCGGGATGCAGCAACGGCCGGGTATCTCGGGCGGGGCAATGTCATGCCCGACCTTGCCTTTGCTAGTCGCGGCAGTGGTGTCGATTCGGTCGATATAGCGTGCCGCGACCTTCTCGTCGTCTCGATGCGCTCCGACCTCGACTACCCGAGCGCCGCCTGGCTTTCCGCTGTGCGCGCAGTCGCTGCCGACCACGGCCTGCAGATCTGGTGCGTCACCCAGGTCTTGCGCGATGATACGAGGTGCAGTCAACTCGCGGCCGATCTCGGAGGCGAGGCGCTGCGCTGGAACGGCACCGGCCATGACGAGCAGGAACAGCGTCTGCGTGCGGTCTATCGGCGGGCCGCGCTTGCCGTGAGCGATCGTTTGCACGTGCTGGTTGGCGCCCTCACGGAGGGGGCGGTTCCGGCCGCGCTCCTCGTTGACGCGAAGTCAGACAAGATTGCGCGGCATTTTGCCGCCGCCGGCCTGCACGACGTGAGCATTGTCAGTGCGGGTTTGACCGCCGCCGAGATTACTGAACGGCTGCAGAACCTACTCGGCCGCCGTACGGCTATCCTGGCCGGCCTGGCCGAGGCGCAGGAGGAATTACACAACGTGCGCCGTCTGCTGGATCGGGTGCTGACCAGCGAGACCGCGCGGTGAGCCTCGCCGACGCGGGTGATACCGAGCCGATCGAGACACAACCGATCACCATCGTGCCGCCATCGACCACACCAAGCCCGCCTCTCGTTCCGATTGTCCAGGTTGTCCCGATTGTCCAAGTTGTCCCCCTTGTCCCGATTGTCCCGATTGTCCAAGTCGTCCCGATTGTCCCGGCGTCGCCGGCTGAACGACTGACAGCGGTGCACATTGGGCGCAGCGGTGAGGTCGCCGGCGGTATGAGTCAGGTCGTCAACGGCTATCTGGCACATTCTTTTGCCGATTTCGACCTGCGTTTGGTGTCCTCGCGCGACGGCAGTGGCGGGGCGCGGGCGGCCTTGCTTGCGGTGTCCGCTTTCTGGAAAGTGTTGCGTCTGTCCCGGCCCGAGCGCACCGTCGTGATCGCGCACCTGTCGCAGGGTGGTTCCTTCGCGCGTGAAGGAGCGCTGCTCGCCCTCGCGCACGCGCGCGGGTTTGGCACGGTCGCTCAGCTGCACGGCAGTTCTTTTACCGACTTCGCCGAAAAACGGCCCGGTCTGGTGGGGAGCGTCCTGCGCGCGGCCGACGTGGTGCTGACCCTGTCGGCCGAATCGCGCGACACGGCCGCTGAGTTCGTGCCGGGGGAGCGGGTTGTGCTTGTGCCGAACGCCGTCGCTGACGGCGTGCGCCGCGACATCGAACCGCTCGTGGTGTTCGGCGGTGCGGTCAGTGTCCGCAAGGGTGTCGACGTGCTCGTGGCGGCGTGGCAGCGGCTCGCGCCCGAGCATCCGCTGTGGAAACTGGTGATTGCCGGTCCCATCGTTGACCAGCCTGCCGTACCGTTGGTGCGAGGCGAATTCGTAGGGGCGCTCAGCCACGAGGCACTGATGAAGTTGCTCGAGCGTTCGGCGATCGCCGTGTTGCCCTCTCGCGACGAGGCGATGCCCATGTTCATTCTCGAAGCCATGGCTCGCAGCAACTGTGTGGTGGCGACGCGGGTTGGCGGCGTGCCGGCCGTGCTCGCCAACGGTGCTGGGGTGATCGTGGAACCCGGCGACGCCAACTCGCTCGAGGCAGCCCTACGGCACGCGATAACGAATGCCGCCTGGCGCGTAGAAAAGGCGGATCTGGCCAGATCCGCCTTCGAGACTACCTATTCGGCGGCCGCTGTCTTTCCGCTGGTCGAGCGCAGCTGGAAGGCTGCGCTCGACCGACGATCAGACCGTGTTGCTAGGAGATACAGGCCTGGTTAGAGAACCCGGATCCCGCCGCCGTAACGGTGTTCGAGCAGTAGACCCTGGTGCCGCTGGTACCCTTAGTTCCCTGCTCGTGGATGAAGAAGCCGTAGCCGGCTGCGCCAACCGGGGCGGTGTTGCCGTAGAAGATGTTGCGGAGGCCCCAGCCGGCAACGCTTCCGTTGACCGCGAAGCCGTGCATGGTGCTGTTCTTGCCCTGGTTGTTGTAAACGCTCCAGTCGTTGCCCTTGACTTTGACCCATTCCTCGGCGCGCTGCATAGCGTTAGCGCCATCGATGATGTTGTCGCGGATGATCCCGTTGGAGGTGCCTTCCTTGACCTCGATCGGCTGGGCGCCGGTCAGGCTGATGTTGTTGGCCATGAGCAGCGTGCGGTCGGTCTTGTCGGGCTGGCAGCTGGTCTGGGCGCACCAGTTGGCGTCTGAGGTTCCGATGTAGATACCCTCACCGTAGAACGGGTCGCGCTTGCCGGTGTTTTTGATGGTGTTGCCGACGACTTTGCTGTCGGTGGTGAAGGCACGCAGGTGGATGCCCTCGTAACCGATGTTGTCGACGAGCGTGTCCGCAATGGTGACGTTGCTGCTGCGGATGACGCTGATTCCCTTGAGGCTGTTGGTGACGGTCATTCCGGCGATCACGAGGTTGGAGGAATTGGAGATCTGGATGCCGTGGTTGTTCTGGATGCTGCCGACGTTGATCACGGCGCTGCGCGGTCCGCAGATCCAGACCGGGTTGGATGCGGTTCCGTTCGCGGTCATGTTGATCTGCTCGTTGTAGGTGCCGGGGGCCATCTTGATTACGGTCCCGGGCTGGGCCTGGGAGACGGCGGTCATGAGTTCCCTGGCCGTCGCCACATTGACGGTGGCGGCGGGGCAATCCGCGTAGCGCGGGGTGCTGATCGGAGCCGGAGTCGGCGCAGTGCTTGGCACGGCCGACACGATGAACGCGTCGACGATGCTGCTGGTACCGGTCGAACGGGCATCCTTCTGCCCGGTTCGGGTCACGGTGATGGTGTGCGTACCGGCCGAGAGGCTCGTGGTGCTGAACGCGTTCTGCTTGTAGGCGGTGGCCGCAGAATACCCGTTGACCGTGGCGACGTTCTTACCGTCGATCGCGACGGTGCTCGTGCCCGAGCTGCTGGTCAGGCGTGTGATGAAGGCGATGCTCGAGCCCTGGAAAGTGAACGAGGCGCTGCCCGCCGTGGTGGTGAACTGAACTCCGCCGCCTGAGTCGCTGGTCGAGCCGGAGGTGCGCCAGGTGCCGTTGTACGTGACCGACGCGGAGTCGCCCTCGAAGGTGGTCGAACCGGCCGGAGCCTGCACGGGAGCGGTGGCAGCGGGCGCGGATGCGGGTGCGGGTGCCGGTGCGGGAGTCATCGTCCCGGTAGGCGCCAGGGTGACGAAGGCGTCGACGATGCTGTTGGTGCCGGTGGAGCGGGCATCCTTCTGGCCGGTGCGGCTGACCTTGATGGTGTGCGTTCCGCTGGAAAGGTTTGAGGTGCTGAACAGGCTCTGCTGGTACCGGGTTGAGGCGGAGTAGCCGTTGACCGTGGCGACAACCTTGCCGTCGATGGCGATTTCACTCGTGCCGGAGCTGCTGGTCATACGCGTGACGTAGGCCACCGTTGAACCGGTGAAGGTGAGTGAAGCGCTCGACGCGGTCGAGGCATACTTGATGGATCCGCCGTTGTCTGACGGAGAGCCCGTCGTGAGCCAGGTACCGGAATACTTCACCTGCGCGGAGCTGCTATCGACGACCGTGGTGCCGGCGGGAGCCGTGGCGGCGGAGGCTGAAGCGACGCCGAGGGGGATCATTGCGGTGAGGGGCACGATCGCGGCGATGACGACGGCCGTGATGGCGGCACGGCGTGAGGCACGAGGGAACAACATTATTAAACCTTCCGAATGTTCAAGGACGGGATGGTTACGTCCGTGAACCCGACGGGTTCCGACGTATATGATCTTCGTGATTTGTGGCGGTAACGCTTCCGTGGTCACGTCGTCAATTAGCGTCTGAACTGCTGCGCGTTTGCCGTGTGTAAATGGGTTTGTGGGCGCAAAATACGCGGATGCGGCGGTTCTGCAGCGCGCGGACGCGCGCGAGAAAGTGAGGGTCGAGTCGAGCGACCGCTAGCGAGAAACTGAGACGACCTCGGTGATTTCGCCCTGATCAGTGCTATTGCCCATTGTGGGTAACGTCTCGTAGAAAGGGGCTGGATTTTCGGGCGGCCCCACGCGGTCACCGTGAGCGGGTATCGGTCATTCCTGAGAAAGTGCCTAGAGTGAAATTCAAACTGTTGAATTTTGTCGCGATGCATACTGTCGCACCTGCGGTCGCACGAAAAACGACCCCCAGCGCCCCCGCGGGCATGCTGAGGGTCGTGTGCAGTCGGTTACGGAGCGCAGGCGATGTTGGTCAATCCTTGCCCGGCGCGGGTGACCGAGTTCGAGCACGACACAGTGGTGTCGCTGGAGCCCTTGCTGCCCTTCTCATGGACGAAGAAGGCGTAACCCCCGGCGTTCACCGCACCCGAGTTGTCGGTGAAGGTGTTGTGAAGACCCCAGCCGGCGACGCTTCCGTTGACCGCGAAGCCGTTCAGGGGGCTGTTGGCGCCGCTGTTGTCATAGATCATCCAGTTGTTGCCCTTGACCTTGACCCACTCTTCGGCAGCGCTCATGCCGTTGGCTCCGTCGATCACGTTGCCCCGAACAACGCCGTCGGAAGTGCCCTCCTTGACTTCGATCGGCTGAGCACTGGTGAGGCTGATCTGATTGCCAAGCACGAGAATGCCGTCGGTGCGGTCGGGCCGGCAATTGGTCTGGTCGCACCAATTGTTTTCGGACGTACCGATATAGATGCCTTCGCCGAAGGGTGCGTCCCGCATCCCGGTGTTTGAGATGGTGTTGCCGACCACGGTGCTGTCGGTTGTGAAGGCGCGCAGGTGAATGCCCTCGTAGCCGATGTGATCGATGCGGGTGTCGGCGATCGTCACGTTCGTGCCGCCGATGACGCTGATGCCTTTGAGGCTGTTGGTCACGGTCATACCGGCGATCACGAGGTTGGACGAGTTCTTGATCTGGATGCCGTGGTTGTCCTGGATGCTGCCCACGTTGATGACGGCGTCGCGCGAGCCGCAGATCCAGACCGGGTTGGCAGCGGTGCCATTAGCGTGGATGTCGATCTGGTCGCGATAGGTTCCGGGGGCCATCCTGATGACGGTGCCGGGGTGGGCGCGGTCGACGGCCGCAGTAAGTTCGTCAACGGTGTGCACCGTCGTCGTGGCGGCGGGGCAGTCGGCGTAGCGGTGCACGGCCGGCGACGGCGCGAGTACAGGGACCGGTGCCGGTGCCGGTGCCGGTGCCGGTGCTGGTGCTGGTGCTGGTGCTGGTGCTGGGCTGGTCGCGGCATTCACCACAAAGGCGTCCACGATGCTATTGGTACCGCTCGCGCGTGCGTCACGCTTGCCGGTGCGACTGATTTTGATGGTGTGGGTACCACTCGAGAGGGTCGTCGTGCGGAACACGGTCTTCTGGTGCACGGTTCGCGCGGAGTACGCGTTCACCGTCGCGACGACCCTGCCGTCGATCGACACGGTGCTCTTTCCTGAACTTTTCGTGGTGCGCGTGATGAAAGCGACGCTTGTTCCCGTGAACGTCATTGATGCGCTGCCGGCGCTGGACTGAAACCGCACGGATCCACCGCGATCGGCGGTGTTGCGCGTGCTGCGCCAGGAGCCGGTATAGCTGATCTTTGCCGAGGAGCTGTCGATGACTGTGCGTTGGGGGGCGGCAGCGGCCTCGCCGCCCGGGCTGGGGATAGTCAGGGAGGCGAGAACGGCAACGATGACGACAGTGCAAACGGCAACGGCGATTGCGGTGCGGCGGGCGGATGCGCGTGGGTGGAAAATGCGGGAAACGGGTTTGCGGGGGTGACGGATACCAAGAAAGGGCACGGTAGGATCCTCTCGAGTCGAGGTCGCGAACGGACAGGTGTCGCGGGTGGGAATTCTCCTGAGTGCCGGTTGCTGGCTTGGTCGTTACGAGATGCGACGCGTATTCAGTGTTCGAAGACCGAGATCGTGGGGAACTGTTCGGGTTGAACTTCGCAGTCAGCCTATCGAGAGCCAAAGTCGAATCCGTTTCACTTTCCTGTGAAAATGCTCAAAAAATCACATGAAAGATTCTGGGGTTATCCCGGTCGCTGTCGTGGGTCTGGGCATGCTCCGTCACCGCCGATGAGTTTCAACCCGACCCAGGTCAGGCGACACCCCTCTCGGCTGTGAGGCGCAGCACCCGACGATGCAGCGGAACACTCAGCTTTGCCGTGCCGGCCAGCACCAGCCGCCTCCAATCGCGACGGCGCGCGGCTAGCAATACGAGCCGCCAGGTCAGGCGGGAACGCAGCTCGAAGACGATCTCGTCCCGTTCGTCGGCATCGTACGGGCCGGTCAGCGCGTCCTTCAGCCCGGAGAGCAGCACGTAGCGCAGCCGAAAGTAGCCGTACGAGTTAGAACCGATGATGCGGGTATCCAGGGTGATAGCCGCGTTCGTGACGGCCTGCTCGACCAGCAGAAGAGACTCGGCCCGGCGCAACCCCGAGCGGATGATCGACCCACCGCGCACGACATAAGAATAGAGCGAGTCGCTGATGAACGCCACATGATCGGCCGCAGCGAGCAGTTGGGCCACCATGGCGAGGTCGGAGTGCACCCGGGTCGGGGTGAACTCGATCTCGCGGGTAAGAGAACGGCGGAACAATTTGTTCCAGAGGTGCCCGGTCAGCTCGCCATCGAGCAGGAGGACAAAAGCCTGTGCGCCCGTGATCGGCTTGTTCAGAAGAGGCGCAACCAACGGGCGGCGCCGGCCGGGGTAGACATACGCCGCACCGCAGACGATCACGTCGGCGCCCGTAGACCTGGCCGCCGCCACGAGTTTCTCCAGCGCAGAGTCAGCCCACTCGTCGTCACAATCAACGAACCACAGAAACTCGCCCCGACTCTCGGCCACCGCCCGCGCCCGCGCCCGCGCGACACCGCCATTTTGTTCCTCGCGAAAGTAATGCACATCGGCGTTTGCCGCAGCCGCCCGCGCGCCGATGGTAGCCGTCGTATCCGTTGAGCCGTCGTCGACCACGATGATCTCGAAATCGTCCATGGTCTGGCCGAGGAGTCGTTCGATGGCGCTCTCCAGAAACTCGGCGGCGTTGTAGGCCGGCACGATGATGCTGACAACCGGCGAGCCCGCAGCGTGTGCCCCGGTCATGAGGTGAGCTTTCCAATGGAGCGGGTCAGCTCCCGTAGGGAAGCGCGCGCCTCGACGACGTGGCGCAGAATCGGCTCCCGGCGGCTGAGGACGTCGCGAGCCCGGCGCTCGAATGCCGCGGGCTCGGGTAGCGTCCAGCCGATCGTGGCGCCTTTGATACCGACCGCGTCGAGGGTGCGAGCCGCCTTGGACGGGCCCGCATCGGCGATCACGAGCGGCAGCGCACCCTCGGTCAGGCCGATCACGGCAGCGTGTAGTCGGTCGGTCACCACGAGCAGTGACCGCTGGTAGACCGCCCGTAGTTTCTGCTCCTGAGCGAGATGGTCTGGACCGTCCCAGACCATGGCCGTGCCGCCGAGCTTGTCAGCCAGTTCCTCGGCGAGCGGCCCGTCTCGTTCGATCTGCGACACCGCCACGATCTCGAGTTCGAGGGTATCGGCCAGGCCGCGCAATGCCGCCAGCCACGCATCGTCGGGGTGCCGCCCGTTGTAGCGCACCGATACGGCCAGTAGGGGGCGAGAAGCGGTGGACGCGAGCAGTTCGGCATCTGCTGCCCCCGTAGCAAAGGCCCAGTCGGGAGCGATGCGCCCCAGGCCCATCGCGCAGCGGCTGTAGGCGTCTCGCCAGGCCACGAGGTCGCACAGGCGCAGTGTCGCCGCCACCGGAATGCGCCAGCCCGTCTTCTGCCGCACGCCGAACCCGGCGTGCACGGCGTGCCCGCCGCGCAGACGGTTGAGCGCGAGGTGGGGCGCAAGACGCACATAGCGCAGGGCATACGCCCGTTGCAATTCCATTTCGCCAGCGTTGAAGGCGTAAACGGATGCCTCCCGGAGAGTCGACCGCGAAATCTCGCGTCGCCATTCTGCGCTGGTGCGGTACACCCGGTCTTCGTCGTGCAAGCCGAGCCCGCTCAGGTAGAAGTCCGATCGTGCCCCGACGAAAACCTGCAGTTCGCCGGCGCCCCGAAGTGCATCGAGAAAGGCCCGTCGCAGCACGGTATCGCCGACATTGTCAATCTGGCCCATAGCCGAGGCGAAGATTCTCATGCGCGTTCCACGACCCGAAGCAAGACCCGTTCCAGGTCGCTGCCGCTCGCTTCCTCCGAAAAACGAGCCAGCCAGGGTTCGATGTGCTCGAGCGGAAGGTCCACCGCCCGCAGAATGGCGTCGGCAAGGTCCGCCGGATGCGCGGACAGCGCGAGTTCGCCGGTGATGCCGGGCACAATCGCATCCGCTACCCCGAGCGCCCCCGAAACGGCGACCGAGGGATAGCCGGCCGCAGCCGCCTCAACGAGCACGTTGCCAAAACCTTCCCGGCTCGAGGTGAGCAGCGCCACCGAGTTGTCGGCGAAGTGGTCGAACCAGTTTTCGACCCAGCCGCGATGGTGAAAGGCCACGTTCTCCTGCCGAGCCGCGGCCTGTACGTCGTTGAGCAGGGGACCGCCGCCGAACGAGACGACCTCGACGGCCACGCCGCGACGGGCGAGCTCGGCGGCGGCCGCGATCGCGAGCAGCGGTCGCTTCTGCGCCACGAGCCGGCAGGCCAGCACAATCTGAATGCCGTTGGCTGATCCTGGGCGGCGTTCGGATCGCGCCACGATCGTGGTTCCCCCCGGCTCGACCAGTTCCGTGCCGTCGTCACCCCCGACCTGGACGTGGGCCGCCGTCGTGCCCAGCCCGCGCCGGGTGCCGCGTAGTTTTGCCGTTGCCGGGTTGGCGACGACGGTGATGCGGTCACCGCGCACTCCGAAAGCGGCGATCATCTCAGCGGCGACCGGATGCGAAATGGCGATCACGTGGTCGGCCCACGGATACAGGCGCTTGGCAAACCAGATTTTCACCCGGTGGGCAAGATTCGATCCGGGCAGCCCGAGCGATACCAGGTTGCGTTCACTCACGAGCACACGGGGGCGCAGACGGGCTGGCATCAGGCGGGCAGCGGTCAGCAGCATCAGGTTGGGGTGGGCCTGCAGCGATATCGCCACGTCGGGGTGCCAGTCGAGCAGGCGGCGCCGAAGCGCAGTGGCCTTCTGCAGGTGGCCGCGCTGCCCGGAAAGGGAGGATGACGCCACGCCATCGGGAAGGTATTCCGGCTTCACCGCGGCGGAGGTCAGCACGACAGCCACCTCGTAGCCCTGGTCGGCGAGCCAGCCCATCCAGGTGCGGGCCACAAATTCTGCCCCACCACCGTGCAGTGACGGAATCACGAAGAGGATGCGGCGCAGGGCGGGATCCCCGCGCGCATAGTCGGGTGGGGTGTGCGAGGAGAGCGTCATGCGGGACCTTGTCTGTGGGAAGTCGGGCTCGGGGCCGTGAGGGCAGGGGGATAGGAATGCGTGGCATTCGGCAACCCCGAGAAGTTCAGAGCGGCCAGGCGCCGCACCTCGGGCAGCCGCGCAGCCAAACGGTCGCGATACCTCTCCCGATCGGCCAGCACTGATAGCGCCACCGGAATCATGCGTCGAGCCAGGCCTGCGCCCGGCTCGATGCACAGTTCCTGCGTGTCAAAGAGTCGCATCATGCCCGCGACCTTGCCCTGGGTGGACAGCGCAAGGGCGGGAACCTCGTGGAACAGGGCCTGCACGGCGAGGTGCATGCGTCCGGTCAGTACGATTTCGGCGCCGGCGCACAGCCCGCGCACTTCGGCCGGGGTGAGCAACCGGTTCACCAGTATCACCCCGTCCGTAATGGGCAGACGATCGAACACGGCACGGCAGGCGGCTGCGTCGTCGCCGCTGGTGCGCACGACGTGTGGCAGCAGCACTACCTGAAGCCCCGCCTCCAGGAGTGCCGTTACGATCCGGGCGTACTCGGTGGTCTGGTCGAAGCTGCGGCCGACCAGCGCGCTAGCGTTCACGACGGCATAGCGGGCCGGCGTGGCTCCGAGATATTCCGTTTTGGCGAGGGCGCAGCTGGTCCGGGCCGCGAACACGACGTCGGCGACGTCGACCACGGTGTGGAATCGATCGGTACGGGCACGTTCGCTGGAGGTGGGGTCGCGCAGTTGTAACCGCGTTCCCATTCGCCCGGCCCGGGCGAGCGACCGGCGCACCCCCACGTTGGCGTGGCCGTTCCAGCTGAAGCCGAGGATGCGCGCTTGCACGCCGACGCTGCGCGCGAGGCTCGCAACATCCGCTCGCCGGGCGGAGGCACGCACGCTATACGCGCCGTCCATGATATCCGCGCCAATCACGGTCAGTGACAGGGCGCCGCCGAGTATGGGGGCCAGCATCGCCATGGCCTGCCGGTGCACCCGCCCTTTTCCGTAGATCAGGTGCGGAATCGGAACGAGTTGCGCCCGCCAGGCGTGCTGCGACGGAATCTGCACGTCGGTCGGCCGCCGCACGAGCACCTGAACTCGTCCCGTCACATTTTCGAGAAAGGCTTCGATCATGGCCTGGTCGCCGATATTGCCCTCCCCGGGTGGGGCGACGAGCACGTGAGCGCGCTCACTGCGCGGATCGAACGGGCGCAGCCGGTTGGTCGCGCGTCTCAGGGCGGCACGATCGCGCAGGAAGGGCAGGGTGGATGTCGCGGCCAGGCCGTGCACCACCCGGTCCAGCCGGCGCATGATGCGCAAGCGTGTGCGCCCTGCTTTTCGGGCACGATTGGGGGTGGGGGCGGGCATTAGGTGATCGGTGTCAACGGTCGCGCCGACGGGACCCTCTTTCGACGACTTCGCGGAGCGCAGAAAGCTGCGGGCCTGGGTGATCCCGCGCACATCCCGGCGAAAGGTCGGCCAGATCAGCATGACGAAGCCGATCGCCGCGAGCAAGGCGATCCCGCCGAGGGCGACGCGCGCGAATGGCAGGTCGATCGGGATCCACTGCACCGACGTCCAGCTGATTCCGGTGGCGAAACCGTAGCCGAGAACAGCGCGCCCGCCGGCTTGGAACATCGACCGTGCGGGGGCATTCGTAACCCGGCTGATCCACCACAGGCCGATCGGCCAGATCAGCGCGACGCCGATCGAATACCCGGCAGCGACGCCGTAAACGCCCCAGAGTGAGCCGACCAGCACGAACACCACCAGCAGGGGCCGGGTGGTGAGGGCGAAATACAGGTTCTGCTTGGTGGCACCCTTCGACAGGAACACCCAGTAGGTCGCATAGGCAGCAGCCTCGAAGAACCCGGCAATAGCGAGAATTTGAAAGATCGGAGCCGAACCGAGCCAGCGGCTGCCGAGGGCGATACTGATGATCGGCAGGGCCTGGGCGCAGGAGAAAGCGAGCACAATGGTGACCGCGTGCAGCATGATGGTTTGCCCGAGCAGAATGAACCGGTCGTACTTGGGTTGGTCGTCCTGCAAGCGGGCCAGCACCGGCAGGGCCACCCGGGTGGACGGACCGTTGATCTGGTTGAGCGGCAGCAGCAGCAGCTGGAAGGCCCGGTTATACAGGCCGAGCGGGCCGGCACCGAGCGTGGCGCCGATCACAATCGTGTCGGTGTTGCGGCTGGCATAGCCGAGCAGCTGCGTGCCGGCCAGGTTCGACCCGAAAACGATCAGGTGACGCATGGGCGCGGTGCGGTGATACCAGCCGGGAAACCAGTTCGTGACCGGAACGAGAATGATGATGGTCAGAATACCCTGGCTGATCTGCTGTCCAGCAAGAGCCCAGTAGCCGAAACCGTTCAGCGCCATCACGATGCCAACCGCGAGAGCGCCGGCCTGTGCACCGATTTCCGACCCGGCCAGGGCGACAAAGTGAAAATTGCGGTTGAGATCAGCACGAAACTGGGTGGCGAGGCCGTTGAGCAGAAACGTCCCGGCGAGCACCTGGGTGAGCAGCACGAGTCGATCGTCGCCGTACAGGGTGGCGATGAGCGGACTGCACAGCACCGCGAGCAGCATGAGAGCAAGCCCGATCAAGGTGTTGATCCAGAACAGGTTGTCTTTTTGGTGCCGGGTCAGGTCGCGCACCTGAATGGCCGCCGACGACAGCCCGAAGTTGCGCAGAACCTCGCCGACACCGATGATCGCGGCGACCGAGGCGACCAGCCCGTAGTCGCTCGGGTCGAGCAATCGGCCGAGCACGACGATGCCGCCGAGCTGCACGCCGATGCGAATGACCTGGCCGACCAGGGTGGTCGATGCCCCCCGTCCCGCGGTGCGGCCGAGACCCGCCGTCGAGCGAGGCTTCTCGGAAACGTCGGGAATGTCGGCAACGTCGGGAACGTCGGGAATGTCGGGAGGGTGAGGCGGCATCGGCGCGGTCAACGGATATTCCGCCCAGCGCGCACCGTGCGCCCGGTCAGCTCTAAGGCACGCAGATAGGTTTGATAACTTTGCAGGCCGAGCGTCTTCCAATCCCGTCCGGAGAGCTGGGGGCGTTGGTGGGCGCCGGCGGCGCGCATCCGCTCGAGGGTGTCGCAGAGAATCTCGGGTGTGAGCTCGCCGTCATAGAGGTAAATCCAGTCGGGCCCGACTTCGTCGGCCAGGGCGAGGTTCGACGGCGTCGACGGCACGAGCACCGGTCGATCGAGCGAGAGTGCTACGAGCAACACGCCCGAATTGTGCATCTCACGATAGGGCAGTACAACCAGCTCGGCCGATCCGACCTCAGCCACCAATTCTTCGTCGGAGACGAAGCGCAACACCGAGCTGATGCGCGAATCCTGCGCGGCCTCGGTGCTGATGACTGTTTCGAGCCCGCTTGATGGTCTTCCGACTATGCGCAGGGTCAGGTCAGGGACCGGCAGTGCCCGGAATACCTGCAGCAGCGTTTCAACCCCCTTGTACGGCCGAATCAGGCCGAAATAGAGGATGCGCCCTGACACCGATTCGGGCAGCGTCATGCCGCTGAAACGGTCGCGATAGTGCCCGTGCAAAATGGTGACCGCCCGAGACTCGGGTTCGACCGGTGTGGTCGGGTTGAGGCGAATTACGAGTGCAGTGCGGGCGTCGAGCGCGTTCAGCGCGCGCGTTTCGGCGCCCGCGCCTGCTTCGTGCGGGGTCAGGTTGTGTGCGGTGCGCACAATGGGGATGCGCTGCATTCGCACGCGCAGCAGTAGTGCATATAGCGCGCCGCGACGCAGCCGAGCCTTTAGCGGTCGCGGGGCGCGAATGAGTAGCTCCGGCCAGTGCACGTGAAGTATGTCATAGCGGCCGAGCAGCGCAGTGCGCCAGGAAAAGAATCGCATGGTCACGGCAGCCGGTGCGCCGTCGACCACTTGATTGACGTACCGCGTGGTGCCGTCCGGCGGACTCAGCGATTGCAACACGGTGATATTTTTCGCGCCTGTGGTGATCACGCCCATACCCCTCCCGGACCGGTGAGACCCGGCATCAACTGAGAATCTGTCGGTTTAGCGTAGCGTGCGAGCCTTCCCTGCGTTAGAGCCTCGCGTACCCCCGTTTGGGGAGCCGGATAACCTCCGCGCGCTCGGCGCACGGCCGGGTTCGTGCGGGCCAGCGGCATCCGCGCGCGTCGGATTCAGGGCCAGGATGAGCAGGCAGCCCAGCAGCAGGTGCATCGGGCGCAGGGCGTCAATGGCGTTGAAGCCGGCGATACATACGGTGTACGCCAGGAGCGCAGCTGCCGCGCCGACGGCTCGGCGCGACAGCGCGTGCGCGACGGCCGAGCCGATCATGAGCAGGAACAGTACGACTCCGGGCAGACCAAGGCTGATCAGCAGTTGCAGTAGCGAATTCTCGATGGTGACGTCGTTGAATAGTCGCCCGGTGATGCCAGAGGTGCCGGGGCCCGACCCGATCCAGCCGGTGAGGTTGGCCGCCTGCACAGACACCCAGACACCGAGGTCGCGGGCCTGCGACGACAGTTCGGCTTCGATCGAGTTGTTGCGGGCGGTGAACGCATCGAACTGGAACAATCCCACGACCGCGACGACCATGAGCATGGCGAGCAGGGCAAATTTACCCCAGTGCTTCTCGCCCCGCAGAAGGAGCGAGACCGTGTACGCGAAGCCCACAGCGATTGCCGCGGCGAGAATGGCGCCGCGCGAGACGGTCGCGACGAGGCCCAGACCGCTGAAAATGGCCGCGACCAGGGCGGGCTTGGAACTCTCCTGCAGCCAGATACCAATGGCTAGTGCGCAAGCCACGGCAAGGAACAGGGCGGCGAAGAGCGGATGCCCAAACGATGCGTCGGCCCGATACACCGACCAGTGTTGATGGTCGGTGAGGCCGAGCGCCGTGAACAGGGTGCCCCAGATCGGATTGAAGCGCAGCACGCTTTCGACGACGGCGTAGGCACCGAGCCAGGCGCCGAGCAGTAGCCAGGTGCGGCGAATCCAGTACGCCTCCCGAGTGCTGGTGCCGATACACAGCGGCAGTAGAACGGCGGCGCTGAAGCTGATCATCCAGCCGAGGCTCGCCTGCAGATCGGTCGTACGAGCGAGGGTGAACAGCGTCCAGACCAGAAAGATCAGGGCGAAGTAGCGGGTGGCAGACCGAAAGGGGGTGGGTGGCGTCGCGGGCTGGCCATCTGTTTTCGTTGGGAGCAGGCGACGCACTGCCCAGATCACGATAATCATGGTGGTCAGCGGCAGGGCGCCGATCGGGCCGTCCTGCGGTAGGACGCGGGCCGGAACCAGTGCGAACGTGACCAGTGCAACCGCGGGAAGGATATGCACCGGCAAGAGGAGCAGGGTGGCAGCGGCGGCGAAGGCAAGCAGCGTCAGCGGAATCAGAATGATGCCGACGGTGGTGATGAATCGCGGCAGAACCACGCTCGCCACAATGACGAGAAGGGCGGCGAACGCAATCAAAACGACCGGCGTGCTTCGCAATCGGCGCAGAGTGGAATCGAACATCGGCCGCCTTGGGTTGTCGTGGCGCAGGGATGGATCGGGTGTCGCGCAACGCTACTGGAATAGCCGCAACGATAACACGTGAATTTTCCTCAGCGCCAGCGCGGCCGCTCGAAAACCGATACTTTGAGCGGGTCGCTGAAAGCCTGAATCACCAAAGAAGTGGAGTTTTACGGTGAAATTGTCCCGTCTTACCTATAGATTTCAGCGAAGCACCCGGGGCCGGGTTTACGCCATGCGTGCCCTGGGCGTGCAGATCGGCGCCGGATGCCGCATCCTCTCCGACATAATCACGTCGGAGCCGTGGCTCATCTCCGTTGGTGACCGCGTGACGATCAGTTCTGGCGTGACATTCATCACCCATGACGGATCCGGCTGGCTCTACCGGGATGAGCGCGGGCGCCGCTACCGGTTTGCGCCGATTCGGGTAGGCTCCGATGTCTTCATAGGCGCCGGTGTCACCGTGCTGCCGGGCGTGCAAATCGGCGACCGGTGCGTGGTCGGAGCAGGGTCGGTGGTCACAGCATCCGTGCCGGACGGCACCATCGTGGCCGGCGTTCCGGCCCGGCCGATCAAGGACTGGCCCGAGTTCCACGCGGGGCTTGCCGCGTGGCCGGCCGAGGCTGACATGGTCGGCGAAACGTACCGCCAGCGGGTCGACTCAATCGCCGAGGGGTTTCAGGTCAACAAGTCGGCGTAATCCACGCCTTGACAAAACCGGCGCTCTGGTAGACGAACTGGTAGGCCCATTTCAGCGGATCCATCAGCTGTCGGGCGCCGACCACAGCGAGGGAACCGGCGTAGCACCGGCCGATCTGCATCCGGGCTCGGCTCACGTGGTAGCTCGAGGTGACCACGATCACCCGATTCCATCCTTGGACGGTCGCGAACGCGGCAATCGCTTCGGCTTCACCGCGGGTCGTGGTCGGGTGCGCGTCGAAGCACTGCACTTTGATCATCGTGCCAGGCACCGGAACGGCTCGCGCGCAGAGATGTGCCGGGCGAGTGTCACCGCCGAATGCGTCTGAGATTAAAATCTTGCCGCTGTATCCGGATTCGGCGAGGTCCACGGCCTTCGCAACGACGGCTGCGCTGCCGAGTCCTCCAAGAACGACGATCGCGTCGGCCGGGCCTGCCGGGTCCTCGCGGGGAAACATGACGGTTCGAGTCGTGACGGCCAGGAGCCCCACGATCAGCAGCGCCAGGCCGGTGAGCACGACCAGCACGCGCTGTCGCCGGCGAGCTCGTCTCAATCGCTTCGTGGCAGCATCCGCTCTGGAGATTCTGCCGCCTCGGCCGAAACGGACGCCGCAGCTTTCGCCGTTACGTTCCCCGCGGGAGCGCGACCGGAGAACCAGGCCGGCACAGCGAATCCGTAGCGCAGCACCGGACGGTCGCGCACAAGGTGCCAGAAAGCCAGGGAGGCGGCGACCGCGCCACCGGCGACGAGCAGGGGCAGCACAGGGCCGAGACGGTCGAGCCAGGTCTGGCCGCGGGCGAGCAGCAGCAGGCTGGTCAAGGCCGAGACGAACAAAACGTGCACGACGTAGATCGGCAGGGTGTTGCGGCCGACGTAGGTCAACCAGTCGAACGCCCGGAACCCGACCAGAAACCGGGCCACGAGGAGACCGGCGCCGAGGGCCAGCAGGCTCACCAGCGCGAGGGTGCCCGTAATGAACGGTACCCGGGCGTCGACGATGAGAATCACGCCGGCCAGAACCAGGAAGGTTGCGCCGAAACCGAGGCCGAGCCAGAGGGCGCCTGATTGGCTGGGCCGATTGACGAAGGTCAGGATCCGCTCGCGCAGGTAGCAGCCGAGAAGGAAGAACACGAAGTATCGGCCGATGCCGTTCCAGGCGATGTTACCGGTGTCAGCGCGAGCGAAGAACAATACCGACAGCACGGCAGCAACGCCGATTTGTACCCGCCAATCGATGTGGTTTCGCATAAGTTTTGAGGCAATGAAGAACAGGGCGAGGGCGTAAAGAAACCATAGTCCGTTGCTGGGTCGCAACGGGGCGAGCAGCAGATCGACCGGGTTGGTCTCGTCAAAGCCCGCGGGGTTTGGCAGCAGGGAGAAATAGCCAAAGCGGATGACTGTCCACAGCAGCAGTGCCCAGACCAGCAGGCTCAGTCGGGTGCGCCAGAGAGTGGGCCAGGTACGTGTGATGATCGACGCGGCGAACAGGCCGGAGGCGAGAAAGAACAGGGGCATGCGAAATACGATAAAGACGAGGTTGATCTTGTTCCACACGTCGGGGGCCAGGCCGGAAAGAACCGTCCACTGCACCGCATGCGCCAGGGCGACGAGCAAAATCGCAATACCCTTCGCGCCGTCGACCCAGTCGACCCTGGTGCGATCGATCTCGCTGCCCACTGGTACCTCTCTATCAGACCGACCACTGCGAAAAGGTTTTGATCATGTCGGTGTGGGCAAAGCCCGGCGTCTCGTGGCCGAGCGTGTGGTACATCACTTGGGTATCGGCGGCGACCGGCTTGATCTTATTGATCAGGGCGAGGCCGTTTCTACTCGGCACGACGACGTTATCGGGGTGGGCATCATCGGAGACGAGCACCTTGACCCGGCTGTTGGTCCACGGGGTTGCGCTGATGCGTGCGGGGTTGGTTGCCTTGATCAGGGTGGGGTCGTTGCCGTAGGCGTCTCCGACGCGCGCCTGGTTCTTGGTGTCGTAGGCGTAGAGCCACTCGTTGTCATAGAGCCCGTTCACCATGTACAGGCCGCGAATGTATGGGATGAGCTTCTTGCCGTAGGTGTAGCAGCCGAGCGATCCGCCAAAGGAGGTGGCGCGCAGAAAATTGCGCCGCACGGTGTAGAGCGCGCTCAGGTAGGTCCACGCATTCTTCTGCGCCGTCGTGGCGATGGAGTTGGTGTACTGGGTGCCACCGGCGTTGATGCAAATAGCGATGGTGTTCTGATCGACAACGAGCTCACCGGGATACTTGTACCCGCCGTTGAGCGCGTTGTGCGAGCTGGATGCTGCATGGTAGAACCAGACGGCACCGACGGCGCTCGCCGAGTTCATCGAGATCGTCTGCGGAATAAACAGGCGGGCCCGATCACCGCCGATGTCCACTTCGATATTGTCGTAGAGCTTTCTACCCTTCTGGGTGAGCACGTTGGAGAGGCGCGACACCTCTCCCGGCAGTTTCGGGGCGGTGGCAGCAAACGCAGCGGGTGCGCCGAGCGCACTGAAACCGAGTGTGGCTGCACCAGCCGTTGACAAAGTGAGAAATCCTCTGCGATCCATGCTGAAAAAGTTAGCAGAGTGAATCGCCGAGGTCCAATGCGAAAGTTATCGAAGTTGGATTGTGCGGCGTAAGGGGCGCGGCCCCAGAGTGAGACGAAGCACGATCACTGCCAGAACCGTGCCGAATACCGCTCCAAGAGTGTTGGCCACGATGTCGTTGACGGTCGCGAAACGTTCGGGCAGAAAAACGAGCTGGCCGAGCTCGATCAGGGCGCTGATCAGGGCGCCGATCACCGGGCCAAGCCACCAGCGCCGCGCCCCGGCAAGCACCACGACAAGCAGGCCGATAGGAATGAACAGCGCGATGTTGGAGGTGAACTCAATGGTGTCGTAGCCAAACCGATTCGGCATCCCGTGCTCGTGCAACCAGGTCACGAAAGCCCCGATCGACCCGTGCGCGTTCCGGTCGACGGGCGTGGGCCAGAATGCGATCAGAGTGAGAATGACAAGGTAGGCCAGCATGACCCACAGGGCGCAGCCACGCAGCCACCTGTGTCGACGTCGTTGAATCGCGGTCATGACCACTCCTGGTTACTAATCGGTCCTGCACTTCTCTGCGGCTGCGGCCGGGCTATTGTCCGAGACGGATTTCGGCAGGGTAAAGACGAGCATGAGCGCGAGAAGGGCGAATCCGGCACTCACCGCCATAGCCATTGTGGCGCTTTGGGTGAACGCCGGGTGCGTGAACAGGTGAACAGGTGCGCAGGTACGAGCGGGCAGCGGTCACGTTTCGCGACGAAGACTTCCCAAGCGCCAAAAGCTACCACGAGCAGTGCGCCGGCAGCGAGGGCGAGGAAAGTCCAGAGCGGCCAGCCCTGATCCTGGCTCTCCATCCGAGGGGCCAGGAAGGCGACCAAGTCGGCTGAGAAGGCATGCGCGAGATCAGTTTCGCGCCGGTCTCCCGGCGATCCCCGGCAGGAGCAACGCCGGTGCCGACAGGGTCGTACGACACAACCCCCCACTCGATTGGAGTGGGGGGTTGTGTTGTACTTTCGGCCATTAGTATTCACTGCGGTCGGGGTAACAGGATTTGAACCTGCGACCTCGTCGTCCCGAACGACGCGCGCTACCAAGCTGCGCCATACCCCGATGGCCCGTGGGCCTCACTCAGTATAGGCGCTCACACCCTCCCGCGACGAATTGAGTCGGCAGTTAGGCGGAGGTGAGGGTGAGCAGCGTCGCCTCGGGCGGGCAGGCGAAGCGTACGGGCGCGTAAATGGAGGTTCCGAGGCCGGCCGAGACGTTCAGGAATGCCGTACGCAAGCCGTGATTCCACAGGCTCAGGCCCTTGACCTGGCGCCGCGGAATATCGCAGTTGGTCACGAGCGCGCCGACACCCGGCACGCAGACCTGGCCGCCGTGGGTGTGGCCGGCCAGAATCAATTGGGCGCCATGGTTCACAAAAGAGTTCAGTACCCGCTGGTAGGGCGCGTGAGCGACACCGACGGTGAGTGTGGACCGCGGGGCCGCGGCTTCTTCAGGGTCGGGCCAGATATCGTCGCCGAGTGGATCGTTGGCCCGCAGGTCGTCGATCGCACGCGTGATCAGGTCGAGCCGGTCCCGCCCAATGTGCGGGTCGTCGACGCCGAAGAACTCCACGTGGGTGTCTTTCAAGTCAAGAGAGTCTGCGGCGTTGTTGATATCTGTCCAACCGAGATCGGCGAACACCCGGCGCAGCGCATCGGTGTCGAGCTCTTCCCGGCGAACGGTGCGTCGGCTCGACGGCCCACCGAAGTACGTGAACGGGTTCTTCACCTGTGGTCCGACGTAATCGTTGGAGCCGTTGACGAAGACGCCGGGAATACCCCGGAATGGTGCGAGGGCATACTCGATGCCGCGAACACCGTCTTCATGACCGAGGTTGTCACCGGTATCGACGACGAGGTCGGGCTTCAGGGAAGCGAGGCTGCGCACCCACTCCTGCTTGTTCTTCTGCCACGGAGCCATGTGCAGGTCGGAGAGGTGCAGCACCCGAATGGATGTCGACCCCGGCGCGAGCACCGGAACGTTCACCTCACGCAGCGTGAATCGATTCCGCTCCACGAGCGCGCCCCAGGCGAAGGCGGTCAAGCCGACCGCGCCCGCCGCCGAGAGCAACGCGCCGACGAGTCGTCCGCCCTCGCCGAGGGGGCGAAGTGCGGTCATTCGTTCTGGCCGTTATTGCCGTTATTGCCGTTATTGCCGCCATCGTCCTGACCGGGGGCGGGTGCGGGGGCAGGCGCCGTGTACTTACCGATGACGATGGTCACGGCGTCGCCCGGGCGGCTGGCCGTTCCCTCGCCCGGCTGGATAGCCATGACCTTACCGTCCTGCGCCTTGTTCGTGGTTGGCTGTTCAGTCTTGGCCACGGTGAAACCGAAGGGGGCGGCGGCCAGAGTGCTGCGGGCATCCGCTTCGTTCTTGCCGATCACTGAGGGGATCGTGACGCCCGTGCCATCGCTCGAGCGCGCAGTGATGGTGGCACCGCGAGTGGATGCCGACCCTCCGGCCGGATCGGTACTGGCCACGGTTCCGGCCGGTAGTTCTGAACTGGTCGCACCACCGTCGACAAAGAAGAACCCGGCCGCCTCGAGGGTGGACTTCGCGTCCGCCATCGATTTGCCGCGCACGTCCGGTACCGGAACGGCCACCGCGTTGATCACGTTGGACGAGGCTTCTGGAAAGGCGTCTCCACCGTACTTGGCGTTGGCGACACTCATGACATCGGGCCAAACATAGTGGCGCACGAGGGACGCGGTGACGCCGTTGAACTTAGTGAAACGCTGATTCTTTTCCGGGCCATCCACGTTGACCACGCCGACAACCGTGGCAACCTTGCTGCTGGCACCGCTCATCCAGGTGTCTTTGGCCTTGTCAGTGGTTCCGGTCTTACCGATGATCGGTTCCCGGGGCGAGGTGCGCCGGCCGGATTCGGCGGCTGTTCCCCCGCCGGTCGTCGTGGTCGCCATGGCGTACTGCATTCCGGCGGCCACCTCCGGGGAGACTGACTGCGTGCAGGTGGACTTGGGGATCGGCAGCTCGGCTCCGTCAGAACCGATCATGCTGCGAATGACAATGGGGCTGCAGGTCATGCCGTTGTTGGCGATGCCGGCAAACGCCACGGCCATGGTGAGCGGGGCGATGTAGTTTGTACCGATGACCGATGACGCATTCTGGCCGAGCGCGCCGCCATCTGCCGCGTGCACGCCGAAGGCCTCCGCGGTCTTTCTGATGCCGCATAGGTCGAGCTTCTTGGCCATGCCGATGAAACCGGTGTTGATCGATCGGGTGGTCGAGCGCAGCGCCGATTCATTGGGGCCGCCCTCGCCGCCATCGTTACCCGGGCCGAACTTCGTGCCGTAATTCTGCGGCCCGAGGCAGCTGTCCTGGAATGTTCCCCAGTTCGCCTTGACTCGTGAGTCAACCCGTTCAGTCAGGGCGTGCCCCTCCTTGAGCCACTCGGCCAACGTGAAGACCTTGTACGTTGAACCCGGCTGAAAACCACCGGAACCGCCCGCGGCGCGGTCGGTGTTGTAGTTGATGCTGGTGAAATTGCTGCCGGCGGGCTGCTCCACCTGGCTGTAGTCCTTGTTCTGCGCCATGGCGAGCACCTCACCGGTGCCCACCTTGACACTTGAGACGACCCCGCCGACATCCCAGCCGGGATACGTCTTGGGGACGTACTTGTTCAGGGAAGTCTCTGCGGCACTCTGCAGTTCGAGGTCGAGTGTGGTGTACACGTTGAACCCGCCGCGCTTGAAGTTCGCGAGGCGCGCGTCAGCATCCGCTCCGAAGGTGGGATCGGACTTCAGAATCTTGGTGACGTAGTCACAGAAGTAGGCGCTGCCTCCGGCGGTCTGGCAGCCGGTGCTCGGCACGGTGATCACGGGCTCGATCGGCGCTGCGATGGCGGCGTCGTAGTCGACCTGGGTGATCTTGTCGTATGTGAGCATTTCGTTGAGGATGTAGTCGCGGCGACCCTTGTTGGCGGCATAGCCATTGGCCGCGCCGTTGGTCTCGCTGTCGGGGCGATCGAGCTGAAACTTGACCGGGTTGTTCACAATCGCCACCAGGCTCGCAGCCTGCGGCAGTGTCAGGTTGAGCGCGGTCGTGTTGAAGTAGTAGCTTGCGGCGGCTTCGATGCCGTACACCGATCCGCCGTAGCCGGCGATGTTCAGGTAGCCGCGAAGGATATCTACTTTTTCGTACTTTTTCTCAAGGCCGATGGCCAGTCGCATCTCGCGCAGCTTGCGGTCAGCGGTGGGTTTGGTGGCATCGTCGTAGCATGCAGCTGCCTCGTCGGCGTCGGGCATGACCGCGCACTTTTGAATGAGCACGTTCTTGACGTACTGCTGGGTGATCGAGGAGCCACCACGAGTGTCGCCGCCGGCCATGGTCTGCACGGCACCGTTGAAGCTGGACTGGATGTCTACGCCGCCGTGTTCCATGAACCGCGGGTCTTCACCGGCGATCGCGGCATCCTTGGCGAACTGGCTGATCGCGTCGGACGCGACATCGACTCGGTTCTGCTCGTAAAACGAGGCCAGGAGCACGCGCGTGCCCACCGGGTCCTCCGCGTTGGTCGACGCGTAGATGTTGCTCTTCTGGGAGAGCCTATCGATGGAGAGGTACTCCGGCAGGCTGTCGAACACGTTGATGGTATTCGTAGCGGCCATGCCAGACAGGGCAACGGCTGGGGCGACGGCGGCGGTCACGAGAATACCGGCAACGGCACTCATCCCGACGAGACCCAGGAAACCCCCCAGAGCCCCGCTCACGGTTCGATTTTTGGCAGACATAGAATTGAGCGTAAGCGACAAATCTGAATGCCCGCCTCAATAGGAGTCACATGCTCGTCTGGGAATACCTCACAACGCCGTTGATGATCCACAACACGGCCGCCATTTTGAACAACTGGGGCTCTGACGGGTGGGAGCTCGTGCAGGTCGTAACCGGCCCCGAAGGTGGCTTGGTTGCGTACCTGAAACGCCCGCTCGCCCCCAAGGAAGACGCATAATTATGTCGCATATCGAAGCACGCCTGGCCGAACTGGGTCTGGTCCTTCCAAGCGTCGTGCCACCGGTCGCCGCGTACCTGCCCGCCGTGATCAGTAACGGTGTCGTCTACACCGCCGGCCAGCTGCCGATGGTCTCTGGCGCGCTGCCGGCCATCGGCAAGGTCGGCGACGGCCACGGCCTCGTTCCGGCCGCTGACGCCCAGGAGTACGCCCGCACCTGCGCGCTCAACGGCCTCGCCGCCATCAAGAGCGTGATTGGCTCGCTCGACCGCATCACCCAGGTGATCAAGGTCACGGGCTTCGTCGCCTCCGACCCTGCGTTCACCGGCCAACCGACTGTCGTCAACGGTGCCTCTGACGTGCTCGTCGAGATTTTCGGAGACATCGGCCGCCACGCCCGTTCCGCCGTCGGCGTTGCGGTGCTGCCGCTCGACGCCCCGGTCGAGGTCGAGCTCATTGTTGCGTTCGCATAGCTGACCCGCGCCTACTGGCGGTTCGTGAGCCGGGACATCCGCTCTGAAACGGATGCCCCGGCTCGCGTGCCATGGACCTGCGCCGGTTGCTCGACAAACCGGGTCATCAGCTGGGCGACGACCAGGCTGAGCGGCACCGACACGAGAGCGCCAAGCCACCAGCGGCCGGGGCCGGCGAGCACTGCGAAGGCCACCACGATGGGAAAGTGCACGAGGTACAGGCTGAAGCTGATGGCTCCCAGCCAGTCGAGTGCTCGGCGCGTCCGCGGCGCACGAACCCGGCCGCGCTCCGACACCGAGGCGGGCCAAAAAGCCACCGTTGCCACGATCATAAAGGCTCCGGCCACCCGCAGTGAAAGAGTGGCGTCGCTCCACACTCCGCTGGCCAGGGGGCGCAGCATCCAGTAGGCCACGAGCAGAGACGGGCCGAGCGCGGTCAGCATGCACCCGAGTACCCGTCCATTGGCGCTCTGGACCAGGCGGTCTCTGCAGCCGTGCAGTTCGTCATAGTTGGCCGCCAGAAGGGCGCCGAGAGCGAACGGCGGCAGGTACATGAGCGGCTGGGTCGTCGTGACATAGCCGATGCTGGCCAGGGCACACAGCACAGCGGCCCAGAGCAGAATGCGGCGAATCGGGCTACTGACCGGTTTGCGGGTGAATGCTGCGAGGGCTACGAACACCGGAAGCAGCAGGGAGAACCACATTTCCCAGACCAAGGACCACAGCGGCGGATTGATGTCGGGCCGGCGGGTTTCTCCTATTATGCTGACCTCCCGCAGCAGGTTGCCGAGGCCCAGGTCTGGCGTGTCCTGCCGGGCCAGCCAGGGTCCGCCAGCCGCGCCGACCATGCGCGGCACCAAAACAATCCAGACGACCGCTAGGCCCACCGACACCACGACGGGGACGGTCAAACGGATGACGCGGCGCACGTAATAGGCGCCCCAGTCGTAGTGGGGACCGGACTCGCGGGCGGCCAGAGGGGAACGCACGAGCACGAAGCCGCTCAGCACAAAGAACACCAGTACGAACTCGGGCCCGGCGAGCAGAACCTTCAGCGGGGACAGCGTGGCCCACCATCCGGCGGAAAAGAGCGCGACGCCGACGCTCGACTCGTAGGCTGCGGCGATCTGCGGCACCGTCATGGACACATGGTGCGCCAGAACGACGAGGGCGGCCACCCCCCGCAGCGCATCGAGGCGGCCCAGGCGACCGCGCACGGGTGCCGCTGCCTCGGTCATGCCCACACAGTAGGACCCCTTGCTGGTTTCCGGGCGGGAACGCGCATAACTCCTGCAAAGTGCGTGTGCTGCTCAAAACATCCCCTGCGAAATCGGGGAACTGGCGAACTGCTGCTGGAAATTGCAGGAGTTACGGTCTCGGGGGGGGGGGCAAGCGTGACGGCCGCCTTGTGCGAATGGAAGACGGCCGTCGTTGGTTGTGCAGGTAGTGCTCGACTATTTTTTCATTTGCGCGGTGATGGTGTTCATCACCATGGTGTCGGCGAGGGTCGTCACGTCGCCGACGTCGCGCCCCTCAGCCGCGTCGCGCAACAGGCGGCGCATGATCTTGCCGGAACGGGTCTTCGGCAGCTCGTCGACGATGTAGATGTCACGCGGGCGGGCAATTGCCCCGATCTGCTGGGCGACGTGGGCTCGCAGAATGCTGACGATGTCCTCGTGCGATGCGATCTCGGCCTGGCTGAACTTGATCACCACGAACGCGACGACCGCCTGGCCGGTGGTCTCGTCGGCGGCACCGACCACGGCGGCTTCAGCCGTGAGCGAATGGGCCACGAGGGATGACTCGATTTCGGCGGTGGAGAGGCGGTGTCCCGAAATGTTCATCACGTCGTCGACGCGGCCCAGCAACCAGATATCACCGTCGTGGTCGAGTCGAGCGCCGTCGCCGGCGAAGTACAGTGGGCCGTCCTTCGCGCCGATGGTGCCCTCAAACTTGTCCCAGTAGGTCTCCTTGAAGCGCTCCGGATCGCCCCAGATGCCGCGGAGCATCGCCGGCCATGGCTGCGTGACCACGAGGAGCCCGCCGTTTCCATGGCCGACGTGCACGCCGTCGTCGTCGAGTACATCGATCGTGATTCCGGGCACCGGCACCTGCGCCGCGCCCGGCTTTGTCTCGGTGAGCCCCGCGAGGGCCGAAACCATGATCGATCCGGTCTCGGTCTGCCACCAGGTGTCGACAATCGGAGTCAGGCTGCTGCCGATGACCTCGCGATACCACATCCACGCTTCGGGGTTGATGGGCTCGCCCACCGAGCCGAGCACACGCAGGCTCGACAGGTCGAACTTCTGCGGAATCTGTCGTCCCAGCTTCATGAACGTACGAATGGCGGTCGGCGCTGTATACAGAATCGAGACCTTGTACTTCTCGATGATTTCCCACCAGCGACCGGTGTGCGGAGAATCAGGGGTGCCTTCGTAGAGCACCTGGGTCGCACCATTGGCAAGGGGGCCGTACACCACGTAGCTGTGTCCGGTGATCCAGCCGACGTCGGCGGTGCACCAGTAGACATCCGTTTCGGGCTTGAGGTCGAACACGTTCTGGTGGGTGAACGCATTCTGGGTCAGGTAGCCACCGCTGGTGTGCAGGATGCCCTTGGGTGCGCCGGTCGTGCCCGATGTGTACAGAATGAACAGCGGATTCTCGGCGGGAAAGGCCTCCGCCTCATGCTCGGGAGAGGCTGTTTCCATGGCATCGGACCACCAGATGTCGCGGTCGTTCCACTGCACGTCCTGGCCGGTGCGCTTGACCACGAGCACGTTCTTCACCGAGGAGTCGTTGGTCTGCAGGGCGGCGTCGACGGCCGGCTTGAGGGCGCTGATCTTGCCCTTGCGGTAGCCGCCATCGGCCGTGATGACGAGCACGGCGTTGGCGTCATCGATGCGGGAACGCAGGCTTTCAGCGCTGAACCCACCGAAAATGACCGAGTGCACGGCGCCGATGCGGGCGACGGCGAGCATGGAGATGACGGCCTCGGGGATCATCGGCAGGTAAACGGCCACACGGTCACCGGCGGTGACGCCGAGCCCGATCAGCACATTGGCGGCTTTTTTGACCTCGGTAGTCAATTCGGCGTAGGTGTAGCTGCGGGAATCACCGGGCTCGCCCTCGAAATACAGCGCAACACGGTCGCCGTTGCCAGCGAGAACGTGACGATCGAGGCAGTTGTACGCGACGTTGAGTGCGCCGTCTTCAAACCATTTCGCAAATGGCGGATTGGTCCAGTCGAGAATCTTGGTGAATGGCTTGTGCCAGTGCAGCAGATTACGGGCCTGATCAGCCCAAAACGTGGCAGGGTCCTTCTGCGAGACTGCGTACAGATCTTGTGTCGCTGTCGTCTGTGCGGCGAACTCGGCAGTGGGCGCGAATCGACGCGATTCGTGCAGGAGAGTGTCAATTTTAACCGTCATATGTGTAATTCGCTCCTTTGCGGTACGTGCATGCAGGACATCGCCAGCTCAACTGAACCCTACCGGTTTCCGGGCAATCTCTGTATACACAAACGAAATACTGAGAAATGAACCCTCGTTAGAGGGTGATTTTGTACCCCCCGGCCGAGTGTCCTCACAAATGAGGACATTGGACTTGCAATCTGGGCACGTCTGCGTAAACTGAACACGTCTGAACGAAAGTTTTGACCGGCATCGCGTACGGTTCCCCCCAATCTGCGTGGTGCTAGGCGGCACCTGTTCCCCCCAATAGGTGCCGCCCCTCTTTTTTAAGCGATTGAGCAATTCAGCTCGTGGTTGAGGATTCATCCTGGTGTGGCTCCTCCCCAGATGCGTCGGCCAACCGGCTGTCCACGGATTGTGCCGAGGAGACTGTCACCGGCCCGGCTCGCCCTACCGTCGAGGCATGGGCCAGCCTTTCGTTGCCGTACCGTCCTACGCCGTACCGGCTTCTACCGTGCCGGTTTCTGCGGTGCGGTCCTACGCCGTGCCGGCATCTGCCGTGCCGTCCTCGACCGCAGTGGACGATCCCTGGGCTGTACGGTCGAACACTTCACATTCGATCGTTGCACGGTCACCAGCGAACTCCGCTCGGCATCGCACGGCGACAACGGATGCCGTTGGCGCCATGCCGCAGGTCGACGCAGCGTCAGCAGTCTCGGCAGCAGTCTCGGCAGTGGTCAGCAGTGAGCGCCTGAACGTGCGCGCGCTGGGTCCGCTGGCTGACTATGCCTCAGCTCCGAACACCACGGACCTGTTTGTCAACGGGGATTCCGGGCTCTGGATCGACGCCGGACACGGTCTCGTCTTCGTGCCGGCCTGGCACCTCGGCGAGGCCGAGGTGCGTGAGCTGGCTGTGCGCCTGATCGCACTTGGCGGGCGACACATCGATGAGGCGAGTCCATGCGTCGACGTACGGTTGGCCGATGGGATTCGGGTACACGCCGTGCTTCCGCCGATATCGAGCACGGGAACACTGCTGTCAATTCGGCTACCGCACGCTGCCGACCGCAGCCTCAGTGCACTCGCTGGCGCCGGCTTGTTTGGCGTGGGCGAGGAATCTGCTGCCCGGCTGAATCGGCTGCGTGCTGCGGTGCACGGCCGCCAAAACCTGCTCATCACCGGTGCCGCAGGGAGTGGAAAGACTACGCTGCTGGCGGCCTTGTTGGGCGAAGCGCCAGCCGACGAGCGCATCGTGGCGATCGAAGACGTGGCGGAGTTGCGCATTCGGCATCCGCACGTTGTGGCCCTCGAGGCCAGGCAGGCCAATCTGGAGGGGGCGGGGCGTATCGGCCTGGAGGCGCTGCTGCGGGAGGCACTGCGTATGCGTCCGGATCGGCTCGTGCTCGGCGAGTGCCGCGGGTCGGAGATTCGCGAGCTGCTCGCCGCACTCAACACCGGGCACGACGGGGGAGCGGGCACGCTACACGCGAATTCGCTTGAAGACGTTCCGGCCCGACTGGAGGCGCTCGGTTCACTCGCCGGAATGAGCGCTTCGGCAGTTGCTCGGCAGACGGTGAGCGCTATCGGGCTGGTGCTCCACCTGGAACGCACCGACGGGGTGCGCAGGCTTGACGCGGTCGGCCGATTCGCCCTCGATGGCCGTGACCGTCTCTCGATCGAAGCGATCTGATGCTCCGCGATCGATCAGCTACGATTCGGGGAACGGGCGACGATGCGCCGGGCTGATACGGTACCGCCGATCGAAGAGGTCGCCGCGGTCACGCAACGGCTGGCCGTGCTGCTGTCGGCCGGTGTTTCCCCGGTGTCAGCCTGGGGTTATCTGTTACCGGCGTACGACGCGGCTACGGCTGGAGCGCCTCGTGCTGACCAGCAGAGTGTTGACTTGCCGCCGGAGCTGGGTAGACGGGTGAGTTCAACTCGTCGGGAGGTTAGAGGAAAGCAGGGGTCCTTGTCCGCGAAGGACGCGGCGGCGGTTCCAGTTGCCGTACCGATCACGCCTCGGGCGGTCGATTCGAAGCACGCGGGCACGGGCACCGCGCCTATCCTTCGTGCTGCAGCGCGCGCCGCGGCTCGGGGCGACAGCGTGGCCGATGCGATCGCCGGCCAGGCGCGCCGGCAACGCTGGGAGATTTCGCCGAGGATCGTCGACGCGCGGGCATCCGCTGGGCGGCCCGCGCGGGGACATGGCGACGCGGCGGGCCAGGCCGAGAGCGCCTGGCTCGGACTCGCCGCGGCCTGGCAGGTGGCCACACAGGCTGGTGCGCCTTTGGCCGGGTGCCTGCGTGAGCTCGCTGGATCGCTGCGCGAACTCGCCCAGGTGCAGCGCGATCTGGACGTGGCGCTGGCCGCGCCGCGGGCCACGGCACGACTGGTGATGGTGCTACCGGTGATCGGCGTCGTCTTCGGCAGTTTGATGGGTTTCGATTCCCTGCACACCCTGTTTATGACCGTGCCGGGGCTGGTCTGTCTCGGTGGCGGCGCTCTGCTGATGCTCGCCGCAGCAGGCTGGAATCGTGCGCTGGTGCGCCGGGCCGGCCCTCCCGACCTGACTCCGGGGCTGCGACTGGAACTGATGGCAATTGCCATGTCTAGCGGCGGGTCGCTCGACCGTTCGCGGGCGTTAGTGCAGGCGACCGCCGAGCGATACGGCATTGCCTCCGGCACTGATGGTGGTTCCGTTGACCGGATACTTGGCCTGTCGACGCGTGCGGGAGTTCCCGCAGCAGAGCTGCTGCGCAGCGAGGCCGAACAACTGCGTCGCGATGCCCGCAGCGCGGGACAACGACGGGCCGCAAGTCTTTCGGTGACGCTCATGCTGCCGCTCGGCCTCTGTGTGCTGCCCGCGTTCATGCTGGTGGGCGTGGTGCCGTTGCTGCTCAGCGTGCTCTCCTCCACCCTGACGACATTCTGAAACTCTCCACAGATAAGCGGATACCGAGGCATGCGCCAACGGATGGGATCAGAGTGATTGTGCTCGTGCCGCCCAACCCGCGTCGATGGACGCCGAAGGAGACGAGTCTGTGTATACAAAGACCACCCTGAAAACCCTGGCCGACGAAGCCGGAGCCGCGACGGCGGAATACGTTGTCGCCACGATGGCCGCGGTCGGGTTCGCCGGGCTGCTCATCGTTATTCTACGCAGCGACGAGGTGCGGGGAATGCTCACCGATCTGGTGCGACGTGCCCTCAGTATCGGGTAGCGCACGTAGCAGGGGCAGCACGACCGCCGAATTCGCCACGGCGCTGCCGGCGGTCGTGCTCATTCTGGCCTGCTGCCTCGGTGCCGTGCAAGTGGTCGGCGTGCACGTGCGGCTGACGGATGCCGCTGCCAGCGCCGCGCGTGCGCTGGCCCGTGGCGACACGGCAGCGCGCGCCACGGGCCTCGTCCTCCAAAGCGTGCCGGGGGCCAGCCTGGCTTCGCAGCGTCGCGGCGATTTCGTCTGTGCTCGAGTTACCGCGCACAGCCTGCCGGGGATTTTTGCCGGGCTGACCCTCGAGGCACGCTCGTGTGCCCTGGCCGGCGGCCAATGAGTGCGCGCGATGACACGGCGAACGCGCCAGGCGCCGCCGGGAAGGATGCCGAGCGGGGAGCGGGGTCGATCCTCGCCCTCGCGGTGCTCGCTGCCACCGTGTTGCTGACGACTTTCGTCGTCTTGGTCCTCGGACTGCTCACGGTCGGCCGGTCCGTTGCGACCGCGGCCGATGCCGCCGCGCTCGCCGCCGCAGACACCGCTTCCGGCGCGATCGCGGGCTACCCGTGCGAGGCCGCGCAGGCAGTAGCGTCGCTGAATGGGACTGCCGTCACGCGCTGCACGGTGTCGGGGCTGATCGCATCCGTTTCGGTGGGGCGGCGGGTGCAGGGCATAGATATCGTCGCGAGTGCCCGGGCCGGGCCGCCGCCCTGATGGGACGCCCGGTCCGCCGCGCCGGGACGAATTAGGAGAGGAGCACTTCGAGATAATGGTACTCGACCGCGCTCGGGCGACCGGGGGAATCGGAATCCTCAAACTCCAGGCCGGCACCGCGCGCGTAGAGATAGCGTTTGCCGGAGTCGGCAGGAATCTCGATGCGGGGCCGAGGATCGCCCGAGTCGAGGAAGGTTGTTGTGATTGTTTTGCCCTGAAGGGGGCCATCCGTCAACTTCGCGGTGTATGTGGCCGTCATTGTACCCATAGGACTATTCTGCACTGGGGCAGGCAAACGGCAAGGGTCTGGGGTTGCTCTGCACCTCGCTCAGAGCAAACTGGGCGGTGACTGGGAGCACCATGTGCGCGAGCGTGACGCGCCGAGACGCGCCCGTCAATTAGGCAGGCACTCCATTCCGGTGTGTATGGTGTGCCTTGGCCCATCATGTGGTCACTACGTATAAAGAGGAGTCTGGTGCCAGGCACTAAGAAGCTGGTCATTGTTGAATCACCGACCAAGATGAAGTCGATCGCCGCGTATCTCGGCGACGGCTACGAGGTGTTGTCTTCGGTCGGTCACATTCGCGATCTGATCGAGCCGAAAAACCTGCCGCCTGAGCTCAAGAAGGGTGCCCTCGGACGCTTCTCGGTCGACGTGGAGAACGGCTTTGAACCGTACTACGTGGTCTCCGACGCCAAGAAGAAGACCGTCAGTGAGCTCAAACGGGCCCTGAAGAATGCGAACGAACTCTTGCTCGCAACTGATGAGGACCGCGAGGGCGAGGCCATTGCCTGGCACCTGCTGCAGGTGCTGCAGCCCAAGGTCCCGGTCAAGCGCATGGTTTTCCATGAGATCACCAAAGACGCTATCCTCGCCGCCAAAGACAACACCCGCGACCTCGACACCGCCCTCGTCGACGCGCAGGAGACTCGCCGTATCCTCGACCGCATCTACGGCTACGAGATCTCCCCGGTGCTGTGGCGCAAGGTCGGCCCCGGCCTGTCCGCCGGCCGTGTGCAGAGCGCCGCGACCCGCCTCGTCGTCGACCGGGAGAAGGAGCGCCTCGCGTTCGTCTCCGCTGGCTACTGGGATCTGCTCGCGCGACTGGCGGCATCCGCTTCGCAGGATGACCAGGCGTTCGATGCGAAGCTCGTACGACTGAACGGTGAGCGAATTGCTACCGGCGGCGACTTCGACGATTCCGGTGTGCTGAAGCCCAGCGTGAAGGCCGTCACCCTCGACGCCTCCGCCGCGCAGGCTCTGACGATCGCTCTGAAAAGCCCCGGTGTGAAGCTGGAGGTGACCAAGGTCACCTCCAAGCCCTATCGTCGCAGCCCCGCCGCACCGTTCACGACGTCGACCCTGCAACAGGAAGCGGCGCGCAAGCTGCGCTTCACCGCCCGCCAGACCATGAGCGTTGCCCAGTCGCTGTATGAAAACGGGTATATCACCTACATGCGTACCGACTCGCCATCACTCGGGCAACAGGCTCTCACCGCCGCCCGCACCCAGGCCGCGACGCTCTACGGCGCCGAGACGGTTCCGGAGGCCCCGCGCGCCTACAAAGGCAAGAGCAAGAACGCTCAAGAGGCGCACGAGGCCATTCGCCCGTCCGGCGACACTTTTCGCACCCCGGCGTCGCTCGCGTCGAGCCTGCGTGGCAATGACTTCAAGCTGTACGACCTGATCTGGAAGCGCACCGTCGCTTCGCAGATGAAGGACGCCACCGGCTCGACCGCTTCCGTCACTATTGCGGCCGGCCCGACCGGCACATCGGAGCACGCCTCCGCGTCGGGTGCGCTAGCCGAATTCTCGGCCAGTGGAACCGTCATCACGTTTCGCGGCTTCATGCTCGCCTATGAGGAGTCGAAGGACGAGGAGCGTAACGCTTCGACGGACGCGACCGAGTCCAAGCTGCCGCCGCTCGAAGAGGGCCAGAACCTGGCACTGCAGGGCCTCGAGGCCAAGGGTCACGAAACGACCCCCGCCGCTCGCTACACCGAGGCCAGCCTGGTGAAGAAGCTCGAAGAGCTCGGCATCGGCCGCCCGTCGACGTTCGCCTCGATCATCTCGACCATCACCGAGCGCGGCTACGTCACGCCGCGCGGCCAGTCGCTCGTTCCCAACTGGATCGCGTTCTCGGTCGTGCGCCTACTTGAAGAGTTTTTCGGCGATCTGGTCGAATACGACTTCACCGCCGAGATGGAGGACGACCTCGACCGTATCGCCGGCGGCGAAGCCAACCGCCTGGATTGGCTCACCAGCTTCTACTTCGGCAGCGACAAGCACCGGGGCCTCCGCCAGGTCATCGACAACCTCGGCGAAATCGATCCGCGCGTGATCAACTCGGTCGCTATCAGCAACGACATCACCCTGCGTATTGGCAAGTACGGTCCCTATCTTGAGGTCATCGACCCCGACGCGGCAGCGGATGCCCCGCCCCGCCGAGTCAATATCCCGCCGGAACTCGCCCCTGACGAACTGACCGCGACCAAAGCGCGTGAGCTCATCGACGCACCCGTCGTCACTGACCGGGTGATCGGACTCAACCCCGAGAACGGAAAGGAAATCGTCGCGAAAGACGGCCGATTCGGGCCGTACGTCACAGAGCTCGCGCCGGCAGCAGCAGAACCCGATGTTCCGGTCGTTGTGGCTGCCCCCGTCGAAACGATCGACCCCGCCACCGGCGAGGTTAGCGTCGCGAAGCCTAAGCGCAAGCCGGCCGCGAAAAAAGTGGCCTTAGCTGACAAGCCGCGTACAGCATCCATTTTCAAATCCATGGACCTGGCCACCGTCGACCTCGAAACGGCGCTGCGTCTACTTGCCCTGCCGCGCATGGTCGGGCTCGACCCGGAGACCGGCGCCGAGATTATGGCCCAGAACGGCAAGTTCGGGCCGTACCTGAAGAAGGGCATCGATACCCGGTCGCTCACGAGCGAAGACCAGATCTTCGACATCGACCTGCCGGGCGCGATCGAGCTTTACGCGCAGCCGAAGTACGGTGCCCGCCGGGCGTCGAGTGCGCTGAAGGAATTCGAAGCACCCGACCCCGAAAGCGGCAAGGCGATCAAGATCAAGGACGGCCGGTTCGGCGCGTACGTGACCGATGGGGTCACCAACGCGACCATTCCCAAGTCGGAGGATATCGAGGAGATCGACTTCGACCGGGCCGTTGAGCTGCTCGCCGACAAGCGGGCCAAAGGCCCGGCCGCGCCGCGCACGAAGGCACCGGCCAAGAAAGCTGCCGTCAAGAAGCCAGCAGTCAAGAAGGCACCGACAGCAGCGGCGAAGGCGGCTACCGCGAAGAAGGCGGCCGCGACTCGGGCCGCAAACGCGGCAGCCAAGGCCGCGTTGAACGGCACGCCCCTGGTCAAAAAACCGGCCGTGAAGAAGCCGGCCGTCAAGAAAGCGGCCGTGAGGCAATCGGCCAGTTCGGCCGCTGAATCCGCTGCCACGACGACGGTCACGCCGACGGCGTCGTGACCGGTCTGTTCATCACCCTCGAGGGCGGCGACGGCTCCGGTAAGACTACGCAGGCGCAGCTGCTCTCCGACTGGCTCGAAGAGCGGGGGCGCACTGTCGTGCGCACCCGTGAGCCTGGGGGAACGGATGTCGGTACCCGGATTCGCGAGATCGTGCTGCACCACCGCGGCGAGGTGGACCCGCGCGCTGAGGCGCTGCTCTATGCAGCAGATCGAGCCCAGCACGTGGGCACCAAGCTGCGTCCGGCGCTCGCCCGCGGTGACGTGATCGTGCAGGACCGTTATCTGGATTCCTCGGTTGCCTACCAGGGGGCCGGGCGAGTTCTCGGCGCCACTGAGGTGCGAGACCTGTCGCTCTGGGCGGCCGAAGGTCTGCTTCCCGACCTGACCGTGCTGCTCGACCTCGACTCGCGCGCAGCCCGGGCCCGGCTCGATGCCGACGATAAAGTCTTCGACCGGCTCGAGGCCGAGAAGAACGACTTTCATGCCCGCGTGCGCGCTGCGTTCCTCGCATTGGCGGCCGCCGAACCCGACCGGTTTCTGGTGCTGGATGCCGCAGCCCCCGCCGCTGATATCGCCGCGAGCATCTGCGCACGAGTGGCGCCCCTCCTGTAACCGTCGGAGCCGACTACTGCCCTGCGCGACCGGAACCATGATCCATCGCCACGGGTCCGCGTTCCGGCCCGGGCCCGGAAGGCGGGGGAGGCGCGTCGACGGCGGTGTCGGCGGGTCGGGTTACCCTTGACTCATGGCAGTGTGGGACAACCTAACGGGACAGGCCGACGCGATCGCCATCTTTCGGGCAGCGGCGCAGCGGGCACCGTCCGGTACCGGTTCCGCCACGGCCGAATCGACTTCCATGACGCACGCCTGGCTCATCACCGGCCCGCCGGGCTCCGGTCGCTCCAACCTTGCCTTTGCTTTCGCGGCGGCACTGCTGAGCCCCGGCACCCCTGACGGCGACCGTGCGGCGGCCCGCCAGGTCGACGCGCGCACCCACCCCGACCTCAGTGTGCTCAGTACTGAGGGCGTCATCATCCCGATGAAGACCGTCAAGGAGGCCGTCGCCCGCTCACAGTACTCGCCGTCGGTCGGTCGGTACCGGGTCGTCGTCGTCGAAGATGCCGACCGCATGGTCGAGCGCACGTCCAACGTGCTCCTCAAGGCTCTCGAAGAGCCACCCGAACGCACGGTGTGGATTTTGTGCGCGCCGAGCGAGGCAGACTTGCTTCCCACTATTCGGTCCCGCGTGCGCACCGTGCGCCTGCGCGTCCCGAGTGTTGCTGATGTCGCCGACCTGCTCGTGCGCCGCAACGGAGTCGACCCGGCCATTGCAGAGCTCAGTGCCCGGCTCGCCCAAAGCCACATCGGCATGGCCCGGCGGCTTGCCACCAATGCGGATGCGCGGGCTCGACGTGAGGAGACCCTGCGCGCGGCCCTCGGTATCCGTTCGGTGTCGTCGGCCGTCAATACGGCTGCCCGGTTGCTCGCGATCGCGGGTGACGATGCGAAGGCGATCACCCTCGAGCTGGATGCCGCGGAGCGCGACGGGATGCTGCGCTCGCTTGGAATCGAAACGGGGCAGTCCGTACCGCCGGGGCTGCGCGGCCAGATCAAAGATCTCGAAGACGACCAAAAGCGGCGGGCGAAACGCAGCCTGCATGACGGCATCGACCGCATTCTGGTTGACCTTGCTTCGCTGTACCGGGACATTTGTATGGTGCAGCTGGGCCGGGAACAAGCCGTGATCAACCGTGAGTTGCTCGTCGAGCTGCGTACGGCGAGTGTGGCCAGCGCTCCAGCAGCCACGGTTGCCACGATGGACGCGATTGCCGTTGCGCGCCAGCGTATTCAATCCAACGTCGCCCCGGCCCTCGCCCTCGAGGCGATGCTCGTTTCGGCGATCCGTCGCCCGCAGTAATGTCGCCCGCAGTGACGTCACCCGCAGTGACCTCATCCACAGCCACTCCCAGCCGCTTTCGGTAGCCTGAAGCGCAGCATCCGCTCCACGCTAGGAAAAGGAACACGTTGAACCGACGCAATCGCGCTACCAGTATCGCGGCCGCAGCCCTGGCCCTTACACTCGCTCTCAGCGGATGCACCACCCTCTTTGCGACGAATTCCGCACCCACTGAATCCACCCCCACCGGCGAGCAGGTGAAGGACACCCTCGAGGCGTTTTACAGCCAGGTGCTGCAGTGGAAGGACTGTGGCGAGAAACTGCAGTGCACCAAGGCCACTGCGCCGCTCGACTACACCGACCCGGCCGCCGGGGATATATCGCTCGCCCTGGTACGTCACGTCGCCACCGGCAACGAGCGGATCGGCTCGCTGTTGGTGAATCCAGGCGGGCCCGGTGGCTCCGGCTATGACTTCATCAAGGATTCCCTCGACTATGCGACGGACGCCACCTTGCAGGCGAGCTTTGACATCGTGGGTTTCGACCCCCGCGGCGTCGGGCGCTCCTCGGCGGTCTCCTGTTACGACTCCGCGGCGATGGATGAGTACGTCTATGGGCTGACGACCGCAGAGCGCGGCACGGATGCTTGGATTGCCGAGCTCACGGCCTCCTCGGATGCCTTCGCGGCGGCATGTGCCCAGCAGACCGGGCCGCTGCTCGGAACGGTCGACACGAAGAGCGCCGCCCGCGACCTGGACCTGCTGCGCGCGGTGCTTGGCGATACCCACCTGAACTACCTCGGTTATTCCTATGGCACCTTTCTCGGCGCCACTTATGCCGAACTCTTTCCCGAGAAGGTCGGCCGTCTTGTGCTTGACGGGGCCGTCGACCCGTCGACCAGCAATTTCGAGGTGACCAAGACCCAGGCGGTGGGTTTCGAAAACGCCCTGCGTGCCTACCTCACTGACTGTCTCGCGGGCAAGGACTGCCCCTTCCGAGGAAGCGTAGACAGCGCGATGACGACGATCGGTGCACTGCTGAATTCGGTGGACGCGAGCCCCATCACCGCCAAGGACGGCCGTCAACTCGGCGGAAACGCGCTACTCACGGCGATCATCTACCCGCTCTACCAGGCCACAGCCTGGCCACAACTGAGCACCATGTTGGATACCGTGCTGCACGGCAGCGCCGAGGGCGCGTTTCAATTCGCGGATGCCTACAACGGCCGCGACGCCGACGGCAATTACACCGACAACTCGACCGAATCATTCATGGCCATCAACTGCATCGACTACTCGTACAACGCCGACCCGACCGTGATGCGCGCCCAGGCCGCCGAACTCGAAGCCGCGGCCCCGGTGATCGGCCCGTTCATGAGCTTCGGCGACATCGGCTGCGCCGATTGGCCCTATAAGTTCACCGGCGAACGCACCGAGATTCACGCGTCCGGGGCGGCACCCATTCTGGTTGTCGGCACCACTAACGACCCAGCAACCCCGTACGTCTGGGCGCAGCAGCTGGCCGAACAGCTCGACAGTGGCAGCCTGGTGACCTATACGGGGGAGGGGCACACCGCCTACAACAAGTCGAATTCTTGCGTGAACGATGCCGTTGATTCCTATCTTGTGGACGGTATCGTGCCGGCGTCCGACCCGCAGTGCTGACCCGAGCAGATTTGCGTGCTGTGAAATAACGTGAAGCATGTCGATCGAAACTGACGTGCCCCGACAGCGACGTACTGGCTGACCTGTCAGTGCTGCTCTCCCCGCGCTTGCAGTGCACGGAGGCAGACCGGGAGATCCACCAGCAGCGCCGCTCAGTCCTCAAAAAAACGCCTACCTTTTGGGCATGCGCACGGCTACCCTGCGCGACGTCGAAGACCACTTACAGCAGACCAGCAAGCGAGGCTGTACGGCGGATGCGCCGGATCTCGCCCAGGATCAGGCCTAGCCGTATTAGCGCGCCCTGATGTTCGCCCGGTGGCTGTGGCTGTGGCTGTGGCTGTGGCTGTGGCCGTGGCCGTGGCCGTCATCCGTCATGTCAGGCGCTGCTGGTCTGCGGGCAATGGAGCGAGCCCGTTGTCGGACCGCGGGGAAGCGTCATTCGCCGAGGTGTACAGAATCACCCGCAGAAACGAGTAGGCTTGGCTGCTGTGTCACCGAGTGCCTTATGGGGCGTTCTGGTAACGCCGCCTTAGCTCAGTTGGTAGAGCATCTCACTCGTAATGAGAAGGTCGTCAGTTCGATTCTGACAGGCGGCTCCACTAAAACTCCTGGTCAGAGTCAGTTTCCAAACTCGTCTCAGTGATATGCTTCTCGGAAATTGTCACATTTGCCCACAATTCGCCCACATTTGTTTTAAGTGCGCGGTTATTGAGGGTGTCTGCAACGGCGTCTGAATTGTCTTCGACGAGGTCGTTGGAAGCATTCAAAATCATGGCTGCGGAGGAGTGTGCGAGCATCCGCTGCACTGACGAAACGCTCGTGCCCGACGAAATCGCCAGGGACGCCGCGGTGAGTGCGGGGTGATCGTCGCTCGCGGTTCCTCCACATGCCCCAGAGGATGGCGCCCGTCGGCTCTGTAAAGGCGCGCTCTTCCCGCATTAGCCGACGATGACCTCATCGATCCACGCGGGATCGGATCATGCGGCGCAGAAGACGAGTCTCACGATCGACAGGGCGGCAGCCGGGACGGCGATAGCACGAGGATGAAAGCGCATTCGAAAGCGATCGTGCCCCAGGTCGCGAGTTTCGAGAACGCCAGATGTTGCACAAGCCACAGTCCGCGCGAGGGGTGCCGTGGTCGACCGTCGAGAACATGTCGGCGAGCCTGCGTGTCCGCGCCTGATCCGGATCTGCTGTCTGGCCGCGTGTAACCCCGACGAAATTCTCCCTGATCGTGGGCACGGTCACAGTGCCGCTTTCTCTTGCGCGTCTGGGGTGCGCCCGTGTATCGAGATATCGCACGCAATTTTGGCCTGACTGATTAGTACGCTCGCTCCTCCCCAGCGACGGTCGTGGGCAGGATCACTGGCAGTCCGGCCCGCTCAGTAGACGATCCGACCGGCACCGCCTCTGGCTCGTGGGAACTCATGTCTTGGGAGTGAAATCTCCCACTCCGATCCGCTGCCCATCGATTCCTGCCCGGTTGGCTCGATCCGTTGATGTCGACCGGTTCAACTTCGGATTGCAAGGGGGTGCGGCTCCTCAAGCCTGTGCTGGCAGCGTGATTGAGCGCTCGGCCGATCAGGCGATACAGGTACCACGCCGCGACACCGATGGCTAGTGACGAGACCGTTCCGAACCAGGGGGCGCTGGCCTCCCAAGTCGGGTAGACGATCCAGTGGGTGAGGTAGATGAACAGGGATGCGCTGGCCAGCAGTCGAACGGCCGGAACGAGGGCGCGTGGCATCCGCAACCGTTTCACCCAGATCAGCAACAGTATTCCGGCCACCACGACTGCTTCGCGCGCTGGATCCCCGAAAAATCCGATCGTGCCGCCGATCGCCGCACCCGATGCCGCTACACACTTCCAGCTATTGTCGGCGCGGGCGATGACCCAGCCGAGCACGAAAGACCAGAGCACGGTGACCGGGGTGTAGCGTTCAATTCCTTCTGCTTCGATGCCGACGAGTGCGAATCGGGTCGTGACGGCTGCCGCGAACAAGACGACCGGGAACGTCCACGGGTGCCGTCGTTCGAGGCGGTCGATCGGGCGAATGAGGAACATCGCAGCAAAGCCGAGCATGGTCCAGACGGCGGCCTCGAGAAACCAGAATTGCCATTGCTCGTTCCACTTGCCGTCGCCGGGGACGAGGTTATTGACCAGCAGCGCTGTGGTCCAGGTGTACTTGCCGGTGAATACGGCAACGGCCCCTATCCATAGCGTGGCCGGAATCGCGATCTGGGCTGCGCTTCTGAGCAGGCGGCGAACGCGCGTGGCCCCTGCAACGTCGGCGAGCTGAAACCTGGCCAGGTTGTATCCGGCGACGGCGAGCAGCAGGTGTGCTCCGCCCTGCACCGTGATCAGGTCGGCATGGGTGCCGACGATCAGCACGATTGCAAGTGCGCGGAGAACGGCGGGAGTCTCGACCCGGGGAAAGCGGGCCCTCCACACCCCAACTGCCGCCGCTCCACGCTTCGCCGTTTCGCCCACGGCCGTGCTGTCGGCCTGTGGGGGAGGGCCGAAGGCCGAGGACGCGAGGTGCCGGGCCGATTGTGCTGGCCAATCCCGCGGCAACGCCCCGAGGAGATCCTCCAGCCGCAGGGCCACCTCGACGTAGCTCAACGAATCCCCGCCGAGCCCGGCGAAAGTGTCGTCGATGGTCGCGTCTGGGCGCCCGAGGAGCACGATGAACAGGTTACGGATCAGGTCAGAGAGTGCGACCTGCCCAGGGTTCGCTGCTGTCGGCGCCTCCTGGGCGTCGATCATCTGGGCATACCGGACGAGCGAGGCAAGGTCGGGCTTGCCGCTGGCTGTGCGAGGAAACTCGCTAACGGGGTAGACGCGTATCGCGTGCGCGGGGATGCCGAGTCGCGCGGCGGCGCGGGTTCGTGCCCTGTCAACGTGCCGGGCCGCACGGATGAATACGAGCAAGCGTTCTCCGGAGCTTGCCGTACGGGCTTCGATTCCTTCCTCGGCGAGGAGGCGTTGGACGGAATCGAGGTCGACCCGGAGTCCGTACACCTTCACGAATCGGTTGAGCCGTCCGACGACCTCGAACATGCCATCCTCGCATTGCCGAGCGAGATCGCCGGTGCGAAGCTCGTGGACCGTGCGCCCCAACGCGAAGTCGGCGGGTGTCTCGGCGTAGCCGAGCATGACGTTAGGGCCTTCGTAGACGAGTTCGCCGACGTCCGCTCCCGCCTCGGCATCGATGCGCAGGTGACCTCCAGGAATGGGGCGGCCGATACTGCCGGCGGCGTGGTCGGCGAGCTCTGCGGGGACGTACGCCATCCGCGCAGTAGCCTCTGTCTGTCCGTACATCACGAAGAATTCGAACCCGCGACGCTCACCGAGGCGTGCGAAGCGGCGCACCGCTTCTGGGGCGAGGCGGCCGCCGGCCTGGGTGAGGTAGCGGATGCTCGCTGGCAACCGATCGGTGAAATCGCCCGCCTCGAGAAGCTCGAAGGTGTAAGGCACGCCGGCGAAAGAAGTGATCCGATGTGTCTCGGCCTCGTCCCAGAACATCGCGTCGGCCACCGATCGCTCGGTGAGGACGACGCTCGCTCCCGACACGAGGTGGCTGTTCAGCACCGAGAGGCCGTAGCAGTAGTGCATCGGCAGCGTGGTTGCTGCCCGGTCAGCCGGAGTGATGCGCAGGTAGGCCGCAATTGCTTGTGCGTTGCTCAGCAGGTTTTGCCGGGACAACCGAACGAGCTTCGGCGACCCGGTGGACCCAGAGGTGCTGACGAGCATAGCGAGGTCGTCGGAGAAGCTGTGCGTGGAGCCGGGCCGTATCTCCCGCAGGCCCGGGCCGTCCCCGCCACGGACGGCAATGACATCAGGGTCGAACCGTTCAGCCAGCGACGCGCGATGAGTCCGTGATGCTTCATCGTCACCCGGTGCAACCAGAAGCACCGGGTGGCCGCCTTCCAAGGCTGCAAGGTAGGTGACGATCGGCTCGATGGCATTTGCTGCCTCCAGCATCACGAGTCGGCGGACACTACCAAGCTCGAGGCGGCGTATGGCGACCATCCTGGCCAGCTGGGCGTAGCTGAGATCTCCACTGGCGGTGACGAATGCGACGTCGTCGTCTGAACCATTGAGGAGGGTCAGTCGTGGTGCGGGCATGGTGTGGAGCACGAGAAAACTTTCGAACGGTGCGCACGGGCTAGTTAGGTAAGGATACCCTACATTTCACGAAACCTCTTAGGCCGCGAAAGTTCATATCGCGACTGAACCCGTGTCCACAAACGGGGCAAGGCCAGTCGGGCGGTTGCGACCGTGGTCCTCGAGCCCGGCACCAACGAGGCATCACTTGGCCGTTAGGTCAGCGCCTTCAAAGCCCGAAACAACACCGGCGAACCCGGAACAACACCGGCGAGCCCGGAATCACCAAGTCTGAACGGGCCGAGCTGCTCCGGCTGCGCACAAGCGAACGCGGACCTGAAACTGGTGGTCGGGCCGATTAACCGTCTTGACGGTGAAGCCGCCCGCCGTCAGGACGCGGCTTGTCTGAGCTCGATCCATCGGTGCTCGATCCATCGGTCGGGCTTAGCGCCAGGCTTTTGCGCGAAGTAGTCGCGGGCCGTTGAGGGCCACGAGCACGGTGGACCCTTCGTGGCCAGCCACGACGAGGGGGAGGGGAATGGCCGAGATGAGGTCCCAGGTGACGAGAACGGTGATGAATGTTCCGGTGATGACGAGGTTGGCCACGACAAACCGGTGTGCCTTCCGTGAGAGATCGATGACGCTCGGGATTGCGGAGAGTTCGTCGCGGATGATGACGGCGTCGGCGGTCTCGAGCGCGAGATCACAGCCGTGGCATCCCATCGCGATTCCGATTCGAGGTTGAGCGTTCCGGTGAGTTGGTCGTCGACTAGTACTTCGACGATCGTACCGGTGCGTTCCTTGGGGGCTTGAACGAGACGCACGATTTGCCCGTGGACCATGCCTTCGACGCCCTGGCCGGGAATGGCCCGAAAATTGGTCGCCGGGGGGTGACGAGGGCTTTAATCGCTCCGATGGTTGCGAAGATGACGATGAGGAATAGCAGCAGCGCGAGGCCGGCCCAGCGAACCTCGGACTGGCGTGCGCCCGTGCGGAAGATCGATGGGGTGTTGCGAGGACGCGACCTCCGGTGCGGATTGGCGCGTCTGACAGTCAGTTCGTCATGCGCTGCCAGCCTCCGCGCTTGTCGATGCAAGGTCAGCGTGGTGGTGGCGAGGCGTACCGCCAAGGCTGTGCTCGGCTTGGAAGATCGCGTCACGCACGAGCTGCGAGGCATGCTCGTTTTCGAGGCGGTAGAAAATGCGTGTGCCCTCTTGTCGTGTTGCCACGATGCGTGCCAGGCGCATCTTCGCCAGATGCTGCGACACCGACGCAGGGGTCTTGTCGACGATTTCGGCCAGATGGCCCACCGATAGCTCTCCCGCGTCTCGCAGCGCGACAATCAGACGCACCCGGGTGGCGTCCGCCAGCATCGAGAAGATTTCTACGGCAAGTTCGACGAAGTCGCCCTCGGGAAGACGACCACATATCCGCTTATCTGCATTCATACGCAAATGATAGCAGATACTCGTTGAGGCATCCCTGGTTCCCTCGTTCAGCGGGCTTCGATGATACCCATCATGCCGGCGTCTTCATGGTCGAGGACATGGCAGTGATAGACGCTTCGCCCGCTGAAATCATCGAACTTGATCCGAACGCGTACACTGCTGCGTGCCGGTATGTTCACGACGTCCTGCCAGATCACCGACTCGACTGGGCGGTCATCCTGTTCAATAATCTGCATCGGCCAGACGTGCAGGTGTACAGGGTGATCGAGAGTGCTGGTGTTGGTGAGGGTCCATTCTTCGACGCTTCCAAATTGTACGGTCGTGTTGACATGGGTGGCATCAAAGGTGCTGTCGTTGATCGTGGCTGACATCATGCCGCCGCTCATGCCGCCCCCCATTCCCATGGCGAACACCAATTCGCGTCGGGCGGTGACGGTAGAAGAACGCAAGTCTGTTGGTGAGAGTTGGTCGGGCACAGCGGTGAATGCGGCGGTGTCGGCGCCGGCGACTGCGAACGTGGCCAGTGCGACATCAGCGGAACTGAACGTGCCGCCGCCCATCATTCCGCCCGACGTGCCACGCTCATAACGGAGCGCGCGAAGGGTGGATGTGCCAGCGCGTGCCGTCACGAGCAGGTCTGCGCGATTGCCCGGAGCCAGGACGACTTCGTCAACGTTGCGGGCGGATTCAAATCGGCCGGAGTCGATACCGAGGAGGGTGAGTTGCTGTCCGTCGAGTCGAAGCCGCAGATAGCGGGAGGTGCAGGCGTTGATGACTCGCCAGCGTTCCCGCTCGCCGGGGCTGGCATTCAGCAGGGGATCACGCTGCCCGTTCACTAGAACGAGCTCGCCCTCCCGGCCCGACATTTTTTCCATCTCGGTGGCAGCTGCAATGGTGCCGGATGAATCGAAGGTGATGTCGGAGATGACAAGGACGCGCTCCCGGGTGGCGGGAATCTCCTCAGGGTCTTCCACGATGATGGCGCCATAGAGACCTCCGAAGACTTGGTCGGCGACAAAGCCGTGGTGGTGCGGGTGGTACCAGTACACGCCCGGTGCGTGATTGTCGGGCAGTTCGTACTGGTAGTCGAAGGAGTCGCCGGCTTCGATCGTGACGAACATGTTGTCGCTGTTGTTCTCCGGAGAAACGTGGAGGCCGTGCACGTGCAGGTTGCTTGGATCGGTCAGGCCGTTACGTAGGTTGACATTGAGAATATCGCCGGCTCGAACGCGCAGTGTGGGGCCCGGAACGCCCCCGTTGTAGCTGAGCGCGCGCACGTCTTTACCGGCAATGCTCACGTGCTGAGACGTCGACTCCAAGGCCACCGTCAGCACGCCGTTGGAGCTGCGCAATTCGGTGGGCTGAACGAAAATGGCCCCGGACGCAGATTCTGAGGCCAGCGGCCTGACTGATTGTTGATTCACGAGCAAGCCAGTCCCTCCGATGGCTACCCCGCCAATTCCTACCCCGCCCAGAATGAGAGCGTTTCGGCGGCTGATGTCAACCATCATCGGCCTTCGGCGAGCACCCGTATCTGCTCGCGGTACTGCTCTGGTGTTAGCTCCCCGCGAGCGAAACGCTCGTCGAGGATTTTCCGCGCGCTGGTGAGATCGGGCGACGCGGGAACAGCCGGCGACGAGGGGCCACTCTGCCCGTTTTTGGTAGATAAACGAATGACGATGTACACGAGAATGGCGACGCCGACCAAAGCCATCAATCCGAACCCCCAGACCCACCCCATACTTCCATTGCCCCACATCATGATGTGATTCCTTTCGTGATTAGTCGATACGCAATGATACCTCTGGGGGTATCTTTTCTTGCTGGAAGTCAGCCGAACATATTCAGATCGGAAAAAAGGCCGGTGCCTGGGCAGGTGTAGTAGTGCACGTGGGACAACAAGCCAATCACGTCGTCTGGGGCGTGCCACGCGATGGGGCAGTGAGGTATCCCGGTGTCGTTCGGCGGTGTGCCGGCTAGCTGGACAGCGATACCAGTGTGGTCCAGGTGCTTCCATAGTCACTGCTGGCGGCGATGCCGGTGGCGTCCGCGACGAGGATCCAGGGGGAGGATTTGCCGACGACGGTGAACGCTTCGGGGGTGCGACCGGTCGTTCCGGTTTGCGTCCACGTCTCGGCGTCCTGGCGCCAGACTCCGCCGTCGGGATCCAGGCCGACCAATCCGCCGCCGGCAAAATCCAGAAGCAGTAGCCCCGGTGCTCCGTCCAACGCGGTGAATGTGCGCCCCGCATCGGTGCTCACCAGAACGCCCGCGGCGGTCGTTGCGTAGAGCAGATCGACCTGGGCTGGATCTGCGCTCAGGTCGCGGAGTGCGAGCTGTCCTCCCGCTGACCACGTGAGGCCGGAGTCGTCACTGACGGAAATGGTCCCAGCGCCCGCGTCGTAACCGTAGACACGGAGGGTGCCGTCGTCGAGGGGGACGGCATCCAAATCGTGAAAATCGGTCTTGCCGGCCAGCGACAGCGGTGTCCAGGAAGACGCACCGTCTGTGCTGGAGATAAGTCCCAAATTGGGAAGCGCCAGATCGCTGGGTTCGGTCGGATCAGGGTGGCCCGATGCCATCAACTGGCCGGGCGCGGCCACGGTGAAGCCCATCGTGTCCTGCGCCAGGCCGGCGAGCTGCATCGGTTGGGTCAGGTCTGCTCGTGGCGCTCCGGTCAGATAGGTGTCTGGCAGCATTCCGGTCGGGATGAGCCACACCCCCTGGTGCGTGGCCGCGTAGGTGTCTCCCGTGAGAGGATCGGCGCCGAGGCCATGCACGTGTTCGAAAGCGTTCGCCATGGCGGCAGTGCTGGGCGATACCGCTGTCGGATCCACATCGTTGGCCGAACACCCCGTCAGAACCATGAGGCTAACGAGCGGTACGGATAACGCACTGATCCGGCGTGTTGATCGGTTGATTTTAACCAAGAGTGACTCCTCGGGCGCTCATGAATGTTTCTGCATCGATGCCGTCACCGTCGACGCGCGTTTCAAAGTGCATGTGGCAGCCGCTGGACGCACCCGTTGATCCCACTATGGCAATGATTTCACCGGCTACAACCATCTGACCGGAATCAACGAGAAGCTGGCTATTGTGGGCATAACCTGTCTCGATGCCGTTGCCGTGGTCGATGAGAACCCAGTTGCCATAGGAGCCCTGATAGCCCGAGGTGACAACTTTTCCTCCGGTCGCCGCGAAGACGGGCTGGCCGCAGGGGGCGGCAATGTCGGTGCCGTTGTGAAAGTCGCCGACACCATCAACTGGTTTGTTCGGCCGAGAACCGAACGGGCTCGATATTCGGCCCAGGACAGGTAGAGCCCAGCCTTGATCGGTGAGCTGGCCCGGACTCAGGCTGGCGTATTTTCCATTGCTGGCAACTTTGGTGTACGAGGCCGGTTCAGGTGCTTCCGTGATGGTGTACCCGTCACGTTGAAAGGGAACGGATGTTGTACCCGCGGCGGTGACACTTTGTAGATCGGCCGTCTTCGCAGCGCTCGCAGCTGCGGCCTGCGGTGGTTCTGTGTTCACCGCGAGTGCGGGGAGGGACGCGCCGATCGCAAAGAGCGCGATCATCGCCATGGCGCTGGCGGCCGCAGCACGCTGGCGCAGCGGGATGGGCCGAGAGGTGGCTTTGACCGGTGGCGCAGTTTTCGATGAGCCGGATCGGCCCGCACGCACCATGTTCTCCATAGCGCGGATATCGCGGCGTGACACCGGTGGAATGGCACCGGGGATGGGCGGCGCCGTGGCGACGTGACCGGTGTTATCCACGGAACACCGTCCCGGAAATACCTATTAGATGAAAAAATTGACGGCGATACATGAATATGTCCTTGCAGGTGATTCAGAAAACGAAGGGTGGTGTCCTGGGGCCGGCCTTCCAGAGAAGAACCCGCCCCGAATGTGCCGCTCTAGAGCGAGGTGAGAAGCTCGGCCATGACGGCGATTTCAGCCGACTGCGTCTTGACGATATTGGCGGCCATCGCCTGGGCATCCGCATTCTTACCGTTATCAATTTCGAGCTGCGCCATCGCGACGGCCCCCTCGTGGTGCGCAGTCATCTGTTTCAGGAACAAGGAACTGGCGTCTGCTCCCGAGGCGTGGTGCAACGCCATCATGTCGTCGTCGGACATCATCCCAGCAGAGCTGCCGCCCATGCCGGACATGTCCGACATACTGTTCTCATCTTCGCCCCACGCCGTCAACCAGTCTTTCAACTGGGCGATCTCCGGTTTCTGCGCAGCCTTGATCTCGGTCGCGAGGTCGACCACGCTTTGATCGAGGCCGTCCTTGGCGAGTAGGTCGTCGCTCATTTGAACGGCCTGTTCATGATGGGGGATCATCATCTGGGCAAAGGTCACGTCGGCGGAGTCAAACGCTGCTGTGCTTTGGCTGGCAGCAGGGCCCGCTGATTCGGCGGCGGGGCTGCCTCCAGAGCATGAGCTGAGAGTGAGAGCTGCTGCCAAGGTCACGGCAGCATACAAGAAAGTTCGGGGGTTGAGCATCGTTCATCCATTCGTCTGTTAGCGGTAGAAACCGGTGCCCGCGGGCACGGCAAAGTTCCGACGCCACGTGCTGGCTCGGAACTGCATCTCGGTCTAAACGCGACAGATGGAGAGAAGGGTGAGACTGGGCCGCTGACGCGGTTGGGCGCTGATGCGCCAGGAGCTCGACATCACGCAGGTATCGAGCAGGCGTCGATACCTAGCCGGTAGCCGAGTCAGAAATACCAGAACGACGAGAGTCAGTAACAGAACGCACATCATCGCCAGCAGAGCGCATTCAAGCATCCCGTGGAGGCTTCCGGACGAGATCGCCGCGAAGACGGGAGCTGCCATGACTGCAGCCATACCCGTCACCGACGTCTGGTGCTCCGCAATAGCCGATGATGCAGCAACAGCCGATGATGCAGCAACAGCCGATGATGCAGGGACCAGCGCGGGCATGGCGTGCCCGGCGGTTTCGGAATGAACGGCGAAAACTGCGAACAACAGCGCGGCAAGAGCGAGCAAGGAGACGAACGGAGACGCGGAGGCGGGCGCGCGCCGCCACCGCACCGCACGATCCAGCGTCATTTCACCTACTTCTCTGCCAGCAGCCCACGACCGAACTGCCGAATGTCTTCTCTTGCAGAATACCGCACGGCCAGCGGCGAATCCTGAGTGCCGATTTTACCCGAGCCAAAACCGTGATTTCGACAACACATTCCGCCGCCATCGCGATCGATCAAGACCATCATCTCTCAGATGGTGATCGTTGATTCCGCCTGTGCCAGAGGTGTCGTCTGAGTCGTCCAGGCTCGAAACGCAATGATCCCAGAGAGTATCCCGATACCGGCCAGTACGCTCGCAGTTGGCGCCAACCCGAGCAGGGCGCCGAGTATCCCGGCCAGTGGGTAGGTGACGATGAAACAGGCATGGGACAGAGAAAACTGGGCGGCGAAAACGGCCGGTCGGCTGGTCTCGTCGGAAGAGCGGCGCAACAGCCGCGCCGACGGCGTCAGGATGAGTGCGGTCGCGGCGCCGAGCACGAACCAGATCACGAGGAGACCAGACCAGGTCAGGGGTATTAGCGGCGCGAAAACAAGACCGGCGAGGGCCAAAAGCCCGGTGGGCAACACCGCACAGCCGAGCAGCATGACGTTTCGGTCGTCAAAGCGCTCGAGTACCCGGGGCAGCGCAAGAGCGACGAGCATGGACCCGAATCCGTAGCAGGCGAGGGCGAGAGCAAAGTCGGACTGAGCGCGGCCGAAATGGCTTTGCACAAGCACGACGGTGTTGACGATGACCATACTGGTCGACGTTGCGACGACCATGTTCATGGCTAGCAGGGCGCGCAATTGCGGTATGCGTGCGAAGACGCGAACGCCGCGGGTGAGGCGCTCCGAGAATGGTGTTGTCACGGCCACCTGATGAGCCGGCAGAGTGGCGGTGAACACGAGCAGGGCGGAGCCAGCGAACCCGACGATCGTTCCCACAAAAAGGAAGTGATAGCTGATAACGGTTAAGAGGGCGGCGGCGAGAATCGGGCTGAGCAGCGATTCAAGGTCGTAGGCCAGTCGCGACAGCGACAGCGCCCGGGTGTAGTCGCTCTCCTTCGGCAAGACCTCCGGGATGAGGGCTTGAAAGGCGGGGGTGAAGGTGGCTGAAGCGGCTTGCAGCACGAAGATGAGCACGTAGATCTGCCAGGCATCGGTGACGAACGGCAGGGAGAGCGCGACGATCGCGCGGAGTGCATCCGCTGATACCAACAGGGTCTTGCGTGGCACGTGCGTGGTCAGCGCGGAAATGACCGGGGCGACGCCGACATAGGCGAGCATCTTGATGGTCAGTGCGATGCCGAGCACTATCCCGGCATCACCGCCGGCGAGGTCGAACGCGAGGAGGCCGAGAGCTACAGTGAGCATTCCGGTGTCGATCAGCGCGACGACTTGCGCGCTGAACAATCGGCGATACGTTCGGTTACGCAGGACCTCAAACATGGGCGACGGCACAGTGGGTGTCACTGGCTCGTTCGAGCGGATGCCGGTGGTGCGCCGGTGTGACCTCGCGGGCATGCCCCGCCTGGACGATCACATCCCCGTCAAGCATGTACCTGTCCGTATCTGCATTCATACGCAGATTATTGCACAATGACCCGCCGGTTGGTCGTAAGCCATTGCCTGGCATGGATCTCAGGAGCCGGCCTCATGCTCGAGGGTGCGTTCACCGGTCAGCGCGGATACCGAAGTGGCACACGTGTCCCCTTTCCATGCTTCTCTGCCTTCTCGAATCGCGAAACCCGCGATAACCAGCGCGGCGACCGCATCAGCCCAGGCCCAGCCGAGCAGGGCGTTCAGCGCGAGCCCGATGAGTACCGCGGCCGAGAGATACGCACACAGTAGGGTCTGCTTCGAATCGGCGACCGCCGAGGCGGAACCCAGCTCGCGGCCGATGCGGCGTTCGCACCAGCTCAGAACCGGCATGACCACCAGGCTGATGGCCGTGAGCACAATACCGACCGGACTGTATTCGGGTCTGCGTAACCCCAGGATCGACAGCGCGGCGTCGATGCTGACGTACGCGGCGAGAGCGAAGAAGGAGAACGCGATCACGCGCAACGCGAGCTTCTCCCGTTGCTCTGGTTCTGGCGCAGCGAACTGCCAGGCAATCGCGGCAGCGGAGAGTACCTCCACGATTGAGTCAAGACCGAACCCGATCAGCGCAGCCGACGACGCGATGGATCCGGCCGCTAGGGCGATGACGGCCTCGATGAGGTTGTAGCACATCGTGATCGCGACGATCCAGCGGATCCGGCGCTGGAGGAGGCGTTTGCGAATCGGACCCAGCGCCGGAAGGTGAAGGGGCGAGGGCGCGCTCATGTTTCGGCTCTGCAACACACGGGTACGTCACAGGTGTCATCTGCGCACGCGTCACCGTCATCGACGGCGAGGACCACGTCGACCAGCGCGACCAGCGCACGCGTCAAATGCGGGTCGGCAATCTCGTATCGCGTGGACCGACCCTCCGGCGTGGCCACCACAATGCCGCAACCCCGTAGGCAACTCAGATGGTTCGATACATTCGAGCGCGTCAGTCGCAGCCCCTCCGCAAGCTGGCTGGGATAACCAGGGGCGTCCAGCAGGCTCAGTAAAATCCGCGATCGGGTCGGATCCGCCAAGGCCCGCCCCAGCCGATTCAGTACATCCAGACGTGAGGCAGTAGTCAGCATGCACTGACGTTACAGTGGTCGCTGACTTATCCGCAAGCACATGCAGTGTCATTTCTGGCTGTAGCGGTCCCGCTTTCTGGTTCAGGATTGCTGCTCGTGGGGACCGGCCGCTCCCTGCAACAAAGCGCCCGGGACTAGACGCTGGGTTTGACCGCCTTCACGATGCTCCCGTGCATTTCGGGGGCGACTTCGTGGGTATATTCCACAGTCGCGTCGACAAATCCTGCCGCGGCGAGAGCGTCCAGGTACTCCTGGTTCGAGAGGGCCCCGGCGATGCAGCCGGTATAACTGCCGCGCTCGATGCGGTCCTCTGCGCTCAGGTGATTTTCGGCCACCACGTCGGAGATTCCGAGGCGCCCGCCGGGCTTCAAGACCCGGAACATCTCGGAGATCACCGCATTCTTGTCGGTGGACAGGTTGATTACGCAGTTGGAGATGATCACGTCGACGGTTGCGCCGGGCAGGGGGATGGCTTCCATCTGACCCTTGATGAACTCCACGTTGGTGGCTTGGGCCTTCGCCGCATTAGCTCGGGCGAGCCTGAGCATCTCATCGGTCATATCGAGCCCGTAGGCGAAGCCCGTTGGGCCCACACGACGTGCGGAGAGCAGCACGTCGATACCGCCGCCGGAACCGAGGTCGAGTACCGTTTCTCCCGGGTGCAGGTCGGCGACAGCTGTCGGATTGCCGCAGCCCAAACTGGCCAGAAACGCCTCTTCGGGTATCTCTAAATTTTCGTTTCCGGTGTAAAGCGCGGAGCCGAACACGTCGCCGTTGCCTAAATCGGTCGGCACGCAGCACGACGTGCTCGAGACGTCACTCAATTGCACTGCGGCCGTCGCGTAACGTGCACGAACACGTTCCGTGATCTCAGATTTCTCGGTCATGAATTGATTCCTTCCGGTAGATGCGGCACCAGCCTACTGCTACATTGATTCTTATCGATATAACGAGTGAAGGCTCAACTTTTGAGGGAGATCCACATGGCTGCCATCCGAATCTACGAACCGGCACTGTGCTGCGACACCGGAGTCTGCGGCGTCGATGTCGACCAGTCCCTGGTCGAGGTGACCGCGACCGTGCGCAGCCTGCAGGACCTTGGCGCTGACATCCAACGCCATAACCTGGCCACCGACCCGCTCGCTTTCACCACGGATGAGACCGTGCGCGCCTTCATGCACGTCGTCGGTTCGACCGGGCTGCCGCTCACCGTCGTCGATGGTGTCACCGTCGCGACCGGTAGCTATCCCTCGAAAACCCAACTGCTCGCCTTCGCCGGCCTCGCTCCCGTCACGAGCGAGCCAGCCGAGCGAGTCCAGCTCGGCCTGACCGAAAAATCTGAAAGCGGATGCTGCGGCGGCGCCACCGGCTGCTGCTAGCACCATGAAGTTTTTGAAAGACCCGCCCCGCTTTCTGTTTTTCACCGGTAAGGGTGGCGTCGGCAAGACATCCGTTGCCTGCGCTTCGGCTATCGAGCTGGCCACCCGGGGCGGCCGAGTGTTGCTGGTGAGTACCGACCCGGCGTCCAACATCGGGCAGGTATTCGGTGTCACGATCGGCAACACGGTCACTCTGATTGAGGCCATTGCCGGTCTCAGCGCCCTCGAAATCGACCCGGAGCAGGCCGCGGATGCCTATCGCGAACGCATTATCGCGCCGGTTCGGGGGCTTTTGCCGGAGCGGGAGCTGGCCAGCATTGCTGAGGGCCTGTCCGGTTCGTGTACTACCGAGGTTGCCTCGTTCGACGAGTTCACGAACCTGCTGACCGATGACAGCCTGCTCCAGACCTACGACCACATCGTGTTCGACACCGCGCCGACCGGACACACCATCCGCCTGCTGCAGTTGCCCGGCTCCTGGACGGAGTTTCTGAATGCGGGTAAGGGTGATCCGTCGTGCCTCGGCCCGCTATCCGGGCTGGAGAAGCACAAGACGGTGTATGCGGCTGCGGTCGCTGCCCTGGCCGACCCGCGGCGTACGCGGCTGGTGCTCGTGGCGCGCGCGCAGGCATCCGCTTTGAGCGAGATCGATCGCACCCACGCTGAGCTGGCGCAGATCGGAATTCTTGGCGGCTATGTCGTTATCAATGGACTGCTGCCAGTTGGCGCGGGAACAGAGCCGATAGCCGCAGCGGTGCGCAAACGCGAGTCGGCCGCGCTGGACGGTATTCCTCCGACCATCGCTAGCCTGCCGCGTGATCTGCTCGAGCTCAAAACCGGCAACATGACGGGTACCAGAGCGCTGCGCGACCTGTTTCAAGCCGGCAACGATGGTGGAGTATCGCCGCAGACCCCGGTCGAAGTGCCGAATGCCCCGCTCGGCCAGTTCGTCGACGAACTGGAACAGACCGGTCACGGCCTGATTTTATGCATGGGAAAAGGCGGCGTCGGCAAAACCACGATCGCTGCAGCAATCGCCGTTTCCCTCGCTCGGCGCGGCCATGCGGTGCACCTGACCACGACGGACCCGGCGGCCCACCTGGTGGACACCCTGCACGGAACCCTGCCGGGGCTGCGCGTCTCGCGCATCGACCCGGACGAGGCGATCCGGGAGTATCGAAATCACGTCATGGCTACCAAGGGCAAGAATCTCGACGACGACGGCCGGGCCGCCCTGGCCGAAGACCTGCTCTCGCCGTGCACCGATGAGGTCGCGGTGTTTCGGCAATTCTCGAAGGCCGTACATGAATCGCGGCACGAATTCGTTGTCGTTGATACCGCTCCGACCGGCCACACCTTACTGTTGCTCGATGCCACGGGGTCGTACCATCGTGAAATCGCGCGTCAGATGGGGGAGGGCATGGCGTTCGTGACCCCGTTGATGCGGCTGCAGGATTCCGCGCTGACCAAGGTGCTCCTCGTCACCCTGGCCGAGACGACGCCAGTGCTCGAGGCCGAGGAGCTTCAGCAGGATCTTCAGCGAGCCGGAATCCAGCCGTGGGGCTGGGTAGTCAACAATTCCATTGCGGCGGCGCGCCCCGAGTCACCGTTTTTGCTGGCGCGCGCCGCCAACGAGGTCACCCAGATCGACTGGGTGTTCGACCACGCCGATCGGGTTGCGATCGTGCCGTTACTGGCCGATGAACCGATCGGCGTGGACAGGCTGACTGCGCTGACTGCGCCCGGTCGCAGCTAGCGGGCCATTTCGGGGTGCACTTTGATGACGGTGATGTTTTTCGTGGGATGCACGGTTTTCGCCGGCGCCCGCGAAAAACCTTTCGCTCCCTCGAGGCGGTTCTGCCCGCGAAACTCGGCCAGGGCGTCGTCAAAGATGGCGTTCAACTGGGCCCCGGTGAATTCTCCCACCGCCCCCTCTGTGAAGCTGATGCTGATGAGCGTGGTATCGGGAAAGTGCCGGTTCATGCGGATGAAGCCATCGGCATCCTGCTGCAGGGTGATCATTGGTCTAGTCTGACCTATATGGTACGCCGCGGCAGCACGTGGGGTTCATTCACGTCATGACCCGTTCACCGACCGATTCCCCACGGCTTGTTCTGGTGGTCGCGGTGCTGGCCTCGTTCATCGCCTTTCTCGACGGCACCGTCATCAATGTGGCCCTCCCCGCGATCACCCGTGAACTGGGCGGAGGCATCTCGACCCAGCAGTGGGTCGTCGATGCTTACCTCATCACCCTCGGCGGCATTATTCTGCTGGCCGGTTCGCTCTCCGACGCGTTCGGGCGCAAACGGGTGCTGTTGTGGGGCCTCGTGGGGTTCGCCTCGGCATCCGTTCTCTGTGCGGTGGCTCCAAGCGCTCCCTTTCTGATCGGCGCACGTGCCATCCAGGGCGTCGCTGGTGCGCTGCTGGTGCCGAGCTCGCTCGCCCTCATCTTCAGCACGTTTTCGGGTGCCGGCCAGGCCCGCGCGATCGGAACCTGGACCGCCTGGACCAGCACAGCCTTCATCGCCGGCCCGCTCATCGGCGGCCTGCTGGTCGACCTGGCGTCGTGGCGGCTGGTGTTCGCCATCAACATCGTGCCGATCGCGCTCACCCTGGTTCTGTTGGCGCGGTTGCCGGGCGACCAGGCAGCGGATGCCGCGCCCCGTGTCGACGTCAGCGGAGCGGTTCTCGGAGTGCTCGGCGTGGCACTGCCCGTCTTCGCGTTGATCGAACAGGCCGCCTTCGGCTGGGGAAGCCCGGTCATTCTGGTGCCGCTCATCGTCGGACTGCTGAGTTTTGCGGCGTTTATCTGGCACGAAAACCGTGCGAAAGCGCCGATGATGCCGCTCAGCCTGTTTCGGGTGCGCAACTTTTGGGTGGGAAACGTGGCGACGACCTTCATTTACGCCGCCCTGTCGCTCGGCACGTTCCTGCTCGCTGTGTTCTTGCAGCAGGTTGGCGGATACAGCGCGACGCGCGCCGGGTTGGCCCTGTTGCCAGTGAGCATTTTGAGCATTGCCCTGTCCACCGTCGTTGGCCGTCTGGCTGGCCGATTTGGCCCGCGTCTGTTCATGTGCGTCGGGCCGATCATCGCCGGTATCGGGTTTTTCGTCATGCTCCGCATCGACTCGACCGTCGCCTATTCCAGCCAGGTTCTGCCCGGCGTCATCATCTTCGGCTTGGGCCTGACGATCACGGTCGCGCCGCTGACCTCCGCTATCCTGGGCGCGATAGAACCCGGCCGGGCGGGCATTGCCTCCGCGGTCAATAACGCGCTCTCCCGGGTCGCCGGACTGGTGGCCATCGCCGCGGCGAGCATTATCGTGGGCCCGGTGCTCGACGTCGATGGGTTCCATCGCGCCGCAATCGTCACCGGAATTCTGCTGGTCGGAGGCGGAATCATCTCAGGCATCGGCATCCAGAACCCCGCGTCGGTGCCGGCCGATAAGCTCCAGGCATGACAGATTCGATTCGCTGGGGAATCCTGGCCACCGGCGGTATCGCCCACCTGTTCGCGAGCGACCTGGTACAAAACGGCCACACGGTGCAGGCCGTCGGGTCGCGCAGCCAAGCGTCAGGGGATGCCTTCGCCGCCGAATTCGGCATTCCCACGGCACATGCCAGCTACGAAGCGCTGGTCAACGATCCTGCGGTCGACGTCATCTACGTGTCGACACCGCACCCGTTTCATGCCGAACACGCTGCCCTCGCGTTGAATGCTGGCAAACACGTGCTGATCGAGAAGCCGATCGCGCTCAACGCCCGGGAAGCCCGCCAGATCGTCGACCTGGCCGCGAGCAAGAATCTGCTCGTGCTCGAAGCCATGTGGACCCGTTTTCTGCCGCACATGGTGCGCATCCGCGAGATTCTGGCGGCCGGCACGCTCGGCGACGTGCGCAGCGTGCTCGCCGACCATACCCAGGACCTTCCCGACGACCCGGAACACCGGATCAACTCCCTGGCCCTGGGCGGCGGTGCCTTGCTTGATTTGGGGGTCTATCCGGTGAATTTCGCGCACGCTGTGTTCGGGGCGCCCGAAACGATACTGGCCAGTGCCTCGTTCAAGGCCACCGGAGCGGATGCCCAGGTCGCGACGATTTTTCGCTATGGGGGGGGACAGATCGCCACGACCTTCTCGGCAAGTGACACCCGCGGCCCCACCTCGGCTTCGATCATCGGCACTGAGGGGCGCATCGACATCGACGCCGTCTGGTACGCACCGACCGGTTTTCGGGTACTGGACACGGTCGGCACCGTACTCGAAACGTTTGTACCGGCCGAGTTCACCGGCCGCGGGATGCACTTCGAGGCGGTCGAAGCCGAGGCCCTGATTCGAGCCGGCAAGTTCTCGAGCGACATCATGCCGGCCGAAGAATCGGTCGCCATCATGCACACCCTCGACGCGGTTCGGGCCAGGATCGGCCTGCGCTACCCGGGTGAATAGCTGGCCCGAAGGCGCGTCGGTTACCATACGGAGGTGGATGAACCCGTGCAGACACCCGTAGCCCACGAGGCCGACCCTGCCCCGCGCAGCGGAATCCGTGCAGTCTTCACCCGGTACCGCCGGGCCTGGCTGATCGCCGCCGGTGCTTTCGTCTTCGTGCTGCTGGGTAGTGGGGCCGTCTTCGCCGGAACCCAGACCGGCACCGCCGAACCGGCAGCGGCATTCGTTGCGCCGTCGCCCGCGGCCACGCCGCTTCCCACTCCCACCATCGATTCGGCTCGACCGGTGCCCGCCGAAGCGACAGCGGCCAGCCGGTTGCGTACCTGCTCGGTTGCCGCGCTCGCCGCCGACGCCCGCCTCGCCGATTTTCAGGCGCAGGTCGTCAATGCCAACACCGGTGAGGTATTGTTCGACCGCGGCGGCACGACGTCGTCCCGCACCGCGAGTGTCATGAAGGTGCTCACCTCGGCCGCTGCCCTCAACGTGCTCGGCAGCGACTACCGGGCTACGACCCGCGTAGTGAAGGGCGCGGAACCCGGTCAGGTCGTGCTCGTCGGCGGGGGAGACCTGACCCTGTCGCGGCTACCCACCGGTCAGGAACCGTTCTACACCGGCGCCGCCCACCTCGACGACCTCGCCACCCAGACCAGGGTCGCCTGGGCCGCCGACCCGACCAATCCGCCGATCACCTCGCTCGTACTCGACACCTCGTATTTTTCCGGCCCTGACTGGGACGAGGGCTGGGCCCGCACCGAGCTCGGCCTCGGCGCCATGCCCGAGATCACCGCGCTGATGGTCGACGGTGACCGCGACGACCCGACCCGCAGCACATCGGCGCGCAGCGAAGACCCGATTGCCCGGGCCGGCCAGGCCTTCGCCGACGCACTCGGCGGCGGCCTCAGCATCAGTCAGGCCACCGCCCCGGCCGGAACCGCCCAACTCGGTGCCGTACAGTCCGCGCCGGTGTCTACGCTCATTCAGCAGTCCCTGATCGTGAGTGACAACACCATCGCCGAGATGCTCGCCCGCCTCGTGGCCATCGAAAACGGCGCCGGCAACTCTTTCTCCGCGCTGCAACAGGGCATCGTCGGTGGCCTCGCCGCCTACGGCATCGACACCACCGGCATGATCATCAAGGACGGCTCGGGACTCAGCCCCCACAATGCTGTCGCGCCGGCGTACCTGACGGCACTCTTCCTCAAGGTCAACGCCCGCGAGGGCAACCTCGGCGTGCTCTTCGACGGCCTGCCGATCGCCGGCGGACCGCGCGGTTCCCTCTCCTACAGCGACCGTTTCTCCGGTGCGAATTCTGCCGCCGACGGCGCAGTGTTCGCCAAGACCGGCTGGATCGACACCGGCTACACGCTCGCCGGGGTCATTCGCGCCGCCGACGGCACCCCGCTCACCTTCGCCATCTACGCCATCGGCAACGTGAGCTCAAACGCTAAAATCGCCATCGACACTTTGACCACCGGCTTCTTTCACTGCGGTGACAATTTGTCGAACAACTAACCCTTCGCAAGGAGACCTCGTGACCCGCGCACTGTTCATCATCGACGTTCAGAATGATTTCACCGAGGGCGGAGTGCTCGGCGTTGACGGCGGGGCAGCGGTCGCGGCGGGTGTGAGTGTGCTGCTGGCCGAGCATCCGCTTGCCTATAAATATGTCTTCGCCTCGCGTGACTGGCACGATATCGGCAATGACAACGGTGGCCACTTCGCGCGCGATGCGGCGCCCGACTACGTCACAACCTGGCCGGTGCACTGCGTGGCCGGCACGACGGGCGCCGAGTACCACAAGGCTCTGACAACGGATGCGGTGACCTTCCACATTCGCAAGGGCCAGGGCCGGCCCGCATATTCCCTCTTCGAGGGCGCCACCGAGGCCGGGCAGACGGTGACGGAGTTGCTGAGCGAGCACGGCGTGACCGAGGTCGACATCGTCGGCCTTGCAACGGACCACTGCGTGCGAGCGTCCGTTCTCGACGCGCTCGAACACGGCCAGCGCGTGCGGGTGCTGACCGATCTCGTTGCCGGTGTCGCCGCGGAATCTACGTTGACCGCCCTCGCTGAGATGGCGCACGCCGGCGCGGTGTTTGCCGTGAGCGACGCCGTCGAGTGACCATATTCGCAAAAAGGCTCGACGGCGTACGTATTGCCTGTGATGCCGCTCCCGGGGAGCGACCGGTTCTGCTCGTGCACGGTTTCGCGTCGACCGCGGCGGTCACCTGGATTGGCTCGGGGTGGGTGCGGGCGCTCGGGGAAGTCGGGCGGGGCGCGATCACACCCGACCTGCGCGGGCACGGGCGCAGCGACAGGCCGCATCACTGTGCCGACTACCTACCGAGGCAGCTCGCCGCTGACCTCGTGGCGGTGCTCGACACGCTGCAACTTGAGCGGGTCGACGTAATCGGTTATTCCCTGGGGTCGCGGGTCGTGGCCGCCCTGGCCAGGCTGGCTCCTGAACGCGTGCGCAGCCTCGTGCTCGGCGGGGCAGGGCCGCTCGAACTATTCGATACCTGGGATCAGGGCGAGGTCAACCGGTTCCTGCTCTCTGGCGACCTTCCTTCCGACCCGACCATTGCCGCCGTACTCGGACCGGCGATCACCGCTGGTGCCGACCGCGAGGCACTATGGGCGTGCGTGCAGGGAATGGCGGGATGCACCCTGGACGTGCCAGTGGGTATCCCGCAATTGTTTGTGGCGGGTGGCGCCGACCAGATTCCGGCGGGGGTAGCCGTGCTCGCGGCCGAACGCGGTGCCGGGTACGTCGAACTGCCCGGCCGCACCCACCTCAGCGCGCTGACCGCCCGCGAGTTCAAACAAGCCGCCCTGGAGTTCTTGAACTGAGCCGCTGGCTCGTAGCCCGAGCGCAGGGAGCATGAAGTAACCGTGCCGCCGGAGTGTTATTCCGAGCGGCACGGTTGTGATCTACGACAGTTACTCGTGCGTGCTGATGCCCAGCGCAACCCCGCGCGTCTCTTTCACAAGGGTCACCGCGACGAAGGATATCGCGGCGAGCACCATGAGGTAAATGCCGATCGAGATGGACTGTCCGGTCTGATCGAGCAACAGTTGCGCGATGAGCGGGGCGAACGCGCCACCGAGAATCGCGCCGAGCGCGTAGCCGATCGAAACGCCGGAGTAGCGCACCTGGGCCGGGAACATTTCGGCGTAGAGCGCGGCCTGCGGGCCGTAGGAGAAGCCGAGTCCGCTCGCCAGGATGATGAGCGAGAGCGCAAACCAGACGATGTCGCCGGTGTCGATGAGCAGGAACATGGGGATCGCCCAGATGAAGAGGAACGCGTAGCCGAGCTGGAAGGTGCGCACGCGGCCGATTTTGTCGGAGAGGATTCCACCGAGCATGGTCGACGCGAGCCAGAACGCGGCGGCGACGGTGCTGGCGATGAGCACCGGGGTGCGCTCCATGCCGAGTCCGCCAGCTTCAGCGGGCTTGGTGGCGTACGAGCCGAAGAAAGCGATGAGCATATAACCGGCAGCGTTGTTGGCGATGAAGATCAGTGCGGTGAGGATGACCTGACGCGAGTGGTTCTGGAAGAGTTGCTTGAGTGGGGCGGCAGATTCCCTCTTGCGGGTCTGCATCTCTTTGAAGACCGGGCTTTCGGCGACCGCGCGGCGGATGACCCAACCGACGACGATGAGCAGCACAGAGATGAGGAACGGAATGCGCCAACCCCAGCTGAGGAACGCTTCGTCGCTCATCGAGGTGGTCACGATGATCATGACACCGGTGGCGAGAATGAGGCCGACCGGAACCCCGATCTGCGGGTAGGCACCAAAGAATCCGCGCTTGTTGATCGGTGCGTGCTCGACGCTCATGAGCGCCGCGCCGCCCCATTCGCCGCCGGCCGAGAAGCCTTGCAGGATGCGAAGCACGATCAGCAGGATCGGTGCCGAGACGCCGATCTGGTCGAAGGTCGGCAACAGGCCGATGAGGGCAGTGGCCGCGCCCATCATGACGAGTGTGAACACCAGCATCGCCTTCCGACCGATGCGGTCGCCGAGGTGCCCGGCGACGATGGCGCCGAGCGGGCGGAATAGGAAGCTGATGCCGAGTGACGCCCAGGCGATCAGCTGGGCGAGCGGCTCGTTTTCGCCGGCGAGCGGGGCGAAGAACAGGCCGGCCAGTACGAGGCCGGCGGCCTGGGCGTAGATGAAGAAGTCGTACCACTCGATTGTGGTGCCCACCATCGTGCCGGCGAGGACCCGCCGTTCTTCATTCCGTTTGGCGCTGATTGCCTGCGTGCGCTCGGTCGTTAAGGCCATGGAATACTCCCTTGTATCTCACTGCGGTGCTGGGTCGGGTACTGCTGCAAAGTGTGGAGATCGTGCGGAGAAAACCGTCACGGGGGCAGTATGGCAGCAAAACCAAAGATTACCTACCTATTGGTCAGTATTGTGTGGGATCGTTGCTTGTGCGGGATGTGGAGCATGATCGCACCTTGCACGCACGAGTGACGCGCAGTAGCGCGTGCAACGCGCAGAGCGGGTCAACTGAGCTCGGCGACGATCGTGCGCGCAGCCTCGGTGAGGGCTGCGCCGATGTCGGCGGGGGAGTGCAGGCTCGAGATATAGACGACGGCGATGGCGGCAGGCGAATCCCCGGGCACGGGCAGCGGCACGGCGATCGACGACAGGCCGGGAATGACCTCGTCGTGGCTGGAGGCATAGCCGACAGTAGCGACCTCACCGGCCTCGCTCCGGCGGGTTTCGGTGAGACCGAGCGCGGCCCACTGCGCGGCGTTCAGCGCGGACTGGATGGCGATCCCTGGTGCCCCCACGTGCAGCGGATGCCGTGTGCCGGGCCGCTGCACCACCGTCGCGTGGGGCTGGCGCGATTCGATGCTCACGAGCGTGACCACCTCGCCCTGGTCAAGCACGGCGACGAATGCGGTCATGCCGAGCTCGTGGGCAATGCGGGTGAGCACGGGCAGTGCCGCGGCCTGCAGGTCGCGGGACACCCCGCGGGCCAGGGCGGCCAGGCGGGGGCCGAGCCGCACCAGTCCGGCCGGGTCCCGTACGACGAGGCCGTGATCTTCCAGGGTGCGGAGGATACGATAGGCGATCGAACGGTGCACGTCGAGGGCGGCGGCGAGTTGGAGGATACTCATCGGTTCGTCGGATTCAGCGAGAATCTCCAGTACGCGAATACCGCGCGACAGGGTTTGCGAGTGCGCGGCGGGCGCCGAGGCGGGGCTGCCGGAGGTCTCGGCGAATTCGGGGATCGACACCCTCTCATTCTCGCATTCGGCCTGGGCGCTCAGTAACTCGTTCGTGGGACGGCATCGACGGCAGGGCCCGTGGTGCCGGGCCTGATGAACGTCGCGGCGAGCTTCTCCGAGGCCCGGGCGAGAACGGCCACGTCGGCACCGACGAGCACGAAGCGGGCGCCCGCCGCCAGGTAACGCTCGGCGGTTGCGGGTTCGAAGGCATTGACGCCGGCGGGTTTGCCGAGCGCCGACACCGTACGGATGCACTGCTCGACCGAGGCGACGACGTCGGGGTGGTCCTGCTGGCCGAGCAGGCCCATCGACGCCGCGAGGTCGGAAGGGCCGATGAACAAGCCGTCGATGCCATCGACGGCGGCGATCTGGGCGATGTTGGCCACGGCATCCGTCGTCTCGATCTGCACGAACAGTGAGATCGTGTCGTCGGCGCGGGCCAGGTAGTCGTCGATACGGTTCCACCGGGACGCCCGGGCGAGGGCGCTGCCGACGCCGCGAACGCCGAGCGGCGCGTAGCGCACCGCGGCGGCCATCTCGCGGGCCTGCTCGGCGGTGTCGATCATGGGGATCAACAGGTTCTGAGCGCCGAGGTCCAACAATTGCTTCACGATGACGCGCTCGCCAGCTGGTACGCGCACCACCGGCACGATCGGGTAGCCGTGCACGGCCTGAAGCTGGCTCAAAGTTGACTCGAGGCCGTTCGGGCTGTGTTCGGTATCGATCAACAGCCAGTCGAGACCGCTGCCGGCGCAGATTTCGGCCACCAGCGCGCTGCCGGAGCACACCCACATTCCTATCTGGGCACGTGAGGCGCCCGCGAGAACGTCGCGGAAGGTCGGCTCTGCTGCTACTCGAATCGGCATGTGATTGCTCCCAACGGTCCGTAGTCGGCGTGCACCGTGTCGCCCTGTTCCACCCACATCGGGCGGGTGAACGAGCCGGCCAAAATGATCTCGCCGGCCTCGAGCCTGGTTTCGTGCTGGGCGAGCTTGTTCGCCAGCCAGTAGACGCCGGCCGCGGGGTGGCCCAGCACGGCCGCGGCCACGCCGGATTCCTCGATGGTCTGGTTGCGGTAGAGCAGCGCCGACACCCAGCGCAGGTCGACATCGCCGACCTTCACGGGCCTGCCTCCCGTCACCATCCCGCCCATGGCCGCGTTGTCGGAGATGGTGTCGACGATGGTGCGGCCGGCCATTTCGATGCGTGAGCTGAGGATTTCCAGCGCCGGAACGACGTACTCTGTGGCATCGAGCACGTCGAACAGGGTGCAGTTCGGACCGGACAGTGACGTGCCGAGCACGAATGCGAGCTCGACTTCGATTCGCACGTTCGAGAAGCTGTCGAAACGGATGCTCGCGCCATTCTCATAGACCTCGTCAGCGAAGATCACACCGTAATCGGGTTCGGTGATGCCGGTGGCGTTCTGCATGACCTTGGAGGTCAGGCCGATCTTGTGGCCGACGAGACGGCGGCCGGCCGCGATACCGCGCTCCCTCCACAGGCTCTGCACGGCGTAGGCATCGTCGACGGTCATTTCGGGGTAGCGGGCGGTGAGGAGGGGGACCGTCGACCGGGTTCGGCCGGCCGCGACGAGTTCGTCGGTGATCTCTTCGATGACGCAGTGATCAAGCATGGGCGCTGCTCCTAGAGGGTGCTGCCGAGTTTGAAGCCGGCCAGCTCGTCGTCTTTGCGCGTGTACGAGAAGCCGTCGGCGCCGACGGTCACGGCCATTTCGCTCGACTCGGTGCGCGCGATTACCGGCTGGGGGTTACCGTCGAGGTCGAGCACGAGCGAGGCATCCGTGTACCAGCTGGGTACAACGGGGTTGCCCCACCAGTCGCGCCGCTGGTTGTCGTGCACGTTCCAGGTGACAACAGGGTTGTCGGGGTCGCCGGTGTAGTAATCCTGCGTGTAGATCTCGACGCGGTGGCCGTCGGGGTCACGCAGATACAGGTAGAACGCGTTCGAGACGCCGTGACGACCGGGTCCACGCTCGATCAGATCGCTCTTGCGCAACGCGCCGAGTTTGTCGCAGATATAGATGATGTTGTGCTTCTCGTGCGTGGCGAAGGCGATGTGGTGCATACGCGGCCCGGTGCCGCCGGTGAGGGCGGTGTCGTGCACGGTGTCCTTGCGGCGCATCCACGCCGCGTAGGTGACGCCGTCTTCGTCTTTGATGTCTTCTGTGACACGAAAGCCGAGATCTTCGAGGTATCCACGGCCGCGGCCGACGTCGGGGGTGACTTGGTTGAAGTGGTCGAGCCGCACGAGCGCGCCCGGACCCTGCAGGTCGTAGCGCCAGGCCAGTCGTTCTACGTGGGTGGTCGCATAGAAGAACTCATAGGGAAAGCCAAGCGGGTCTTCGACGCGTACGCTGTCACCGACACCCTTCACGAAGCCCTCGGTGCGGCGTTCGGTGCGGCAGCCGAGCTCCTGATAGTAGGCCTCGGCGAGGTCGACGTCTTCGGGGCTGCGCACCCGAAAGGCCATCGCGGCGACGGCGGCGATGGGCCCCTGGCGCAGTACCAGGTTGTGGTGGATGAATTCCTCGAAGCTGCGCAGGTAGATCGCGGTGTCGCTCTCCTCGGTGACGACGAGGCCGAGAATATCGACGTAGAACTCGCGCGACTTAGCCAGGTCGGTCACGACGATGTCCATGTAGGCGCAGCGGAGGATGTCGGGCGGCGTGGCAGTGGGGGTGGGGATCGAGCTGAGTGTCATGGGGTTCTCCTCGTTGAGTTGACGGATGCGTGGGGCGGAGTATCGAGACAGCCACCGTTGGTCGCATGGCTGGTGCTGACCCCACCCGGGAGCGGGGCTAGTTGCCGCCGAAGCGGGGCGGGTGCACCGGGGCGAGCGTGATGTGCACGGCCTGCGAGTCGGTGTAGAAGTCGATCGATCGGTAGCCGCCCTCGTGGCCGAGGCCGGAGGCCTTGACTCCGCCGAACGGGGTGCGGAGGTCCCGCACGTTGTGCGAGTTCAACCAGACCATCCCGGCATCGACGGACTGGGCGAAATTGTGCGCGCGACTGAGATCGCTGGTCCAGATGTAGGCCGCCAACCCGTACTTCACACCGTTGGCCAGGGCGAGGGCTTCGGCATCCGTTTCGAAGGGGGTGATGGTCACGACCGGGCCGAAGATCTCCTCCTGAAAGATGCGGGCGGTCGGGGCGACGTCGGCGAAAACCGTGGGGGAGACGTAGTTGCCCTGTGCCAACCATTCGGGAAGCCCGGCGGGGCGACCGCCGCCGGAGAGCAGACGTCCCTCGGTCTTTCCGATCTCGACGTAGCTCATGACCTTGGCGTAGTGCTCGGGGTGAACGAGCGCGCCGATCTCGGTCTTGGGGTCGTGCGGGTCTCCGACGACGATGTTCGCTGCGCGGGCCGCGTAGCGTGCGCAGAAGTCATCGTAGATGGAGCGCTCCACGAGGATGCGGCTCGACGCGGTGCACCGCTCGCCATTCAGCGAGAACACGCCGAACAGGGTCGAGTCGATCGCGGCGTCGAGGTCGGCGTCGGCGAAGACGACCGCGGGCGATTTACCGCCGAGCTCCATGGACATGCCCTTGAGGTTTGCGGCGCAGTTGCGGTAGATGGTCTGGCCCGTGGTGGTTTCGCCGGTGAAGGAGATGAGCGGCACGTCGGGATGCTTGACGAGCGCATCGCCGGCCTTCTCGCCGATGCCGTTGACCAGGTTGAACACGCCGTCGGGAACGCCCGCGGTGCGAAAGATCTCGGCCCACAGGCTCGCTGACAGCGGCGTGAATTCGGCCGGTTTCAGCACGACGGTGCAGCCGGAGGCGAGCGCGGGCGCGAGCTTCCAGCTTTCGAGCATGAATGGGGTGTTCCACGGGGTGATCAGCCCGGCGACCCCGACCGGCTTGCGGTTGACGTAGTTGATCTGCTTGCCGGGTACCTTGTAGGTGTCGTCGGCCTGCGCCACGATCAGGTCGGCGAAGAAGCGAAAGTTCTCGGCCGCCCGTTGCGCCTGGCCGAGCGCCTGCGTGATCGGCAGCCCGGTATCGAAGGTTTCCAACTCGGCGAGCCGGGCATCCTGCGCCTCGACGGCGTCGGCGATGCGGTGCAGTACCCGGGCGCGGGCGCGGGGCAGCATGCGCGGCCACGGTCCGTTGTCGAAGGCGTCCTTCGCGGCCGCGACGGCCAGATCAATGTCCGCCGGCTGGCCGGCGGCCGCGGTGGCATAGGTCTGGTTCGACACCGGGTCGAGCACGTCAAACGTTTCGCCGCCGACGCTGTCGACGAATTCTCCACCGATGAAATGACGGATGCTGGTGGGCAGGTCGGCCGGTACGTAGTGTGCGGTCTGGGCAGACGTCTGTGTCATCGGTCAGGCTCTCTTTCTCGGGGACGGGTCGGATGCCGGCTGGGGGTGGTGCGACTTCTGGTATGCGAGGAAGGCGTCCAGTGTGCCGGTGCGGTGGGCGCGCGCGGCCAACTCGAGCGTGAGTGCGTCGGCGCCCGCTTCGATCAGCTGCAGCAGGTTGTCGTGCTCCGCTACTGAGTCGCGGGCGCGGCCGGGCACGAAGCTGAAAGTGGAGTCGCGCAGCACCTTCATGCGGTTCCAGCCGCGGTGCACCAGATCGAGGATGTGCGGGTTCGGGCAGCTCTCGAACAGGATCGAGTGGAATTCGAGGTTGAGTTCGGTGAACCGGTGCGGGTTGAGGTCTTCGAGGGAGACGATCATGGCCTGGTTGACCGTGCGGGCGCGTTCGATGTCAGCGGTGGTGATGAATGGCGCCGACAGTGCCGTCGCGACGCCCTCGACGACGCTCAGCGTTTGCATCGTATAGAGATATTCGGTCTCTTCGAGCATGGCGACCTGCGCCCCGACGTTGCGCTCGAAGGTGACCAGCCCCTCCGCTTCGAGGCGACGGATCGCCTCGCGCACCGGTACGACGCTCACGCCCAGATCCTTACCGATCGCGCCGAGTACCAAACGGTAGCCCGGCGTGAAGGTTCCGTCGGAGATGCGCGCCTTGATCCAGTGGTAGGCGAGTTGGGACTTGCTCACGCCGGTGGGTGGGAGCGTCACTGGGGCAACCATTTTTGGTACCGCCCTTTCCAGGTGGCGTTCATCGGGTACAGCCCGTCGACGCCCTCGCCCGCGGCAACCATCTCGGCGATGAAGGTCTCCTCACGCTCCTGTTCGATCGCGTCGGTGACGACCTCCTCGATCACGTGCGGCGGAATCACCAGGACGCCGTCGGCGTCTCCCACGATCACATCGCCGGGTTGCACGGCTGCACCACCGCAGGTGATGGTGAGGTCCGTGTCCCACGGCACGTGACGACGGCCGAGAACGGCCGGATGCGCGTTGGCGAAGTAAGTGGGCATCTCGAGGGCGGCCACGGCGGTCACGTCGCGCACCCCGCCATCCGTCACCAGACCGGCTGCGCCGTTGACCTGCGCGCGAAGGGCGAGGATGTCCCCGACCGTGCCGGTGCCGGTCTCGCCGCGAGCCTCGATCACGAGCACATCATCGGGGCGGAGCGAATCGAAGGCGCGCTTTTGCGCGTTGTAGCCGCCGCCGTGGGCGATGAAGAGGTCCTCCCGGTTGGGAATGAATCGCAGGGTTCGGGCGAGCCCCACCAGACGTTGGGTGGGACGAGTGGACTGGAGTCCGTCGATCGAGACGTTGTTCAGGCCGCGTTTGCGCAGTTGAGAGCTGAGCGTGGCCGTTCCGACCGAGTTGATCTTCGCTTTGAGTTCGTTGGTTAGAACGCTGGCTGAGCTGGCCGAAGCTGTCAGCCCGGCCGCTTGAACTGAACCCCACGCCTCAGCCCGCTGCAGATCGTCGATCTTCGGGCTGGCGCCGTACTCGGCCATCGCGACCGTACCGGCGATGACCGGGGTGACCAGTCGCCCGCTGCTCGGCGCGCCCGGCGCAGTCGGGGCATCCACTTCGACCTCGACCACGTCGCCGGGCTGCACCACGGAGGACCCAGCGGGGGTTCCGGTGAGAATCACGTCGCCCGGCTCGAGCGTCATCAGCTGGGAGAGATCGGCGACCAGACGGCCGAACGGGAAGACCACGTGCGCAGTGGTGTCTTCCTGCACCAACTCGCCGTTGACCCAGGTGCGCACCCGCAGGGCATCGGGTTCAACGCCTCTGGCGTTGATCACGTTCGGGCCGAGAGGGGTGAAGCCGTCTCCGCCCTTGGACTTCAGATTCGACCCCTTGTCGGCGTAGCGCAAATCGTAGACGCCGAAGTCGTTTGCGGCGGTGACGCCAGAGACGGCCGCCCAGCCCTGTTCCGGGCTCACTCGACGGACCCTGTGGCCAATGATCAGGGCGATCTCGCCCTCGAAGGCGAGCAGTTCGGTGCCGGTCGGGCGTTCAATCGGGGTGCCGGACGCGCTCACCGAGGTGCCGGGCTTCAGAAAGTAGGAGGGCTGCTCCGGGACGCGGCCGCGCTGGGCAATGCGCGAGGGATAGTTGAGGTGCAGGGCGATCACCTTGCCGGGGGTGCCGGTGAATGATGTGGGCTTCTGCATCGAACGGCCTCTCGCAGCGCTGCGTGTGTATTTGAAATAATATACGATCACGCGAAAGGCGCAACCCCGCAGAAACACGAGCGCCCAGCGACCCTGTCGGTGGACGCCGTTAGGCTACTAGCGTCAGATCGACGGGCAGACACAAGCATGGGAGATGCAATGACAGTTGTTACCGACGCGCCAACGAACGAATCTGAGCTGCTCACTCGAGTGCCGGGCCAGCTCTACATCAACGGGCAGTGGGTCGCTGCAACCGGCGGGCGCACCCTCGATGTCACCGACCCGGCCACCGGTCGTGTCATCAAAACCATCGCTGACGCGAGTGTGGCCGATGGCGCCGCCGCCCTCGACGCCGCCGACGCCGCCCAGGCCGGCTGGGCCGCGACTCCCGCCCGCGTGAGGGGTGAAATTCTGCGCCGCGCCTTCGACCTGCTGCAGGAACGCAAACACGAGTTCGCGCTGCTCATGACCATCGAAATGGGCAAACCACTGCCCGAGGCACTCGGCGAGGTCGCCTACGGCGGCGAGTTTTTGCGCTGGTTCAGCGAAGAAGCCGTGCGCATCAGTGGCCGTTACGGCGCCAACCCCGAGGGCACCGGGCGCATGATCGTCACCCAACACCCGGTCGGTCCCTGCTTCTTGATCACCCCATGGAACTTTCCACTGGCCATGGCGACGCGCAAGATCGCCCCGGCACTCGCCGCCGGCTGCACCGTTGTCGTCAAGCCGGCCGCGCTCACTCCGCTGACCACCCTGCACTTCGTGGCTCTGCTCGAAGAGGTCGGCCTGCCCGCCGGGGTCGTCAACGTCATCACGACATCACAGTCCGGCGCGGTCTCCGAGCCGATCATCACCGACCCGCGCCTCCGCAAGCTCAGTTTCACCGGGTCGACCGCGGTCGGCAAATCCCTCATCAAGCTGTCCGCCGAGAACGTGCTGCGCACCTCGATGGAACTCGGTGGCAACGCCCCCTTCGTCGTCTTCGCCGATGCCGACCTCGATCAGGCCGTTGATGGTGCCATCATCGCAAAGTTCCGCAACATCGGCCAGGCCTGCACTGCAGCCAACCGCTTCATCGTGCACGAGTCCGTCGCCGCCGAATTCACCCGCCGGATCACCGAAAAAGTCGCGGCGTTCCAGATCGGGCGTGGTACCGAGACCGGCATCACCATCGGCCCGCTCATCGACGGCAAAGCCGTCGCCAAGGCAGATTCGCTCGTGCAGGACGCCCTCACCCGCGGTGCGACCCTGATCACCGGCGGCGCTGCAATCGAGCGCGAGGGCTCCTTCTACGCGCCCACCGTACTCACCGATATCCAGCCGGGCAGCGACATTCTGCGCGACGAAATCTTCGGTCCGGTGCTCGCGATCAGCACCTTCACCGACGAAGCGGATGCTGTACGCCTCGCCAACGACACCGAGTTCGGCCTGATCAGCTACGTATACACGACCGACCTCGCCCGCGGCCAGCGCATGATCGACACGTTGCAGACCGGCATGATGGGCCTGAACACCGGCGTCGTCTCGAATGCGGCTGCACCGTTCGGCGGCGTGAAGCAGTCCGGCCTGGGGCGTGAGGGAGGGCTCGAGGGTATCCAGGAATACCTATCGACGAAGTACACGCTCACGCCTGTTCCCTGACATGCTGTTCTTCGGCGGCCGGTCAATCTGCGGCAGGGTGCATCCGTCTTGCTCTCAATGAGAGAACTTAGGGAGTAACTAGTTCCCACCCCGGGAGGGTCACAGTACGCGGCGTCGGGCATGCTGCTGTGGCCCTCTTTGTGCGGCTGCGAAGCCCCGCCCGAAATGAAGAAAACTCACTAAGCTGGTGCGCGCGAGTGTTGATGCCCGAAGGGTTCGCGTCTCGCGCCCCTGTCCAGTTTGCGTTTTGACCCCAAGGACCCACCCCGACGTGAGTGCACCCACCGACGATGACGAGGCCGTGGCCCGCGCGTTTTGCGGCGGCGACGAGCGCGCGTTGGCCGCAGCATACGCACGCTGGTCACCGCTGGTGTTCACGGTCGCCGTACGCTCGCTCGCCAATGCGACCGATGCCGAAGACGTCACCCAGAAGGTGTTCATCGCGGCCTGGCGCGGGCGCGTGGGGTTCGACCCGGCCCGCTCCCGGCTGCCGGCCTGGCTGATCGGCATCGCCCGGCACATGATCGCGGATGCCCACGAGGTGCGCAGGCGACAGCGTCGGCTCGAGGAATGCCTCGCCGCGACCATCCCATCACACCATTCCGATGACAGTGTCAGCGTCGTCAACCGGGTGCTGGTCGGCGACGAAATCAACCGCCTGGAGCCTGTGCCCCGCCAGGTAGTGCGGCTGGCCTTCTTCGACGATCTCACCCAGGTGCAGATCGCCAGGATCCTCGGGCTGCCGCTCGGCACGGTCAAGAGCCATATGCGCCGCAGCCTGACGCGCTTGCGCACCCGGCTGGAGGTGTCCGATGACTCCTATTGATGCCAGGCATATAGCTGCGGACGACCTGCACCTCATGGCTCTCGCCGAACTCGATACGCGCGCGGCGGACCGCGCGTACCTCGCGGTGAACTGCACTTGCTCTAGCGTCGAAAAACTGTCTGACGGTGCATCCAAAACTCGGCGGGGCAGGGAAGTTGTTACAAGGGAGGCGAAGCCGCCTGCCGTAACGACCCAATGGAGGTAGCAATGCGCAAGTCCATCGCCGTCGGAATATCCGCCGGCCTCCTCGTCGCCCTCGCCGGGTTCGCGCCGGCGCAGGCGGCCGTGCCCGCGGCATCCGCGGCACCGGGCACCGCCTCGGTGTCGGTGCTACACGCCATTCCCGGGCTGATCCTCGACATTTCGGTGGATGGCCGTGTCGTTGTCGACGACTTCACGCCGGGAACACTGCTCGGCCCGCTGAAGCTTGCAGCCGGCACGCACACCGTCAAGATTTCCGCCATGGATCCCCTCGTGCTCGGCGGCAGTGCCAACGGCAAGCCGACGGTCGACATCGCACTCAGCGGTTCGACCACCGTGACCCTGACGGCTGGCCGCAGCTTCACGGCCGTCGCCCACCTCGGCGACACCGGTATTCCCACCGCCACCCTGTTCAACGACGACACCACGCCGCTGGCTGCCGGGCAGGGCCGTCTCACGGTGCGCCACGTTGCGGCCGCTCCCGCCGTCGACGTGCTCGCGAACGGTGCGGTGGCCGTCGCAGGCTTGACCAACCCGTCGCAGGCCATGCTCGACCTGCCGGTCGGCACGATCAGTGCTGTCGTCGCCGCCGCCGGAACCACGGCGCCGCTGCTCGGCCCGGCCGATGTCACGATCGCCCCGCGTACCAACACCATCGTGTACGCCTGGGGTAGCCTCGCCAAGGGAACCCTCGCCCTGTTCGTACAGACGGTACGCACTCGGGCCGCCACGCCGGCATCCGTTTCGGTGCTGCACGCGATCCCCGGCGTCGTGGTTGACGTATATGTCGACAACAAGCTGGTCATCGACAACTTCGAACCCGGCGCCCTCACGAAGACGTTCCGTATTGCGGCCGGCAGCTACACCCTCGCCATCACCGCAGCGGATGCCGCCGACGCGAGTGCCCCTGTGATCGGTCCGGTCGACCTTACGGTCGCATCCGGCCTGAACTACACGGCCGTAGCCCACCTCAGTGAGACCGGGGTTCCGACCGCCGCCTTGTTCACGAACGATACTTCCGCGCCCGGCGACGGCCAGGGCCGCCTGACCGTGCGTCACGTTGCTGCCGCCCCCGCCGTCGACGTGCTCGCCAACGGAGCCCCGGCCATTTCCGGCCTGACCAACCCGAACGAGTCCGTGCTCGTGCTACCGGTCGGTACTATTTCAGCAGCGGTTGCCGCTGCCGGAACCACCGAGGCCCTCATCGGTCCCGCCGACGTCGACATCGCCTCGAGCACGAACACCATCGTGTATGCCTGGGGCAGCCTGGCCGACGGCACGCTCGCCCTGGCCGTGCAGACGGTGTCCACCAAGTAGATCCAGCCCGGCTCAGGGCATAACTCCTGCAATTTGATTCGTGTTCCTGTGTGTGCCGGAGAATTCCGGGGCCCGCACGCAGGCCGTCTTGAAACTGCAGGAGTTATGCCGTCGAGGCAGCCGAGCGGGTCGAGCGGGTCGAGCGGGTCGAGCGGATCGAGCGGGTCGAGCGGGCCGAGCGGGCCGAGCGGGTCGAGCGGATCGAGCGGATCGAGCGGGTCGAGCGGGCCGAGGGGGCCGCTCGGGCCGCTCGTTAGACTTTGCGGATGCCCCTGATCGCTATCGATGACCTGAGCGACCCACGACTGGTCGACTACGCCCACCTCACCGACGTGGCCTTGAAGAAAGCCCGCGGCACCGAACACGGGCTGTACATCGCCGAGTCGGCCCTCGTGCTCGAGCGGGCCCTGCGCGCGGGGCATGCTCCGCGATCGGTGCTCGCCCTCGGCAATACGGCCGACGAGGCACTCGCGGTGCTCGGCGACTACGCAGCCGAAATTCCGGTGTTCGTCGGTCCTGGCGACCTGCTCGCCGATCTCACCGGGTATATTCTGCATCGCGGTGTGATCGCAGCGATGAACCGGCCAGAGCTGCCGGACGCCGATGCCCTGCTGGCCGGTGCGCGCCGCATCGTCATCCTCGAAAACGTGTCTGACCCGACCAACGTCGGCGCCATCTTTCGCTCGGCCGGCGCCATCGGGGCGGATGCGATTCTGGTCACGCCCCGCTGCTCCGACCCGTTCTACCGCCGGGCCATTCGCGTGTCCATGGGTACCGTGCTGCAGGTGCCGTGGACCCGGGTCGGCGACTGGATGGAGACCCGCGCCCTGCTCACCCGGCACGGGTTTCACGTGGCCGCCCTCGCCCTCACCCCCGACGCGGTCAGCCTGCGCGATTTCGATGGCACCGGGCATGAGCACCTGGCCCTGCTGCTCGGCGCCGAGGGAGAGGGGCTCACGCCCGAGGCGCTCGCCGCATCGGACAGCGTCGTGCAGATTCCGATGAAGCACGGCATCGACTCGCTCAACGTGGCCGCGGCAAGTGCCGTCGCGATGTGGGCACTGTCCCAGTAGCCGGACATTGTCTGCCCGCTGTTGTCGCCCCGGCGGGCCTAGGCTGGGGTCATGAGCAATGAAGCTGTCATCGTGGACGTTCTGCGCACCCCGTCGGGCCGGGGCAAACCCGGGGGAGCTCTCGATGGCATTCATCCGGCCGACCTTCTGGCTACCGTGCTGCGCGAACTGGTCAGCCGCAACGACCTCGACCCGGCCCTGGTTGACGACGTGATCGGCGGCTGCGTCAGCCAGGTCGGCGAGCAGAGCAACAACGTCACCCGCACCGCTCTACTGAGCGCCGGGTTTCCCGACACCGTTCCCGGCACCACGATCGACCGGCAGTGCGGGTCCAGCCAGCAAGCTACCGCCTTCGCCGCCCAGGCCGTCATGAGCGGCAGCGCTGACGTCGTCATCGCGTGCGGCGTCGAGTCGATGAGTCGCGTTCCGCTCGGGTCATCGGCCGGCTCTCAAGACCCATACGGCACTCTCATGCATGAGCGCTATCCCGACGAACTGGTGAACCAGGGCGTCTCCGCCGAGCTCATCAATCAAAAATGGAACCTCGGCCGCGACGCCCTCGACAACTACGCGGCCCGCTCCCACCGGCGCGCAGCAGCGACGGCCGAACGGGGAGATTTCTCCGGCGAAATCGTGACCGTCACCCGGCCGGACGGCAGCGTGGTCAGCGAGGACGAGACAATTCGCGCCGGCACGTCGCACGCCTCGCTGGTGGGCCTGCTGCCCGCCTTTCGTACCGATGCCCTCGCGGCCCGGTTTCCGAAGCTTGGCTGGCATGTCACGGCCGGCAACTCCTCGCCGCTGACCGACGGCGCCTCGGCGACCCTGATCATGAGCGCCAAGCGGGCTGACCAGCTCGGCCTCAACGCCCGCGCTCGCTTTCACAGTTTCACCGTGGTGGGAAGTGACCCGCTGCTCATGCTGACCGGCGTGATTCCGGCGACCCAGCGCATCCTCTCGCGGGCCGGCCTGAGTATCGACGACATCGACGCTTATGAGATCAACGAGGCCTTCGCGAGCGTGCCGCTGGCGTGGCTGCACGAGCTTCACGCCGACCCCGATTGCCTCAACCCGCGTGGCGGCGCCATCGCCCTGGGCCACGCGCTCGGTTCCTCGGGTACCCGCCTGCTGGGGACCCTGCTCAATCACCTCGAAATGACCGGTGGTCGATGGGGTCTGCAGGCCATGTGCGAGGGCGGCGGCATGGCCAACGCCACCCTGATCGAGAGGCTCTGATGCACGCCGTCAATGTGCTCAATAGCGGATGCTCCGCCCTCATCACCGGAGGCGCCTCCGGCCTCGGCCTGGCCTGTGTTCGCACCCTGCACGAAGCCGGGGCATCCGTGGTGTTGCTGGATCTGCCCGGTGCCCCCGGCGAGGAGATCGCCGCCTCCCTTGGCGACCGGGCCCGCTTCGTCGCCGGCGATGTGACGAGCGCCGGCGATGTGCAGACCGCCGTCGACGTCGCGGTGGCCCAGGCTCCGCTGCGCATCGTGGTCAATTGCGCCGGCATCGCGCCGGGTGCTCGCACGGTCGGACGCGATGGGCCGCTGCCGCTCGAAGACTTCGAACGCGCCATTCGCATCAACCTCGTGGGTACGTTCAACGTCGTGCGACTGGCCGCCGCGGCAATGCAGCGCACCGAACCCGTCGGTGACGCGGACCGCCAAGGGGGCGCCGAACGCGGCGTTATCGTCAACACGGCATCGGTCGCCGCGTTTGACGGGCAGATCGGGCAGGCGGCCTACGCTGCCTCCAAGGGTGGCGTCGCCGCGATGACCCTTCCTTTGGCCCGCGAATTCGCGCAAAGCCTGATTCGGGTTATGTCGATTGCGCCCGGAATCTTCGACACTCCCATGCTGCAGGGGCTGCCGCAGCCGGTGCGGGACTCCCTGGGCGCCCAGGTGCCGCACCCGTCCCGACTCGGCGACCCCGACGAATTTGCATTCCTGGTGCGGCATATCATCGAAAATCCCATGCTCAACGGAGAAACCATCCGTCTCGACGGGGCGATTCGCATGCAGCCGAAGTAGTCATTGGCGGCCTGGCCGCCCTCGCCCATCGGCCTGCTGGTTTTCGGCGTTTCGCTCGTGCACAAAGAGTGGGGATTCGGCGTATCTGATTGTCGGAATCGTCCTCGTTCTGCTAGCCATGTTCGCCTTGTGCCGCAATCGGCGTCTGCCGGCTGACGCCTGATCAGGCCGTCCCGGAGCGGCTCGGCATCCGCTTTGAAAATTCTGGTGGCCCGCACGTTCCCGGGGTACTTGCTGAAAGTGACTTCGGGCAGAAAGACGATTCGGACACTGGCCTCGGTAGCCAGGCGGATGCCCTCGGCCAACTCAGCCTGCAAGCGTCGCCTCGTCGGCGTGCCAGCGATGCTGCACGAGGCCGACGCGCAATGGGAGGCGCTCGGACGCCTCCACGCGCGTGGGCGAGGATGGGCACGACGGGCCGCAATCAGACGCATGCTGTTCCCCAGCGATTCTGAGCGATCAACTACCGGCTTCAAACTATAGGATGCCGCTACTCCGCCGCGTGTGCCTCGAGGAACGCGTACACCTCGGAATCGTCAACGCCTGGAAAAGTTCCGGACGGCAACGGCGACAACACGTGCGCGTGCAGCCGGGCGCTCGGCCAGGCCCGCCCAGCCCAGCGGGCGGCGGCATCCGAATCGGGCCGACGGCAGCATGACTCGTCTGGGCAGCGCGATACCGTGCGCTGCGTGGTCTCCCGCCCGCGAAACCACTTGGCCTGCGCAAACGGAACGCCGACGCTGATCGAGAACTCGCCGGCATCCGTTGACCCGGTCTGCGTCGCCGACCAGTACGTGCCGGCCGGGGTGTCGGTGTACTGGTAGTACTCGGTGGTGCGGTTGGTGTGGGTGAAGGCGCTGCGGGCGCTCCACTGCTTGCAGACGTACTGCCCTTCGATCGACCCGGTGACGTCAACCGGAAACGGCAGGTCGTCGTTCTCGTACCCCTTCTGCAGGGCGCCGTCGCCGTTGACTCGCAGAAAATGCAGCGTCATATCGAGGTGGGACGTGGCGAGGTTGGTCAATCGCAACGCCGCCGCCTCATGGGTCACGCCGAAGGCGTCGCGAAAGTCTTCCACGGCCAACTCCCGCTCCTGCTTGGCATGTGCAAGAAAAGCAACGGACGCTTCGCGCGGCATCAAACACGCCGCCGCGAAGTAGTTGATCTCGAGTCGCTGCCAGAGGAACTCGGCGTAGCTGACGGGCCGTTCGTGCCCGAGCAGCCGGTGGCCCATCGCCTGCAGTGCCATCGAACGCAGGCCGTGCCCGCCGGGAATCGAGGCCGGCGGCAGGTAGATGCGACCGTTGGCGAGGTCGGTGACCGAACGGGTGGAGCCCGGCAGGTCATTGACATAGATCAGGCTGAAGCCGAGCTGATCGGCCATGACACTGACCTCGCGGTGGGTGAGGGCGCCCGAGGTATGCCCGCTGGCGCGCACCCGCTCCTCCACGAGCTCCTCGATCTCGGGCATGTAGTTGCCCTGCTCGCGCATCCGTTCGCGCAATTCGGTGTTCGCGCGGCGCGCCTCCTCCGGCGTCGCGATGGCTTCGCTGGCCCGGCGCGACAGCTCGCGGTGCAGGCCGAGAAGCGACTCGATGGCCGGCAGCGGCATCCCCTTCGTGACTTTGACCATTGGCAGTCCCAGCGCCTTATAGAGCGGATTCTTCTGGGCCCGATCCAGTTCGATCTCCAGCGCCGCACGGTTGTTGGGTGCTTCCCGGCGCAGCAGCTCGGCCAGATCGACCGACAACGCGGTAGCGAGGTCCTGCAGGGTCGACAGTTTCGGTTCGCGGCGGCCATTCTCGATCAGGGACAGCTGGCTGCCAGCGAGGCGGACCCGCTCACCGAGTTGGTCGAGGGTCAGACCGCGCTCGCCGCGAAAATGGCGGATGCGATGGCCGAGGGTGATCAGATCGGAACCTTGAGGCGACATTCCTTAACGATATCTAAAGAATGACGATTCTTAACTGGCAATATCGCGGTTTCTCATCTGGAGGGGGGCCACTCTGAAGATGTGGCCAAAATTCTGGCCGGACGCAACGTCATGCACGCAACGCAGCCCGGCGTTCCACAACTTTGTACCTACCCGAGCAGTACAGAAAGGCCAGACGATGACCCTCACCCATTCCCGCCAGAGCACTGGGGACGCCAACCCGAGTCGCACGGGTAGCACTGACCCCAACCTGCAAGCCTGGGTCGACGAGATTGCACGCCTGACCGAACCCGACGCGATCGTCTGGTGCGACGGCTCCAAGCGCGAGGCCAATGACCTGTCCAAACTGCTCGTCGCCTCCGGCCAACTCATCCGGCTGAACCCGGAATGGCGCCCCAACAGCTTTCTTGCTCGCACCAATCCGAAGGACGTCGCCCGCGTCGAGAACCGCACCTTCATCTGCTCCAACGATGAAGCGGATGCCGGCCCCACCAACAACTGGGCCGAACCGTCCGCCATGCGCGCCGAACTGCGCGGTGTCTTCGCCGGCTGCATGCGCGGTCGCACCATGTACATCGTGCCGTTCTCGATGGGTCCGCTCGGCGGGCCGATCTCGCAGCTCGGCGTCGAGATCACCGACTCTCCCTACGTCGTCCTCAACATGGGCATCATGACGCGCATGGGTGAGACCGTGCTGACCATGATCGAAGCCGGCGAACCGTGGGTGCACACCGTACACAGCGTCGGCTACCCGCTCATCGACCAGTCGGGCATCACTCGCCCCGAGGTGGAGTGGCCCTGCAACGACGACAAGTACATCGTGCAGTTTCCTGACACCCGGGAGGTCTGGTCCTACGGTTCCGGCTACGGTGGAAACGCACTGCTGTCGAAGAAGTCTTTTGCTCTGCGCATCGCGTCGGTCATGGGCCGAGACGAGGGCTGGCTCGCCGAGCACATGCTGCTCATCAAGCTGATCTCGCCCGAGGGCGGCGTGTTCCACATGGCGGCCGCGTTCCCATCGGCCTGCGGCAAGACGAACCTGTCGATGCTCCGCCCGACCATCCCCGGTTGGACGGTCGAGACCATCGGCGACGACATCGCCTGGCTGCGCCAGGGCGAAGACGGTCGCCTGTGGGCGATCAATCCAGAGGCCGGCTTCTTCGGTGTCGCCCCCGGCACCGGTGAAACCACCAACCCGACCGCCGTCTCCACCATGTGGGGCAACACCATCTTCACCAACGTCGCACTGCGCGACGATGGCGACGTCTGGTGGGAAGGCCTCACCGACAAGGCTCCCGACCACCTGATCGACTGGCAGGGCAAGGACTGGACGCCCGACTCCGGCCGCACAGCCGCCCACCCGAATTCGCGCTTCACCGTTGCGGCCGCCCAGTGCCCATCGATCGCCGACGATTGGGAAGCCGCCGGTGGCGTACCGATCGACGCCATCGTGTTCGGTGGCCGCCGGGCGACCAACGTTCCGCTGGTTGCGCAGGCGCGCAGCTGGAAACACGGCGTGTTTATGGGAGCCACCATTTCGTCTGAGAAGACCGCAGCCGCTGACGGCATCGTGGGCGAGCTGCGCCGCGACCCGTTCGCCATGCTCCCGTTCTGTGGCTACAACATGGCCGACTACTGGGGCCACTGGCTCAAGGTCGGCAAGGAACTCGGCACCAACGCCCCGGCGATCTTCCAGGTCAACTGGTTCCGTAAGGGCCCGGACGGCGCTTTCATCTGGCCCGGTTTCGGCGAGAACTCGCGGGTACTCGAATGGATGATTCGCCGCATCCAGGGCAGCGCCGACGCCATCGATACCCCGATCGGCCTGCTTCCGGCCGAGGACGGCCTGAATCTCGACGGTCTCGACCTGTCGAAGGAAGCCGTCGACCAATTGTTCGCGATCGACCAGAACAGCTGGCTCGCCGAGTGTGACCTCACCGAGGAATACTTCGACAAGTTCGGTGACAAGGTCCCGCCGGCGCTCCGGGCCGAGCTCGCGAGCGTGCGGTACCACCTGAAGGACTAGTTTCTGCAGCAGCAACGGCCCTGTCGTCTCACGCGACAGGGCTGTTTGCATGCTTTCAGTCCGCCTCGGGTGGCTGAGACGAGCCGATACCGGTTTGAGGTACCCGGCCGGCCCGGCGCAGCTGGCTAGACCAGAAGTTGGTGCTTGGCGAGATCCCGGTACAGGGGCGTCGAAACGACGAGTTCGGAGTGCGTGCCGACGCCGACGACCTGGCCATGGTCGAGCACCACGATCTGGTCGCTGTCGACAACGGTCGACAAACGGTGCGCGATGACGATGAGCGTGCGGTCGGCCGCAACGGCATCGATGGCTTCGCGCATCATCTGCTCGTTTTTGCCGTCGAGGCTCGACGTCGACTCGTCGAGCAGCAGAATCGGTGGCGCCGCGAGCAATGCCCGGGCGATGGCGAGTCGCTGGCGCTCGCCACCGGAGAGCTTGACTCCCGATTCCCCGACCGCGGCGCCGAGCCCTGCCCGGTCGCGCTCGAGCACCTCGCCGAGATTGACGGCATGAAGCACGGCGATGCACTCGTCATCGGTGGCGTCGGGAGTTGCCAAAGTGAGGTTGTCCCGCAGCGATCCGGCGAGTACCGGGGCGTCCTGTTCCACATAGCCGATCTGGGCGCGTAGCGCGGTGCGGTCCAGCGAGCGGATGTCCAGCCCGCCGAGTCGCACGGTGCCATCCGTGACGTCGTAGAACCGCTCGATCAGGGCGAGAATCGTGCTCTTGCCGGCGCCGCTGGGCCCGACGAGTGCCGTGCGCAGGCCGCGCGGTGCGTTGAACGAGACTCCCGTGAGCACGGGACGGGGTTTTGTGGAGGCGGGAGCATCGGTCGGGGACGCCGGGACTGCGTCATCGGGGGCAACGGCAGGGCCAACCAGACCGGCGGCATCCGTGGCATCTGTGGCCTCGGTGCTGCCCGGGTCGGACTCAACCGGTGCGACCGAGTAGCCGAAGTGCACATTCTCGAAGCTGATTGCAGCGGCCTCGGGGCGTACCTTTTCGTTCGCGGCACCAACGGTCATGGCGAGCGGGGCGATGTCGCGATCAAACTGGTCCTCAGCGGGTAGATCGATGATTTCCTGGATGCGGCCCAGCGCGCCGAGCGCGGAATTGACCGAGGTGATCGCGCCGAAGAACTGCCCGAGCGGCATGATCATCATGAAGAGAAAGAGAATGAACGCGACCAGATCGGCAATGGTGATGGCGTCGCTGGCGACGCGAAAACCGCCGACGCCGAGCACGACGAGGAACGACACCTGCAGGGCAATCCCGGCGATCGGTACGACGAGGGCGCTGATCTTGGCGACCTTGATACCCATGCGCCAGGCACCGCGGGCGTCCTCGTCGATCACGGCGACTTCACGTTCGGTTGCATTGGCGGCACGAACGGTGCGGATGGCGCTGATCGCCCGTTCGACGCTGGCCGCAAGGTCACCGACCTTGACCTGGGCTGCCGTGCTCGCAGTGCGGATGCGACGCGACAGCAGGATGACGGTGACCACCGATACCGCGATGACGAGCACGGTCAGTCCGAGCAGCACCGGGTCGATGATGAGCATTGCCACGAGAGCGCCGATGAAAGTAAGTGATCCGCCGATGGCTTCGACCAGGCCCTGGGTGAGCACCGCGCGCAGCAGGGTGGTGTCGCTGCCGACGCGGGAGACGAGGTCTCCGGTACGACGCGCGTCGAACTCGCTGATCGGCAGGCGCAGCAGACGCCCGACCAGTTTGCGGCGGCTCGAAAGCACAACCCCCTCACCGGTGCGCTGCAACAGGTAGTGCTGGTAGCCGCTGATCAGGCCCGAAATGACCACGAGGGCGATCAATAGGCCGACGAGGGATCCGAGTGGATCGTTAGCCTGCACGATCGTGATGACCTGGCTGACGAGCAGAGGCTGGGCCAGGCTCGCGGCAGCGCCGAGCACGCTCAGTACGATGACGACGCTGAGCACCTTTTTGTGCTCGAACAGGTAGGGCAGCAACTGGCTGAACGTCGCCCTCGGCCCGCTGGGGGCGGGGCGGCCACGACGGCCGCGCGGCGGCTTCGCTGCGGTTGGCGAAGCGGGGGCAGCGGAGGTTTCGGGCGCACGGCTAGCGGTAGTCACTCGTAAATCTTAACCGTCCCGGATGCGAACCATCCCCACTAAAGCGGGGGCGGTCTAGGTTAGAACTGTGCCAGCGACTGTCATTGCCACCCAGAATCTCGTCAAGAGTTATCCGGTCAAAAACTCAAAGGATTTCGTCGCCGTCGACGGCATCAGTTTTGAGGTCGCGCCGGGGGAGTCCTTCGGGCTGCTCGGCCCCAATGGCGCGGGCAAGTCCACGACGATGCGCATGATCGGTGCGGTCTCCACCCGCACGAGCGGGGACCTCGACGTGCTCGGCCTCGACCCGAACCGCTATGGGCCCGAGATTCGCTCGCAGCTCGGCGTCGTGCCGCAGGAGAACAACCTCGACATGGAACTGAAGGTGCGCGAGAACCTGCTGGTCTACGGCCGTTACTTCGGGCTGCCACGCGCCCGCGTCGCCCGCCGCGCCGACGAACTGCTCGAATTCGCCCAGCTCGCCGACAAGGCCGGCGCCAAGGTCGATGACCTCTCTGGGGGCATGAAACGCCGCCTCACCATCGCCAGGGCTCTCATCAACGACCCGCGCATCCTGCTGCTCGACGAACCGACGACCGGCCTCGACCCGCAGGCGCGCCACATTCTGTGGGACCGTCTGTTCCGCCTGAAGGAGCAGGGCACGACGCTGCTTCTCACCACCCATTACATGGACGAGGCTGAACAACTCTGCGACCGCCTCGTCGTGGTCGACAAGGGTCGCATCATGGCCGAGGGCTCCCCGGTCGACCTGATTCGCCGCTATTCCTCTCGTGAAGTACTCGAAGTGCGCTTCGGTTCTACCCAGAACGCTGAGGTCGCCGGTCGCATCCAGAGCTACGGTGAACGAGTCGACGTGCTGCCCGACCGTATCTTGGTCTACAGCGACAGCGGCGAAAACGAATTAGAGCGGATGACCGCTGCCGGCCTCCACCCGATCACCAGCCTCGTACGCCGCTCCAGCCTGGAAGACGTATTCCTGCGGCTCACCGGCCGAAACCTGATCGAGTGAGCGGCCCAGTGGGTGACATCAGCGACGAAATGCGCGCAGAGACGCGCGCGGCGGCCGTCGCAGCCGCGGCGCGCACCCGACGTTACGGCTCCTGGTATGTGGCCGAGCACCGGTTTCGGGTCATGCGGTCGTATGCCCAGACCGTGCTCTTCACCGCCGTCGGCAGCCCGCTCGTCTACCTGTACGCGATGGGCGTGGGCCTGGCCAGCCTCGTGGACGGCAATCTCGGGGATGACGCCGTCGATGGGGTGAGCTACCTCGCCTTTCTGGCGCCGGCGCTGCTTGCAAGCAGCGCGATCGCCGTAGCCTCTGAGGAGTTCACCTACCCGATCATGCTCGGCTTCAAGTGGAACCCTACCTTTTTCGGTATGAATGCGAGCTCCATCCAGCCCGGCCAGATCATCAACGGCCTCGTCATCTCGGTCGCGGCACGCATGCTCGTCACCTGCACTATTTTCTACGTCTTCATGCTCGCCTTCGGGGCGGTGCCCGGCCGGCTCGGGTTCGTCGCCGTGCCGGTGGCGCTTGTGACCGGGCTGGCCTTCGGCGTGCTTGTGATGGCCTACACGGCCACCCTGAAGGACGACACCGGGCAGCTGGCCATGGTGCAACGCTTCGTGATTTTGCCGATGACCCTGTTTTCGGGCACGTTCTTTCCGCTCGACGTGCTGCCGCCGTATCTGCAGTGGATCGGCTGGGTCTCCCCGCTCTGGCACGGCACGGAGCTTTCTCGCGTCTTTGCTTACGGCCTCTCGGAGCCGATCTGGCTCAGTCTGGTGCACGTGCTCTACCTCGCCGCCCTGCTGGCCATCGGCTGGGTCTGGGCCCGTCGCCTCGCGACCAGACGGCTGAACAAATGACCGGGCCGCAGCTGTCTCCGTCGACCGTAGCGGTATCGGCTGCCTCGCCGCGCCGGTTTGGCAGTCTGTATGCCGGCAACGCGCGCAGCGTGATGGCGCGCGGCTGGCGGGCCACACGCAGCACCAACTCGCTCGTGGTGCTCAGCGGATTCGTCGAGCCCATCTTCTACCTGCTGTCGATGGGCCTCGGCCTCGGAGCCCTGATCGGCCAGGTGCAGACCGCTGACGGCACTCAGATGCCCTACGCGGCGTTCATCGCCCCGGCCCTGCTCGCCGTCGCCGCGATGAACGGCGCGATCTACGACTCGACCTGGAACGTGTTCTTCAAGATGCAGTTCGCCAAGCTTTACGAGGGCATGCTGTCCACATCGCTTGGCCCGCTCGACGTGGCGCTTGGCGAGATCTCGCTCGCCCTGCTGCGCGGGCTGCTTTACGCGACCGGATTCCTGCTCGTGATGCAGGTGCTCGGGCTCAACTTGTCGTGGTGGGCCCTTCTGGCCCTGCCAGCGGTTTTGCTCATCGCGTTCGGCTTCGCGAGCATCGGGATGGCGGTGACGAGCTATATGAAGACCTTCCAGCAGATGGACTGGATCAACTTTGTCCTGCTGCCGATGTTTCTGTTCTCGGCCACGTTCTACCCGCTCAGCGTCTACCCGCAGGGCATCCAGTACGTGATCCAGGCGCTGCCGCTCTGGCACGGTGTCGAGCTCGTTCGTGGCCTGACTACCGGGCAGATCGACCCCGGAATGCTCTGGCACGTGCTGTACTACGCCGTGATGATCGTGATCGGCCTGGTCTTCACCACTCGCCGCCTCAAGGCCCTCTTCTTGAACTGAAGAAACGCACCCCCTCCTCGCAATCGCGAGAGGGGGGTGCGGATGCTGTGCGGCGACAATCTAGCGGTGCAGGTCGAGGTCCTTCGTTTCGCGGCTGAGGACCAGCGCGATCAGGGTGATGACAGCCATGACCGAGAGGTAGATACCGACCCAGAACGGGCTTCCCGCACCGAGGCTCCACAGCCAGATGGCGATGAATGGGGCGACGGCTGCGCCGAGAATTGAACTCATGTTGTAGGCGAAGGCTGAGCCGGTGTAGCGCACGCTGGTCGGGAACAGCTCGGGCAGCAGCGCGCCCATCGGGCCGAAGGTCATGCCCATGAGCGAGAAGCCGACGATAAGGAACAGCATCACGCCGGGAAAGCCCGCGCCGAGCAGTGGAACGAACAATAGGCCGAACACGATGATGAACAACGTCACGATGATGAGCGTCTTACGTCGTCCGTGCTTGTCCGCCCAGGGTCCAGAGGCCAGAGTGAAGATTCCGAAGAACACCACGCCGAGAATCATCATGAGAATGAAGTTGTTGTAGCTGAATCCAAGGCCGGGAACCGGGGCATCCGTTCGGGCCCGGCCGTAGCCGAGCGTGAACGTGGTCATCAGGTAGAACAATACGTAGGTCGCGAGCATGATGAACGTGCCGAGGATCAGTTCGCGCCAGTTGGACTTGAATACCGCCGCGAGCGGCAGCCTCTCGACCCGGTCTGCCTGGACGACCTTGGTGAAGACTTCACTCTCTACCAGGCGCAGACGCACCCAGAGTCCGATGATGACCATAACGGCCGAGAATAGGAACGGGATGCGCCAGGCCCACTCGAGGAACGCCTCGGACGGACGGGTCGGGTCGGTCGACGGCAGGGCGAGGGCAAGGCCGAGGAACAGGCCGTTGGCGATGATGAAGCCGAGCGGCGCGCCGACCTGCGGGAAGGTGCCGTACCAGGCGCGCTTGCCTGCCGGTGCGTTCTCGGTCGCGACGAGTGCTGCGCCGCTCCACTCGCCGCCGAGGGCGAAGCCCTGGGCGAGACGCAGGAGGACGAGCATGAACGGCGCCCACCAGCCGATCATGTCGTAGGTCGGCAGCAGGCCGATCAGGAAGGTCGCGATGCCCATCGTGAGCAACGCGCCGACCAGGGTGGCCTTGCGTCCCTTACGGTCACCGAAGTGACCGAAGAACAGCGCCCCAATCGGGCGGGCGACCATGGCGGCGCCGAACACGGCGAAAGAGGCGAGCAGCGCGGTGGTCTCGTTGCCCGTCGGAAAGAACAGGTGCGGAAAAACGAGCACGGCCGCGGTCGCGTAGACGTAGAAATCGTAGAACTCGATGGTCGTGCCGATGAGGCTCGCCATGATGACGCGGCTCTTCGGGTTGAGAGGCGTGGTCGGCGTCGAAACTGACGCTGTGGATGTTGACATGGGGGTGAAACGCTCCGGAAGGTGGCTGGGCGCCGACGAAACCCGCAAGTCGATCTGACTTCCCGCGGAAGCGTTTACGCACGAATAGTGGTGTGACCTCGTGTAGAGGTCGCACCGCAGTTTACCCCCGGGGGCTATCGCCTCGAAGACCCGTTACTTCCAGAGCACCGCGATCACGACGTTGGCGAAGGTCAGGGCGCCGATGGCCCACAGTACGAGGGACGACACGGTCGGCTTCTTGCGATTCACGATCACGAGCACGGTGATAACGATGAGCACAAGCAGCTTGATGCCGATTTTGGTGTTGTCGATATAGCCGAGCGAGCCCATCTCGATGACGCCGACGAGCAGCAAACCGGTGACCAGTTGGGTCAATGCACCGTGAAACATCGCGGTGACAATCGTGCCCTTGCCGGCAATGATCGGCTTGATCTGCACGAGGAAGCCACCAAGCAGTGAAGCCAAACCGACGAAGTGCAGAATGAGCAGAATGTTGCGTAGAAGGTCCATGCGTTCAGCCTAGGCACTCGAACGCGCCCCCAATTACCCGATGTGCTCGCGTAACTCCCGCAGCACCAGCGCGGTGGCCAGAGCGGCGGATGCGGCCTCCGCGCCCTTGTCTTCCTTCGAACCGGGTAGTCCGGCCCGGTCGAGGCCCTGTTGCTCGTCATCCAGGGTCAGCACCCCAAAGCCAACCGGTTTGCCGGTGTCGAGCGCGACGCGGGTGAGGCCATCCGTTGCTGCATTCGACACGAAGTCGAAGTGGGGAGTGCCGCCGCGAATGATCACACCGAGGGCGATGACAGCATCGGCACCGCTGTCCAGGGCGACCTTGCAAGTGACGGGCAGCTCGAAGCTGCCCGGTACCCGCACGAGCGAGAACTCAGCGTTGCTCGCTTCGAGTACCCGGGTGGCACCGGCGATGAGACCGTCGGTGATCACGTCGTGCCAAAGACCTGCCACGATGACCACCCGCAGGCCTGCCGCGTCAACCGAGATTGTGGGTCCTGTTCCAGCCATTAGGCGATTCCATTCATAATTTCGATGTTGGAGATATGGTGCCCCATGCGGTCACGTTTGGTGGCAACGTACTTTTCGTTGAATTCCCCGATGCCGACGATAAGCGGTACACGCTCGGTCACGGCAATGCCGTGCAGCTCGAGCTGGCGCACTTTTTCGGGATTGTTGGTCAGCAGCCGTACCTCGCGCAAACCCAGATCGTGCAGAATGCCCGTGGCCGCGCCATAGTCGCGGCTGTCACCGGGCAGACCCAGCGCTAGATTCGCATCCAGGGTGTCCAGGCCGTCTTCCTGCAGCGCATAGGCCCGCAGCTTGTTGATGAGGCCGATGCCGCGCCCTTCCTGGCCGCGCAGGTAGACGACCACGCCGCCCTCCGCCTGGATGATGTCGAGCGAAGCGCTCAGCTGCGGTCCGCACTCACACTTGAGCGAGCCGAACGCTTCGCCGGTGAGGCACTCGGAGTGCACCCGCACGATGGCGCCGTCGACCGGCGTGCCCGCCACGAGAGCGACGTGGTCAGCACCGGTCGAGCGGTCACGGTAGGCGCGTATCCGAAAAGTTCCGTGCCGGGTGGGCACCGTGGTCTCCACCTCGAAGTCGACCCGTGGCGCCTCGGTGAGCGGGGCGATTGTCGGTAGGGGTTCATTCGGGTGGAACTCATTGAGGTAGCTGATCAGGTCTTTGATCGTGATGACGAGCAGGCCCTCGCGCTCACCGAGTTCGAGCAGGCCGGGGAGGCGCATCATCTCACCGTCTTCGCCGACGATCTCGGCGATGGCCGCGACTGGAACCAGACCGGCCAGTTTCATCAGATCGACACCGGCTTCGGTATGGCCGCCACGCTCCCTCACGCCGCCGTCTTTGGCGCGCAGGGGCAGGATGTGGCCGGGGCGGTGCAGGCTCGCCGGTGCCGACGCGGGATCGGCGAGCACACGCAGGGTGTGGGCGCGGTCGGCAGCGCTGATCCCGGTCGACAGCCGGTCGGCGGCGTCGACGCTTACCGTGTAATTGGTGCCGAGCGGATCTTCGTTGTTCACGACCATCACCGGCAGATCGAGCTGGTCGGCGAGCTCGTTGGTCATCGGGGCACAGATGAAACCGGAGGAGTAACGCACGGTCCAGGCGATCCATTCCTGGGTGGCGAGCTGGGCCGAGATGATGACGTCGCCCTCGTTTTCGCGGCCCTCGTCGTCGGCGACGATGACCGGTCGGCCGAGGCGTAGGGCGTCCAGTGCGGCAGGAATGTCGGCGAGGTTCATGATGCGCTCCTTGGTGCGGTTGCGTGCTGGGGTTCTAGGGTTCTTGCGGCGGCACTGAGGGCCAGCATTCGCTCAACGTGACGGGCCAGGATGTCGGTCTCGATGTTGACCTGATCGCCGACCCGGAGCTCGCCGAGCGTTGTGGCGGCGAGGGTTTCGGGTATGAGGGACACCTCGAACCACTGGGTCGCGTCGGTGGCCGGGCTGATGTTGCTCACCGTCAGGGAGACGCCATCGATTGCGATCGAGCCCTTGTCGACGACGAGTTTGGCAAGCTGGAGACTGACGCTGAATCGCAGCACTCGCCAGGCTTCGCCCGGCGTGACGGCGAGCACGGTGCTCGTGCCGTCGATGTGGCCCTGCACGATGTGACCGCCGAGGCGCCCGCCGACGAGCGCTGCGCGTTCGAGGTTGACCGGGGAACCGACGCGGGCCTCGGACAGTGTCGACATGTGCAGGGTCTGCGCCATCACGTCGGCGGTGAAAGTCGAGGCGGTGCGCTCGACCACGGTGAGGCAGACCCCCGAGACGGCGATCGAGTCGCCGTGACCGGCGCCATCGACCACGAGCGGGCCGTGGATGGTGAAGCGGGCAGCATCCACTGTGGTCTCGATGCGCGCGATCTGGCCGAGTTCCTCGATTATTCCGGTGAACATGGGGTTCCTTAGGTAGTGAGGGGTCTGGCGACGATGAGAACATCGTCGCCAATCCGGTTGAGGGAATGGATGGAGAGGCGGCGCTGCTCGCCGATGGTGGTCACGCCGAAGTCGCCGAGAGCTAGCTGGGGGCCACCGAGGAGCGTTGGTGCGAGGTAGACGAGGTACTCGTCGACCAGCCCGGCGGCGACGAACGCGCTCGCCACGGTGGGCCCGCCCTCGATGAACACGGTGCGCACAGCCCGCTTGTGTAGGTCGGCCACCAGGCCAGGCAAGTCGAGGCCGTCGAAAAGTAGTGGCGGGTGCGGGTGTGCGTGGACCGCAGCGGATGCCGGCAGCGCTCGGCGGCCGACGACCACGGGAATGGGCTGTCGGGCGAGGAGGTCGCCGGCGAGGTCGCGGGCGGTCAGCGCCGGGTCGTCGGCGAGCACGGTACCGGTGCCGACCAGGATCGTGTCGCTGGCGGCGCGACGCCGGTGCACGTCGAGCCGCGCTGCCGCTCCCGTGATCCAACGGCTGGAGCCGTCGGCAGCGGCCGCGCGACCGTCGAGGCTGGAGGCCCACTTCAGCGTGATGAAGGGCCGGCCGAGGCGGGCGGCGACAAGCCAGTCGCCGAGAAGCGCTTCCCCGTCAGTGGCGAGCAGGCCGCCTTCTACCTTGATGCCGGCCATGCGCAGCCGCGAGGCACCGCCGCAGGAGTGCACACCCGGGTCGGTTACGGAATAGACGACGCGGTCGACGCCGGCGTCGATCAGAGCGACCGCGCACGGACCAGTCCGGCCGACATGGTTGCACGGTTCGAGCGTGACGACGACGGTACTGCCGCGGGACAAGCCGGGGGCGAGATGGGAGAGCGCGTCGACCTCGGCGTGCTGGCTGCCGGCACCGCGATGCCACCCCTCGGCGAGGGTGTCGCCGTTGGCGCTCAGGATGACGCAGCCGACCCGTGGGTTCACGCCGGTGGCCGGACCGCGGGCGGCGAGTTCGAGGGCGCGGCGCAGTGCGCTGGCCAGAACAGGGCTATCCAGGCCGACTGCCGCGTTGTTGGTCATCCCGCCCTCATCCATATGGGACGAGCTCCGGGGGGCATGGGGTGTGCAGCATGCACAAACCCGTCGGTCGACCATAGGGGCCAACCAACTCGTGCGCCTCCCGTCCGGACTTTGACCGTCGGTGCTGGAGTTTCACCAGCTCAACCGCTGGTCCCTCGATGGTGCTGGGGGACTAACGGGTCGCGGACTTTAACCGCCGGTTCGGAATTACACCGACCCCGGAGCACGTGTACTGCAAGTTCTTCTTCTAGTTATAGTGCAACAGCCTGCGTGACGTGTTATTCCCGGCGACAAGCGCTGTCATGATAACGACGTCAGGGGGCCTCGACCAACGCGCGGGCGGTGCTCTCATCGACGAAGAGGTCGGTGATGAGCGACGCGGCGAGGGCGCCGCGCAGACTAGCGAGCTTGGAACGGCCAGCCACGACGCAGATGCGGCGCGGCGTGCGGCGCAGCATGGTGAAGTCCGGGCCGGTGGACCGCTCGTTCAAAGCGATACCGTCGGCCGAGCCGTCGGCGCGGTAGAACACTGTCGCCACATCGCCGACCACGCCGGCTGCGCCGAGCGCATCGAATTCGGCCTGTTCAAGGTAGCCGCCTGCGTAGACGCGGCTGACCACTCCAGAGAAAGGAGAACCGAGGCCGAATAAGGCGATGTCCATGATGGCCTGCATCTCAAGCAGGCGACTGACGCTGCGCTCCCGCCACAATGCGTGCTTGGTCGCCGGGTCGTCGAAAAAGGCGGGCACCGGAAACTGCTGCACGTGCGCGCCGAACGCCGTGCCGAAACGGCCGAGAATTTCGCTCGCGTAACCCAGGCCGGTGGTGCGCATGTTTCCGGCACCGTTCAGCTGCACGATCTGCGAGTTGTGGGTCTGCTTCGGGGTGATGTGCCGGCTGATCACGTTCATGGTGGAACCCCAGGCGATGCCCATAGTCATGTTTGAGTCGAAGTATTGACCGAGAATCCGTGCAACCGAGAGGGCGACACGCTCGAGCCGATCGACGTCACTCGCGCTGTCCGGCACCGGAACGACGTGAGCGGTGATCTGAAATCGAGCCTCGATCTGCTGCTCGAGGTGACTCGGGGCATCCAGGGGAGACTTGATCTGAATATCGACCAGGCCGGTCTCGCGCGCGTGGCTGAGCAGGCGAGAGACCGAGGAACGGGAGGTGTGCAGCTCTTGGGCGATGGCATCCATCGTGAGGTCCTGAATGTAATACAGGTGCGCAGCGGTGAGGGCGTCGCGGCTGCGATCAGACTGTGCGGGATCGGTGTCGAAGATCTCGGGGCTCCTTGCACGTATGTTCAATCCAGTTGAGAAATTGTGTCGGACTGTCAGACTACATCTATTCATACGGTTTGCCCCGTGCAGATTATCGGGCAATCCCCGAGACAAAGGTGACAACAATGTCGTTCCTCAACTCACAGACTTCCACCGCAATCGCCGATCGCCCGAGCGCCCAGGTGCTCATCATCGGTGCCGGTATCAACGGCATCGCTACCTTTCGTGATCTAGCCCTGCAGGGCGTCGACGTGGTCATCGTTGAGAAGAACGATTACGTCTCCGGCGCCTCGTCGGCCAGCTCGCACATGATTCACGGCGGCGTGCGCTATCTCGAAAATGGCGAGTTTCGCCTGGTCAAGGAGTCGGTCGAGGAACGCAACGGCCTGCTCAAGATCGCGCCGCACTACGTGAAGCCATTGCAGACGACCATCCCCATCTTCTCGACCTTTTCGGGCGTGATGGCCGCACCGCTGCGTTTCCTCACTCACAAGCAGGGCGCCAAGCACGTCGAGCGCGGCGCGATGCTCATCAAAATCGGCATGATGATCTACGACGCCTTCTCCCGTGACGGCGGATCGGTACCCCGACACGAATTCAGAGGCCGTACCAAGGCACTCGCCGCCCTGCCGCTGCTGAACCCAGGCCTGAAGTACACGGCCACCTACTACGACGCCGCCATGCACGACCCCGAACGCCTCGCCCTCGACGTGCTGCGCGACGGCCTCGACGCCGGCCCGCACGCTCGCGCCGCCAACTATGTCGAAGCGGCCGGCATAACGGAAAACGGTGTGCTGCTTCGCAACAGCATCACTGGCGAAGAATTCTCCTTTCGAGCAGATATCATCGTCAACACGAGCGGGCCGTGGACCGACCTGACCAATGACGCTCTCGGCCAGCCGAGCACTTTCATGGGCGGCACCAAGGGTTCCCACGTCGTGCTCGACAATCCGCAACTACTCGCGGCGACGGGAGGCCGAGAGATCTTCTTCGAGCACGAAGACGGCCGCATCGTATTGATCTACCCGCTCAAGGGCCGCGTTCTCGTCGGCACCACCGACCTCGAGCACGACATCACCCAGCCCATTCGCTGCACCGAAGACGAGATCGATTACTTCTTCGATCTGGTCGCGCACGTTTTTCCAACGGTACCGGTCGATCGTTCGCACATTGTGTTCCGCTTCGCCGGCGTGCGTCCGCTACCGCGACACGACGATGAAACACCGGGTTTCGTCTCCCGTGACTACCGCATCGAGTCCCGTCCGCTGCCCCGCACCGACGCCGCTGATGGCACCCTGCTCAGCCTGATCGGCGGTAAGTGGACCACCTTCCGAGCCCTCGCTGAGAACCTGAGCACGGACATCCTGAAACTGCTCGGCCTGCCGCGCACGGTTTCTACCGAGGGGCTCGCTATTGGTGGCGGCCGCGACTGGCCGGCAACGGATGCCGCCCGCCTGGTTTGGGTCACAGCCCACGGCGACGAGGTGGGCACCGATCGCGCCGCAGCCCTGCTCGCCCGCTACGGTACCAGAGCGAGCGAGGTCATCGACTTTCTCATCGATCCGGTCGGTCCAACGGATGCCCCCCTCGCGCACGACACCGACTACACGCGGCGTGAAATCGAGTTCTTGGCCGGGTTCGAGGGCGTCGTGCGGCTGAGTGACGTGCTGTTGCGCCGCACCAGCATGGCCTTCGTCGGCGCCGTGACCACTCCTCTGATCGAGGAGATCGCCCGCGTTGTCGCCCCTGTTCTCGGCTGGAATGCCGCACGCCGCGCTGAAGAGATCGAGCTGGCCCGCACCACCCTGATGGACGTGCACGGGGTCGACCTCGCCCCGGTTGCCGAAGCCGGTGTTCTGATCGACTGACCCGCTCAGACTGACGATTATTGACAATCTGCACGAACGTGCACGAGAAACCTGCTCGCTCCGGCCCGGTCGCCGCTACGTTTTAGACATCACGCACGACAGCCGGACTCAACAACACTGTTGGGTGCGGTGAACAGCACTCCATCTGAAAGGTCAATGTGGACAATCTCGGTGTCGTCTTTATGTCAGAGGTCGTGGGAACGGCCATCCTCGTATTACTCGGCTGTGGCGTTGTGGCCAACGTCGCGCTCGCCAAGAACAAGGGCTTCGGCGGTGGCTTTCTCATGGTCACGATCGGCTGGGGCCTCGCGGTCTATGCCGGTGTGATCGCCGCGTACAACTCCGGTGCCCACCTGAACCCCGCCGTCACGCTCGGCCTTGTCGCGAGTGGGGCTGATACCTTCGGATCCGGCGTTCCGGTCAATGTCGCGTCGACGCTCGCCTATATTGGCGCGCAGATGATCGGCGCTATTCTCGGTGCCGTCGTGGTCTGGCTCGCTTACAAGCCGCACTTCGACCAGGAGCCGGACGCGGCAAACAAGCTCGGTGTCTTCGCGACCGGGCCGGCCATCCGCTCTTACGGGTGGAACCTCGTCACCGAGATCATCGGCACCTTCGTGCTCGTCTTCGTCGTCATCGGATTCGGCCGCAACGGCGATGCTGGCGGGCTCGCCGCGCTCGGCGCGCTGCCGGTGGCGCTGCTCGTGATCGCCATCGGTGCCTCGCTCGGTGGGCCGACCGGGTACGCTATCAACCCCGCACGTGACCTCGGTCCCCGCATCGCGCACTTCCTGCTGCCGATCAAGGGCAAGCGCGGCAGCGACTGGTCCTACTCGTGGGTTCCGGTTCTCGGACCTATCATCGGCGGTGTGCTCGCCGGAGCATCATCGGGCGTGCTGCTGCCGGTTTTGGGCTAAGCCTTCCGACGCAGTCTGCGGCATCCGCTTGCGTTATCGTTTCAACACCGTATTTCTTACCTGGAACAACAAAGGAGTTACACATGGCCAAGTACGTTCTCGCCATCGACCAGGGGACCACGAGCTCCCGCGCGATCATCTTCGACAAGGCCGGGTCGATTATTTCAACCGGTCAGCTTGAGCACGAACAGATCCTGCCGCAGGCCGGCTGGGTTGAGCATGACCCGAAGGAAATCTGGGACAACACCCGTGAGGCCATCGGGCAGGCGCTGTCGAAGGCGAATATCACCCGCCACGATATCGAAGCCGTCGGCATCACCAACCAGCGCGAAACCGCCGTCGTCTGGGACAAGACCACCGGCGTGCCCGTCTATAACGCCATCGTCTGGCAGGACACCCGTACCCAGCCGATCGTCGACCGGTTGGCAGCGGATGGCGGCGTCGATCGGTTCAAGTCGACCGTCGGCCTGCCGCTGGCCACGTACTTCTCCGGGACCAAGATCGTCTGGATCCTGGAAAACGTCGAGGGAGCACGCGCTAAAGCGGATGCCGGCGACCTTCTGTTCGGCACCACCGATTCCTGGGTGCTGTGGAACCTGACCGGCGGCACCGAGGGCGGCGTGCACGCGACCGACGTCACCAATGCGAGCCGCACCATGTTCATGGACCTCAAAACTCTGCAGTGGGATGACGAGATTCTCAGCATTTTCAATGTGCCGAAGTCGATGTTGCCCGAGATCAAATCGTCCTCCGAGGTGTACGGCACTGCAAGCGGACACAGCCTGCTGCGCGAGGTACCGATAGCCGGCATCCTCGGCGACCAGCAGGCCGCGACCTTCGGCCAGGCTGCTTTCGACCAGGGCGAAGCGAAGAACACCTACGGCACCGGAAACTTTCTGATCTTCAACACCGGCACCGAGATCATCCACTCGAAGAACGGCCTGCTCACCACCGTGGGGTACAAGCTCGGCGATGCCCCGGTGCACTACGCGCTCGAGGGTTCGATCGCGGTGACCGGCTCGCTCGTACAGTGGATGCGTGACCAGCTCGGCATCATCAAGGACGCCTCCGAGATCGAAGACCTCGCCAAGACAGTCGACGACAATGGTGGGGCCTACTTCGTGCCGGCCTTCTCGGGCCTGTTCGCGCCGTACTGGCGGTCGGACGCGCGCGGCGCGCTCGTTGGACTCACCCGCTACGTGAACAAGGGTCACATCGCCCGGGCGGCGCTCGAGGCCATCGCCTATCAGACGCGAGAGGTGCTCGACGCGGTCAACGCGGACTCCGGGGTGCCGCTGACCGAGCTCAAGGTCGACGGTGGTGCCACGGTCAACGACCTGCTCATGCAGTTCCAGGCCGACATCATCGGCGTGCCCGTCGTGCGCCCGGTCGTCGCCGAGACCACCGCGCTCGGCGCCGCCTACGCGGCCGGCCTCGCTGTGGGCTTCTGGAGCGACCTCGACGACCTGCGCTCCAACTGGCAGGAAGACGCCCGCTGGGAGCCATCCATGGAGCCAAAGGAAGCTGCTCGTCTCCTGCGCAACTGGAAGAAGGCCGTCACGAAGACCCTCGATTGGGTCGACGAGGACGTGAAGTAGTTCACACCTCTCTCCCAGCCCGGCCACTTCCCCTTTCCCGGGGCGCATAACTCCTGCAATTTGTCGCGTTAAATTTTCGGAGGTCCGTGTTTTCGCGGTCCGTAGAAACAGCGAGTGCAATCTGCAGGAGTTATGCCTCGGTGATTGCCGGTGATCCGTGATCGGTGATCGGTGATCGGTCAACACGGCTCGATCGCCCTTCTGGGTGATCGTTGTCACTCCGGGATAGCCCAATCGCGTAACTCCTGCAATTTGGTCTCTCCGTCCGGCCGACCCGAGTCCTTCCGGGTTAGATTGCGGACGAGTGCGGAGATTGCAGGAGTTATGCGCTTAGGCGAGAGGTACGACACGAAAGAGTAATCACGGAAAAGTAAGCACGGAAGAGTTATGCACAGGCGGCTGGATTGCTGTCCCCAGATTGCATGCGGGGTGGTCTTCGTGAGTGGAAAATGACGACGATCGTCTGCATGAACCCATTTCTGACCTCCTTCGCTGGCCAGTGCCGCATCGTCAGCCGACAAGACCTATTGAACAGCGGCATGCGAGCCAAACACATCACGGCTGCAGTGCGTAGCAATACGCTCATCCGAGTCCGCCGCGATCACTACGCTCTGCCGGGAACCGATCGCCACACCCTTGAGGCGGTTCGCATCGGTGGGCGCGAAGCCTGCGTTTCGGCGGCCCGGGAGATTGGCTTCTTTGCCTTCGACTCGCAATTCACCCACGTGCATATCCGGCGGGAGGGCTCCCGTCTGCGCAGTCCCCAAAGTCGTCACGTTCCGCTGGCGGCCGCCCCGCGGGACGGCGTCGAGCTGCACTGGTGGCCGCTCATCGACAGAACTGATGGCACCGAGTACTGCGTTGGGCCCCGCGACGCCCTCGCCCAGATCATCCAGTGTCAGGAACCTCGCTTCGCTCTCGCGGCGCTCGACACAGCCCTGCACGAGCATAAGATTCGGGAAGCTGATCTCGATGAGATCTTCGCCCATGTCCCCGATAAGCATGGCGGGCTGCGGTCTCGCATCGATGCGCGAGTGGATGCCGGCCAGGAGTCCGTTCTACGCGACCTGTTCCGGTCCGCCGGGTACCGCTGTGACATTCAGGTGCACATCGACCGGGTCGGCCGCGTCGATGTCCTGGTCGAGGGCTGTGTCGTCGTTGAGGCGGACAGCCAGAGTCATCACAAAGCCTGGGAGGAGCACATTCGCGACCGCACCCGAGACCGGTTGCTGGCAACCCTCGGCTATGTGACGCTCCGCGTGCTGTATCAGGACATCATGTTCGATCCGGAGGGCGTGCTTCGGGCAATTCAGAAGCTCGTCGACATTTGCCGGTATGGGAGCTCCCGAGTCTTCACTGCCGCCCAGACAAGCGGCATCCGCGGCGCATAACTCCTGCAAATTTCGAATGACTCAAGCAGAAGGCCCGCAATTTGAGGCCTTATCGAGCGCAGGCTGCAATTTGCAGGAGTTATGCGCCCGGGAGGGCGGCAAATAGGCCCGGCAGGCTGGCGAGAGTGTCGATGCGGAGAACTCCGAGGCGTGCGGCATCGTCTGTGTCGCCAACGCCAACGCCAACGCCATCGGCAACGCCAACGCCAACGCCAACGCCATCGGCAACACTAACGCCATCGGCAACGGCGGCAGCGGATGCGCCGGCGCGGTCCAGCCAGACCCCCGTCAGCCCCGCAGCGGCCGCGCCCAGGGCATCCGTGCGCAGCCGATCTCCCACGTAAACCGCCTCCTCGACGGGCACGCCAAACAGCGCGCAGGCGTGCTCGAAGATGCGCGTGTCGGGCTTGGCAAAGCTGAGCGCGCCCGAGGCGATGACATGCTCGAACCGGTCAGCCAGGCCGACGCGACGAATCTTCTCGCCCTGAAAAACCGGGTCGCCATTCGTGATGAGGCCAAAGCGCACCGCGGGAATCACCTCGGCCAGCGCATCGAAGCAGGGGAGCGCATCGTCGTGCAGCCGCCACCGGGACCGGTAGCTTTCGAAATATTCGTCAAACCATGCATCTGCTTCGGCGTCGGTCAGCACGATGTCGAACGAGGCCGTGAAATCCTGGGCGCGGGCGCGGCGCTGGCCGGCAAAGGTGAGAGCGCCTGCGAGGTAGGAGTGATAGTGCTCCTCCTCGAGCGCACTCCACAGCACCGTCGCTGCTTTCCGGTCGGCGGTCGCGAAGGCACCGCCGACCCGGTCGAGGTGTAGCAGAATACCGGCAGCGACCGCGTCCCGGTGAGCGAACAGGGTGTCGTCGAGGTCGAACAGTACGACGCGCGGCACGGTCATCGGGCGAGGGCCGGTGCTGGCCATCCGGGCTGCCGGCTGCGGTCATCGCCGGCTGCGAGGTGGCCGTGCCAGGAGTCAGGAAAGGTTCCGTCCCGGTAGGCGGTGACGGATGGGCCCGTGCCGGAATATCGAAATCCCGACTTCCATGCCGCTCGGGCCGACGCGACGTTTCCGACCATGCATTCCCAGTGCAGCACGTCGATGATTCCTGCCGCGAACGCCCAATCGGCGACGAGCCGCTGAGCTTCGAGTATGAGGCCGCGGCCCCGGTACGGGGCGCCCAGCCAGAAGCCGATGGAGCCCACCCGGTGAACGGATGCGTCCGCCGCGACGGATTCCCCGCTGAGGCGCAGGCAGATCACGCCTTGCAGTTCTGGCCCGGCCGGGTCCCGCAACGCCCAGGTATATTCGCGATCCGACATCCATCCGGAGGGGACATACTCAACGAGGAATCCTTCAGCGTGCTCCAGATTGTAGGGCCACGGAACGGTCAGGTAGCGTTCGAAGAGCGGGTCCTGGCAGTATTCGAAGACCCGGGCGGTGTCTCCCACGACAGGCGTATCAAGCAGTACCAGCGGGGAGGAGAGCGAGAACGGCTGCATTAGCGAGGGGGGAGAAAGCCGACGCGGTCGTAGACGGTGGCCAGGGTCTCATTGGCAACATCAGAGGCCCGGGTCGCGTTGGACGCGAGAACCCGGTCGAGCTCGGCCGGGTCATCCAGCAGCTCGGTCACGCGCTGGCGGATCGGATCGAAGGTACCCAGAACCACCTCGACGAGCCCCTTTTTCAGGTCGCCGTACCCGCGGCCAGCGTATTCGCTCTCGATCGACTCGATCGATTCGCCGGCGAGCACGGAGTAGATCGTGAGCAGGTTGGCCACACCCGGTTTGTTCTCGCGGTCGAAGACCACACCGCCGTCGGCATCCGTCACGGCCCGCATGATCTTCTTCTTGGTGACCCCTGGCTCATCGAGCAGCCAGATGACCCCGGCGTGCGACTCGGCCGACTTGCTCATCTTCGACGTGGGATTCTGCAGGTCGTAGATCTTCGCGGTCTCCTTCACGATGGCCACTTCGGGAATCGTGAAGGTGTCGCCGAACCGGGAGTTGAAGCGCAGGGCGAGGTCGCGGGTGAGCTCCACGTGCTGGCGCTGGTCTTCCCCGACCGGCACCACCTCGGTTTGGTACAGCAGGATATCCGCCGCCATCAGCGTCGGGTAGGCGAACAGGCCAACCGACGTCGCGTCGGCGCCGTGCCGCACGGACTTGTCCTTGAACTGCGTCATGCGACTCGCCTCACCGAACCCGGTGATGGTGTTGAGCACCCAGGCCAGCTGGGCGTGCGCGGCGACGTGCGACTGCACATACAGTGTTGACGCCGACGGGTCGATACCGGCCGCAATGTACTGGGCCGCTGTGCCACGCGTGTTCTCGCGTAGCTTGGCCGGCTCCTGGGCGACGGTGATGGCATGCAGGTCGACGATGGAGAAGAACGCGTCGTGCGTCTGCTGCAGCGACTTCCAGTTCAAAAGCGCGCCGATGTAGTTGCCGATCTGCAGGGACTCGGCCGAGGGCTGCATACCCGAATACAGGCGGGGTTTGGTCATGAGTGTGCTTCCTTCGCGAGGTCATAGTCGACGACGACGGGGGAGTGGTCGCTCCAGCGCTGGTCGTACGCAGCGGCCCGGTCGACCGCATAATTCAGAACGGATGCCGCCAGCTGCGGGCTGGCGAGCTGGTAGTCGAGGCGCCATCCGGTGTCGGTGTCGAAAGCCTTGCCACGCTGAGACCACCAGGTGTATGGCCCCTCGACCTCTCCGGCCCACCTACGTCCGACGTCGACCCAGCCCAGTCCGGCACCCGCGTTGTAGTGCGGGTCGCCTTCGCTTCCGAGAATACGGTCGAAGTACTCCCGCTCCTCCGGCAGGAAACCCGCGTGCTTCTTGTTGCCGCGCCAGTTCTTGATGTCGAGCGTGCGGTGGCCCACGTTGAGGTCACCCAGCACGAGCGCGAGCGGGCTGTGCTCGGTCAGCTCGGGCAGCCGGGCTAACATGGCGTCGAGAAACTTGTACTTCTCGATCTGCTTCGGGGTGTCGGTCTCGCCGGAGTGCACGTAGGTGCTCACGACGGTGATCATCTGGCCATCGACCTCGTAGTCGGCTTCGAGCCAGCGGCCGGCGCTGTCGAACTCTTCGGCGCCGAGAGCAACCCGGTGAATGGATGCGCCCGCCCGGCTGGCGAGGGCGACACCGGCCCGGCCCTTGGCGGTGGCGGCGTCGTGCAGAATATTCCAGTCCGGCCCGAGCAACCCCTCGAGGTCTTCGGTCGAGGCGCGCACCTCCTGGATGGCCAGAATGTCCACGTCGCGCTGGTTCAGCCAGTCGCCCATTCCCTTGCGGTACGCGGCTCGTACCCCGTTTGTGTTGATGCTGGCAATGCGGAGCGGTTTGGCAGAAGACATGGGTCAAGTCTAGTTAGGGCGCATCTGCCGAATCGGCCAGGGCGTACTCGGCCACCCGCGCTTTTGCCGCCTTCAGCCGACGGCCGGCGGCCCACCGGGCGTACCACGGCGACGCATCGAGGTCGGCCTTGGCTGCCGTGAGCTCGGCCTGCGCGGTCAACCGGAGGGCGTCGTGCATCCGTTTCTCCTGCCGGTCTGCGGCCTCATCGGCACTCAACGTGTGCGGCGGAATGCCCGCGTCGGCCATGCCGACCGCGATCCACGAGGCGGCGATGAGTGTCACGGAACTCACGAGGTTGAACCAGACCAGCAGACCGATGATCACGGCGAAGGTTGCCAGCAGCGGGTTGCGGCTGGCGCCACCGAGGAGCACTCCACCGAGAATTTTCAGGAGTCCGAGGGCGACACCGCCGAGCAGTGCCCCGGCGAACAGTCGTCGCACCGGAATGCGCACCCGCGACAGCACCCGGAACAGGCCGGCGAGGGTGAGCGTGTCGATGACGAGCACGACGGCCAGGCCGATGCCGCGAGCAGATGCCTCGTAGAAGAACGAATCCTGCGCAATCTGAAAGAGGCGAAACAGGGCGCCGAGCAGCGCGGTGCTCGCGAGGGAGACGAGCGCCGACACGACCAGGGCGAGCCCGAAGACCAGCCCCAGGCCGAGCTCGCGCAGTTTGACCCAGATGAAGAATGTGGTTTGTGGGGGCATTCCGAAGACGGTGCGCACCGCCTGTGCGGTGGTCGAGAGCCAGCCGAGGGCGGTGAGGAGCAGTCCCGCCAGGGCGATGGCGCCGGTCCAGGTGAGTACGCCAGCGGTGGCGAGTACCTTTGGATCGATGATGGCGTCGGTGCCGATCAGGCCCGGAACCGACTGGTTGATGATCGCGTACAGGGCGTTCAGCAGGCCCTGATTCGCGGTGAGAAACAGGCCGGCGATGGAGAACCCCACCCAGACTGCCGCGAAGATGGCGAAGATGGCCTGGTACGACATCCCGCCGGCGAGGATGCCGCCACCCACGTCGGTGAAGTGGGTGATCACCCGCACCGGACGCCACGCTTGGATGCGCGCCAGAAACTCTTTCACGAGCTTTAGCTTAACGACGAGGAAGCCTCGTTCACCAGCGAAGAGTGACTGACGCGCCCGGCAGTGCGTGGGTGTCCTACCGGAGAAGCCAAGCGGTCGCTGCGCCGGGAAGTAATCCAGCAGTCAGGGGCGAGCTGGTCAAAAGGACGGTGCCCTCTGGCAGCGCGACCGGTATGACGCCGAAGTTGGTCACGCTGGTCCACCCGTTTGGCCGGCTGAACGCCAAAACCTCGGGCAGCTCGGTGTCGAGCCACTCGAGACACTCGTCCGTCTGGAACTCGCGGCGCAGCTCGAGCGCTCGGCGGTACAGGGCCAGCGTTGAATTCGTGTCGTGTTCCTGTGCCTCCACGGACAGGCCGTGGAACCATGCCGGTTGGGGTAGGTGCGCGGCACCGGTACCGAATCCGAATGAGGGACCCGTCTTCGACCAGGGCAGCGGAACGCGGCATCCGTCGCGTCCGACATCGATACCCTGACTCCGAAAGAACACGGGGTCCTGGCGGTCTTTGGCTGGGATATCGGCGACCTCGGGCAAGCCGAGTTCTTCTCCTTGATACAGGTAGGAAGATCCCGGCAGCGCCAGTTCGAGCAGTGTGGCTGCTCGAGCTCGGCGAAGTCCGAGTTCGGCGTCGAGGGCCGGCGTTGTTCCGCCGCTGAGTAGCCATTCCGTGCCTTGTTTCACGGTACTTCCGGCACGGGGAGGTAGGCCATAACGCGTCGCGTGGCGGACGACGTCGTGATTGGAGAATACCCACGTCGTCGACGAGCCAGACTCTGCAGCCAGCTCGAGGTTGAATGTGATGACATCGCGGAACGCCGTGGCGTCGAAATCAGCTTCGAGGAGGTCGAAGTTGAAGGCCTGCCCGAGACCTTCTGCACTGGCATAGCGGGCGCGGCGGGAAGGGATGACCCACGCCTCCGCGACGGCGGTGCGAGGAGGATCATAGGAGTTGAACACCGTGCGCCACTCGGCATAGATATCGTGCACGTCGTCACGGTCCCACATGGGATGCGACCCAGCTTCGTGCGGGGCGTCGAGGTCGGCCTGTGACGGTAGCGACTGGGGGAGATCTTTCGCGAGACCGTGTGCAACATCGATACGGAAGCCGTCGACACCCCGATCCGACCAAAATCGCAGTGTGTGCACGAAATCTGCTCGCACCTCGCTGTTTTTCCAATTAAGGTCGGGTTGTTCCGGCGCGAAGTAGTGCAGGTACCACTGGCCGTCACCAACTGGTTCCCACGCCGGGCCGCCGAACGTGGACGTCCAATCGGCGGGTGGCTGAGTACCGTTTGTGCCGAGGCCGTCGCGGAAGATGTATCGAGCGCGGGCCGCTGATCCGCGGGGTGACGCCAGCGCCTCGCGGAACCATTCGTGTCGGTTTGACGTGTGGTTGGGCACGATATCGACGATGAGGCGCAACCCGGCGTCATGGAGGGCCGTGACCATGTCGTCGAAATCGGCGAGGGTTCCCAGTTTGGGGTCGACGTCGCGGTAGTCGTCGACGTCGTAGCCGCCGTCGGCGAGGGCGGATGGATAGAACGGACTGAGCCAGACCGCGTCCACGCCAAGGGTCTGAAGATAGGGAACCCGCGTCGTGATGCCGGGCAGATCGCCGATGGCGTCGCCGTTCGAATCCGCGAATGAGCGTGGGTAGATCTGGTAAACGGCCGCCTGTCGCCACCAGGCGGCGGCGCTGTTGGCATCGATCGTGTCGGGTTGGGCATCGAGGACGTTGGTCATGATTTCCTTTGTGAGGGGTGGTTGGTCAGGTCGTTATTTGATGGCACCTTGCGTGACTCCGGACATCACCCAGCGCTGCGTGAAGAGGTAGACGATGATTGCGGGAGCCAGTGCGAGGAGGTATGAGGCGAACGCAACGTTGTAGTTGTTGCTGAACTGCGTCTGGAAGATGCTTTGCAGAACGGGGAGAGTCTGTAGCGACGGATCGGACGTGATGAGCGATGGCATCATGAAGTCGTTCCACGACACGAGGAACGCGAAAATTCCGACGGTAGCGCTCATCGGTGCCAAAAGCGGAAACACGATTCTCCAAAAGACCTGCCCCGTCGTCGCCCCATCGAGCCGCGCGCTTTCTTCGAGCTCCTCGGGGAGTGACCGGAGGAAAGCCGTGAAGAGCAGGATGCTGAACGACAGCTGAAACATGACGTGCAGGATGGCCACGCCGATCGGGTTGTCCAGCCCGACGAGTCCGGTGAGGGTGACCTGGGACAGGGCGAGAACGGGGAAAGGCAGGAACATCGCTGCGAGGAGATAGTAGAACGACCAGCGAAAGAAGCGACGGTGCCAATTGCGCGAGATTGCATAGGAGGCGAGAGCGCTGAGCAGAATCGTGCCGAGCACTGTGATCGCGGTGACGAACACCGAGATGGCGAAGCCACGCGGAAAGTCGGTGAGACTCCAGGCGGCGAGGAATCCATCGACCGAAAATGGTGACGGAAGTGAGAATGCGTTCCCGTTGACGGCTTGTGCCGTCGTTTTGAAAGCCATCGACACGGTCACATAGAGCGGTGCGAGCACCGCGAGGGAACAGAGTACGAGCACGAGTGTGAGCGTGAGCCGCGGACGCTTTTTGCGGTTACGCCGACGCGGCCTGACCTGGTCGGAATCGGTGCTGCGCCAAACGGTCTCGGTGGGAGCAATCAGCAACTGGCTAGTCATCAGAAGGCCGCCTTTCCGCGGGTGAGGCGCACTTGGATGAGGGCAATCACGAGGGCGATCAGAAAGAAGATCGTGGCATTGGCCATCTGATACGCGTAGTCGCCGCTGGTGAATCCGGAAAAGATCACCATCGCGATGCTTCTCGTCGAGGTCCCTGGACCCCCGTTAGTCAGGCCGAAAATGATGTCATAGGCATTCAGAAAGTTCTTGAAGCCGATGACCAGATTAATGAGGACGTAGCCGGAAATGAGCGGAAGGGTGATCAATCGCAGTTGCGCCCACGCCGACGCCCCGTCGAGCGACGCTGCCTCGTGAACATCACCAGGAATCGACAGGACACCAGCGATGTAGATCAGCAGTGCCGACGGTATCGCCTGCCACGCGGTTACGAGCGCGATGGCGATCCACGCCAAGTCCGGGTCAGAGAGCATGCTGCCGACCAGGGGCGCGAATCCGATCGACTCAGCGAAGGCCGGCAGCGAGTTAGAGAACAAGAAATTGAAGACGAATGCAATGATGATGCCTGATACCACCATGGGCAAGACGAACACGGCGCGCAGGGCGACCGTGCCGCGGATGCGAGCGGTGAGGGCAATCGCGAGCAGGAATGCGATGATATTGACGAGTATCACCGTCACTAATGCCAGCCCGATCGTGAAACCGTAGGAGTTGAGTACGGCCGGATCGGAGAACAGGGCGACATAGTTCGTGAAGCCGGTGAAACTCCACTCCCCGAAGCCGATCGAGTCGGTGAAACTGAAGAAAATACCCATGAGTGCTGGCAGGGTGATCGCGAGCGTGAACAGCACCAGGGTCGGAAAAAGGAATAAGTGGAAAGTCGGGTCGACATGGTCGGCACGCGCCGACTTCGAGCCGGTGTGGGGGACCGCAGTGCCGGGGCTCTTCGCCCGGGCATGGAGTGAGATGGCCATGGGATGTCCTTCGTTGTCGGTCAGGAACGGAAGGCGAGTCGCGCCCAGTCGGCGTCGAGGGTGCGCAGCGTTGCGGCAGGATCGTCGCCGAGTACCATTGCCTGCGCATAATTTTGCACGGGGATGCTCTGGGGAACCAGCTGTGAAGCGCCCAGGGAGAACGCGGCGTCGTCATAGAACGGCTGTAAGTCGACCAGAGTGGGATGGGTGACGGGCGGGGCATCCGTTGTGACGCCGAAGGCGTTGTTGACGGCGTTATAGGCGTTGATAATTTCTGGTTGCATCAGGTACGCAAGAAACTCCCGCGCTGCGGCCTTCTTGGTAGATGCCTCCGGAATCCACAGGGCAAGGTCGACGTTAACTCGGATCTTGCGGTCGGCGGCCACTTCTGTCATCGGCAGAGGGAACGCCCCAACGGGCAGATCAGGAGCGGTTTTGGCGATCTCGCTCAGCGCCCAGGGTCCTTGAAAATACATGGCGGCCTCGCCGTTGGCGAAAGCGAGGTTGCCGTCGCCGTAACTGCGGCTGTTGGCATCTGCGTTCGCGTAGGCGGCAAGCTCAACCATGAGCTTCATCGGATGGGCCAGAGCCTTCTCAAACGACACGGATGATGACGGGCCAACGTTGGTCCCCAGCGATTCAAGTTCGTTGAACAACGATGCAACGTCGACGCTTCCGCCCACCGTGTAGTCGAAGAGCCCCTGTGACACGGTCCAAGGGTCCTTGAAGGTGCCGTAGATCGGAGTGATACCCGCTGCGGTGAGTGCGTCGCACACGGCGATGAACTCGCTCCACGTGGTGGGCACAGTGAGACCCTGTTCGGCAAAGATCTGCCGGTTGTAGAGCACACCCGCCGCCATGAAGGAGTAAGGAATAACGCTCGTACGCCCGGGATAGGTCGCGGTCTGTTCGATCAACGGCACAAGGTCGGCGTTGATCCGCTTCGCCTCGGGCAGGTCGGATAGGTCACTCAGCGCACCGTGCTCGACGTAACGCGCGATCTCGAAGTTGTAGTTCAGGCAGCCGAGGTCAGGTGGGTTGCTCCGCACGAAGCCGGCCGAAAGGTTGGACGAGAAATCGTGCACCACGCGAATGCGATTCTGGGCTGCGTGAAAATTCTCGATCACCTCGTCGAAGTAGCCGATGACCTCCGGCTTACTTTGGTGGAACGTTATCTCGGTAACACCGGATCCAAAACGGGCGGGTGTACACGCACTCAGGCCGAGGCTGACAGCTGCAGCGGCAGCACCACCAAGCACGGACCGTCTGCTGAGAGGTCGAGGGTTGAGAATTTGCGAGAACACGTCTTTGTCTCCTAGATGGATCGCAGCGCACCGGCCGATAAACAACCAGTACTAAATCTAGGATATAGATTTAGTTCGAAAAAACCAGTTTCGTTTCCAGGATCGGTAAAGTCACATCAATGGAGCAATCACTTGGCGCGGTGTCGACGCAATTGCTGCGACGTATTAACGCCGGACGAGTCGTGCAGTTTGCCTGGGACACGGGTGCCTTCACCGCGAGCGACGCAATCGTTGCCTCCGGGCTGACCAGGTCAACCGTTTTACGGGTATGTGACGAGCTCATCGTGAAGGGGTGGATTCACGAATTGAGTGACACCCGCGAGGCCGGGGCGTACAGCAAAGGCCGGCCAGCGAGGCGTTACGCTTTCCGCAGCAGCGCTGCCCACGTTGTCGCGGTCGACGCAGGCCAACATCATGTTTCGGCCTGGGTTACCGACCTGCAAGGTAGCGTGCTGGGTTCCTCGCCCGAGCCGATCACCCCTCGATCTGACAGCGCTCTCGAGCGGCGGCGCGCCGTGGAAAGGGCCGTGAATCTGGCCGTCGACGGCGCCGGCGCATCGGAGCGATCCGTGCTCGCCGCAGTCATCGGCGTTCCTGCACCCACGGATGAAAACGGGGTGTCACCGCGGGGAGATGACGGCTTCTGGGCACGGATGAATCCGGGTTTCGCAGAGCTGTTCGGCCAGCGTGGCTGGAGCGTCGTGGTGGAGAACGACGCCAACCTGGCGGCAATTGCAGAGGGCGCGATCGGGGCAGGAGTCGGGGTGTCCTCCTTTGTGAATCTACTCTCCGGAGCCCGGTTCGGTGCGGGGGTCATGGCGAACGGCGCTCTCGTGCGGGGCGCCCGGGGTGGAGTCGGCGAGCTTCACCTGCTCGACCTCGTCGATGGCGTTGGATCGGCCGATGGACTGGGTCGTCTCGCGGTGGCCTGGACTGACGCGGCACGGCTCAAGGGCACAATCCCGATCACGAGTCCGCTCGCCACGGGGCAGGTGGAAGCTTTGGACGTGTTCGCGGCCGCTCGAGCTGGCGATGCGACCGCAGTGGGTATCGTCGACCGGTTAGCAGCGCGTCTCGCCCGGGTGTGCGCGGTGCTTGGTGGCCTGTTGGACACAGAACGCATCATCATCGGCGGGGCCATTGCGCCGGCTGCGGACATACTGATTGAGCGGGCCGAGCCCATTCTGGCGGCGTTCATGCACGGTCAGGTTCCAACGCTCGTAGCTTCTCCGCTGGGCGCTCGCGCCGTCGGGCTGGGCGCAGTCCACCGCGGCCTCGAACTCATTCGCAGCGACCCCTTGCGCTTTTCCCTCAATACGTAGACTGAAAGTGACCGTCGGCCACGGTGTCACGATTGGGGTGAATGAGATCGAGGCCCGCCAGCGGGCCTCGATGACAGTTACGCCTTGCCGCGCATGATGGCCTGCTTGACCTCGGAGATGGCCTGGGTCACCTGGATGCCGCGGGGGCAGGCCTCCGTGCAGTTGAAGGTCGTGCGGCAACGCCACACGCCCTCCTTGTCGTTGAGAATGTCCAGGCGCACGGCCGCATTCTCATCGCGGGAGTCGAAGATGAAGCGGTGCGCATTGACGATCGCGGCCGGGCCGAAGTACTGGCCGTCGGTCCAGAAGACCGGGCAGCTCGACGTGCATGCTGCGCACAGAATGCACTTCGTGGTGTCGTCGAAACGGGCGCGCTGGGCGACCGTCTGGATGCGTTCCTTGCCCTTGACCGGGGTGACGCTGTTCATGAGGAACGGCTGCACCGCCTTGAACGAGTCGAAGAACGGCTCCATGTCGACGATGAGGTCCTTCTCCAACGGCAGGCCTTTGATGGCCTCCACGTAGATGGGCTTTGTGACGTCGAGGTCTTTCATGAGCGTTTTGCAGGCCAGACGGTTGCGGCCGTTGATGCGCATGGCGTCCGAGCCGCAGATGCCGTGTGCGCACGAGCGGCGGAAGGTCAGCGATCCGTCTTGTTCCCACTTGATCTTGTGCAGCGCGTCGAGCACGCGGTCGGTCGGGTACAGCTGCACATCGAAATCCTGCCAGTGCGGCTCGTCGTCGACCTCCGGGTTGAACCGACGAATAATGAGCGTCACCGTGAAGGACTTGATCTCCTCGGGAACGATGGGCTTCTGATCAATCGTGGCGGAACTCACTAGTACTTCCTCTCCATCGGCTGGTAACGGGTGATGACAACCGGTTTCCAGTCGAGTTTGATGTGGTCGGCGGCATCCGCGCTCATGGCGTCACCCTTGAGGTAGGCCATGGTGTGCTTGAGGTAGTTCTCGTCGTCGCGCACGAGGTAATCCTCACGCTGGTGTCCGCCGCGGCTTTCCTTGCGGTTGCGGGCGGAGTAGACGACAACCTCAGCGAGGTCGAGCAAGAAACCCAGTTCGACCGCCTCGAGCAGGTCGGTATTGAACCGTCGGCCTTTGTCTTGCACACCGATGTTCTTGTACCGCTCACGCAGCAGGTGGATGGTCTCGGTGACCTCGGCGAGGGACTCGTCGGTGCGGAACACCTGGGCCTTCTTATCCATCTCCTCCTGCAGAATCTTACGCAGCACGGCAATGCGTTCGGTTCCAGTCGATGAGCGGATGCCTTCCAGCAGTTCGCGCACCTCTTTGGCCGGGTCTTCCGGCAGGGGCGTGAACGAGGCCGTCTTGACGTACTCGACCGCGTTGTTGCCGGCACGCTTTCCGAACACGTTGATGTCCAGCAGCGAGTTGGTGCCGAGGCGGTTGGAGCCGTGCACCGAGACGCAGGCGCATTCGCCGGCGGCGTACAAGCCGGGAACGACCTCTTCGTTGTTGCGCCAGACTTCGGCCTTCACGTTGGTGGGGATTCCGCCCATCGCGTAGTGCGCGGTCGGCATGACCGGCACCGGTTCGGTGACCGGGTCAACGCCGAGGTAGGTGCGGGCGAACTCGGTGATGTCGGGCAGCTTGGTCTCGAGCAGTTCCTTGCCGAGGTGCGTGCAGTCGAGGTACAGGTAGTCCTTCTCCGGCCCGGCGCCGCGACCCTCAGCGACCTCTTTGAGCATGCAGCGCGAGACGATGTCACGCGGGGCGAGGTCCTTGATGGTCGGCGCGTAGCGTTCCATGAAGCGTTCACCGGAGGCGTTCCGCAAAATGGCGCCCTCACCGCGGGCTCCCTCGGTCAAGAGGATGCCCAGCCCGGCCAGGCCGGTCGGGTGGAACTGGAAGAACTCCATGTCCTCGAGCGGAAGGCCCTTGCGCCAGACGATACCGACGCCGTCACCGGTGAGGGTGTGCGCGTTCGAGGTGGTCTTGTAGATCTTGCCGAAACCGCCGGTGGCGAAGATGAACGCCTTGCCCTGGAAGACGTGCAACTCGCCGCTCGACAGGTCGAGGGCGACCACGGCCGATGGCTGGTCGACGCCGTCGACGTTGGTCATGACGAGGTCGAGCACGTAGTACTCGTTGAAGAAGTTGATGCCGCGCTTGACGCAGTTCTGGTAGAGCGTCTGCAGAATCATGTGACCGGTGCGGTCGGCGGCATAGCAGGAGCGGCGAACCGGGCTCTTACCGTGGTCGCGGGTGTGGCCGCCGAAACGACGCTGGTCGATCTTGCCCTCCGGCGTGCGGTTGAACGGCAGGCCCATGTTCTCGAGGTCGATGACCGCGTCGATGGCTTCCTTGGCCAGAATCTCGGCGGCGTCCTGGTCGACCAGGTAGTCACCGCCCTTGATCGTGTCGAAGGTGTGCCATTCCCAGTTGTCTTCCTCGACGTTGGCCAGGGCCGCAGCCATGCCGCCCTGAGCCGCACCGGTGTGCGAACGCGTCGGGTAGAGCTTGGAGATGACCGCTGTGCTGGCGTGGGGGCCGGCTTCGATGGCGGCACGCATACCTGCCCCACCCGCTCCCACAATGACGATGTCGTGCTGGTGGTAGTGCACGCCGTCTACGACGGTGGACTCCGGAGCCGGATTGGGAACGGCGGGTGAAGTGGAAGAAGTCATATGTGTGTGTGCAGCTCCTAGAGGGACTTACAGAACGAGGCGACGAGGTCGGCGGGCGCACCGGCGGGGCAGGGATCGAAGGTGAACACCACGAGGGTGCCGAGCACGATCAGCGAGACAACACTGACCAGAATGGCAACCTTGAGGATGCCGCGGCTGATTCGCGAGGTCGCGTAGTCATTGACCAGGGTGCGCATACCGTTGCCGCCGTGAATCAGGGCGAGCCAGAGCATGATGACGTCCCAGACCATCCAGAACGGGTTGGTCAGCTTGCCGGCCACGAACGCGAAGTTCAGGGCGCTGACGCCCTCACCGATCATGAGGTTGACGAACAGGTGGCCGAAGATGAGCACGACCAGCACGACGCCGGAGACACGCATGTAGATCCAGCCCCACTTTTCCCAGTTGACACCGCTCTTCTTGGTGGAGCGGCTGTATGGGCTGCGGGGAGCTTCGATTGTTGAAGTCATAATGTCGCCCCCTAGTGGCTGAAGACGTTGATGAGGTGGCGCGGCACGAAGCCCAGCATGGTGACGACCCACAGGCCGATGACGACGTAGAACAGCACCCGCTGGTACTTGGCGTTCCAGAAGTCGATCAAAATGATCCGCAGCCCGTTGAACGCGTGGAACACGATGGCTCCGACGAGTGCGACCTCACCGAGGCCCATGATCGGCGTCTGGTACTGCGCGATAACCGCGTTGTACGCTTCGGGACTGACCCGCACCAGCGCCGTGTCGAGAATATGAACGAGCAGAAAGAAGAAAATCGCGACGCCCGTGATGCGGTGCAATACCCACGACCACATCCCCGTGTTACCCCGATACAGGGTGCCGGCGGGGCGACGTGACGTCGTCTTCTGCTGAGAATCTAGGGTTCCTGCCGTCTGTGGCATGAACAACCCTCCCTGGCTGAATAATGGCTCTCTAATGAGACCGAGAATGCGCTATAAGCACATGCCATTATTCTACAAGCGCGCCGCCCGCTCGTGTCAGTTAGGTAGCCCTAACGTTGCATCGAGGGCGGGACGTGCGTGCCGGCGCGCACGGCCAGTCGCTCGTCGACGGCTTGCTCGTAGTACTCGACCAGTTCGGCGCAGACCGTCGGCCAGGAGCGCCCAAGCACTGCGCGACGCCCGGCTTCGCCCATGCGTGCCCGCAACATCGGGTCCCGTGCGAGCTGGCACACCCAGTGCCGCAGGTCGTGGTCGTCGTCCGGTCGAAACAGGTAGCCGTTCACGCCGTGCGTCACGAGGTCGATCGGTCCGCCAGCGTGCGGGGCCACCACGGGCAGGCCGGCGGCGTGCGCCTCCTGCAGCGTCTGACCAAAGGTTTCCTCGGTGCCCGCGTGCACGAACACGTCAAAGCTCGCGTAGGCAACGGCAAGTTCGCGGCCCGACAGGCGTCCCAGCCAGGTGACGGGCATGCCCGAGAGAGCGCGCCGAATGGACGGGACGCTTGGCCCGTCTCCGACGAGAACCAAACGGATGCCCGGCACCCCGCGCAGCGCACGCAGTCGCTCCACCTGCTTCTCCGGGGCCATGCGGCCGACATACCCGACAATCACGTCAGGCTCAGCGCCATAGCCCGTGGGTGCTTCGTGCTGCGGTGCAATTCGTTCCCGCAGGGCGGCGACCGCCGGGTCATTCTTCAGATTCGGGTGGAACCCGGCGAGATCGACTCCGCGAGTCCACATCGCCAGGCCGGGAACGCCGAGGCGCAACAGGGCAGCCATCGACGACGACGACGGAACGAGAGTGCGGGTGGCGCCCTCGTGCACCCACTTCACGAACCGCCAGGCCAGGGCCGTGGCGGGGCCGAGGTGGTTTCGGTGCGCGTAGCCGGCGACATCCGTCTGAAAGATCGCGACCGAGGGAATGTCGAGCCGGTTGGCGGCGCTGATGCCCTGGGCGCCGAGCAGAAACGGCGAGGCTGCGTGCAACACATCGGGGCGAAAGTCAGCGAGCAACTTCTGCACCTGCGGGCTCGGTATGCCGACCGGAAACTCACGGTAGTTGACCGCCGAGACGGTATGCACCGGAAAACCGGCGTACTCGACGGGGGCGCCGTGGGGGGCGATGACCATGGCCTCGTGACCGGCGGCGGCCAGGTGCTCGAGCACCCGGCAGACGCTCGTGGTCACACCGCTGACGGTGGGGAGAAAACTTTCGCTGATTACTGCGATCCGCATGGTTTGAGAGTAAACAACGAGCATTGCCGCCGAGTAACGGGCGCATGAACAGCGCTCTCGCGCCGTCGTAGTGCGGGCGCCGGATAGTCTGGGCGCATGATTACGTCCACTGAGCCCATCGACCGCTTGTACAGCGTGATTCCCGCCGGCGGCATCGGCTCCAGGCTGTGGCCGCTGTCGCGAGCGGATGCCCCCAAATTTCTGCACGACCTCACCGGGTCTGGACACACCCTGCTGCGCGACACCTGGGATCGCCTCGTTCCGCTTTCGAGCGAGCAGCGCATCATGGTCGTCACCGGGCGGGCGCACCGTGCTGCCGTTGAACAGCAGTTGCCCGAACTGACCGACCCGAACGTCATTCTCGAGAGCGAACCGCGCGACTCGACCGCCGCGATCGGCCTCGCTGCAGCCATTTTGGAGCTGCGTGAACCCGGCGTGATCATCGGGTCGTTCCCCGCCGACCATGTCATCAAGGGCGACGCGCTGTTTCGTTCGGCGGTGCTGGAGGCGGTTGTCGCAGCGGATGCCGGTTATATCGTCACGATCGGCATTCAGCCGACCGAACCCGCGATCGGCTTCGGTTACATCAAGAGCGCCGCTTCTCTGGCAATCGATGGGGCACCGAGCGCCCTGGCCGTTGACTCCTTCGTCGAAAAGCCCAGCCCCGATGTTGCTGAGCGCTACCTCGCCGACGGCCATCACTTGTGGAACGCCGGGATTTTCATTGCCCGTGCCGACCGCCTGCTGGCCGAGATTGAGGCGGCCGAGCCCGAGCTGTACGCCGGGCTTCTCGAACTGGCTGCCGCCTGGGATACCCCGGCCCGCGGCGCCGTCGTCGACCAAGTCTGGCCGCGCCTGAAGAAGATCGCCATCGACTACTCGGTGGCTGAACCGGCTGCCGCCGCCGGCAAGCTCGTGGTGATCCCCGGCCAGTTCGACTGGGACGACGTGGGCGACTTCGCGTCGATCGCCAAGCTGCACTCGGGCGGACGCAAGGCCAACCTGGCCATCCTCGGCGAGGGAGCCCGCGTGCTCGCCGACTCGTCGAGCGGCATCGTGGTCAGCCACACCGGCCGCATGATCGCGCTGATCGGCGTCGAAGACATTATCGTGATCGACACGCCTGACGCGTTGCTGGTCACCACGAGTGCGAACGCCCAGAAGGTCAAGGCGGTCGTCGACGCGCTAAAGCTCTCGGGTTCGAGCGACGTGCTCTAAACCTGTACCGGTGTTCGGCTCGCACTGACTAGAATTCCAGTTCATGCTTAAGGGAGTGTCTTTATGCGTCACTTGATTGCTGTTTCTGCCCTCGCGGCATCCGCTCTGCTGTTGGCCGGGTGCGGACAGGCGCCGACACCGACCGCGACAACGGATGCAACAGCGCCCGACTACTGCGCCCGCATGGTCACGAACTCGGGCGGTCTCGACGACCGGTCCTTCAACCAGTCCAGCTGGGAAGGGTTGCAGGAAGCGGCGACGAAGTACAGCATCGACACCGAGGCGATCGTGTCGACGTCGGAGACCGATCTGGCACCGAACGTGAGTCAGGCCGTCTCGACCGGATGCCAGTTCGTTCTCACCGTCGGCTTTGAACTCGCCGATGCCACGCTCGCCGAGGCGACGGCCAACCCCGACGTACACTTCGCGATCGTCGACGAGGTCGTCGATGCGCCCAACGTGAAACCGATCGTCTTCGACACCGCGCAGGCGTCCTTTCTGGCCGGCTACCTTGCGGCCGGCGTGAGCAAGACCGGCATTGTGGCCACCTTCGGTGGCGGCAACCAGCCGCCCGTCACCCTGTTCATGGACGGTTTCGTCGACGGCGTCGCCATGTACAACGATAAGCACACAGCTGCCGTGCAGGTGCTCGGCTGGAACAAGGACACCCAGGACGGCAGCTTCACCGGCGACTTCGAAGACGTCAACAAGGGCAAGGCCTTCGCCCAGGCGTTCATCGACCAGGGCGCCGACATCATTTTACCGGTGGCCGGGCAGGTCGGGCAGGGCGCCGCCGCCGCCGCCGTCGAAACACCGGGAGTCTCCATCATTTGGGTCGATAACGATGGCTATGTCACCCTGCCGGCACAATTCCAGTCCGTCGTACTCACGAGTGTGCTGAAGAACACCTCGGCCGCTGTCGTGGAAACCATCGGGTCCGACCTTGACGGCACCTTCGACAACACGGCTTTCGTGGGTACGTTGAAGAACGGCGGCGTCGAGATCGCCGACTTCCACGACCTGGCTTCGCTGGTCACGCCTGAACTGAGTGCCGAGCTCGACCAGATCAGAGCCGCGATTGTGGCCGGGATCATCGCCGTAGAGGGCCCCAGCACACCCCAATAGGGAAAGAATCGTCTCGGCAATGTCGCGGCTTGGTAACGACTCGCGCGCGCACCCATAATGCTCATCCGCGCACCGTCACATTGGGTAACGTGGATCGCACCACGCCCGTGCGATCTCGCTGGGCAGCACCCAGGAGGTCCTCTTGACAATTTCGACCCGTAAGACCGCACTTGCCGGTCTTGCAATGTTCGGTACCGTGGCGATGCTGGCCGCCTGTGCTCAGGCGCCCGCTACGACCGACAACAATTCCGCTGCGGCCAGCGACTTTCTTCCCTGCATCGTGTCCGACTTCGGCGGCTTCGACGACAAGTCGTTCAACCAGTCGAGCTTCGAGGGCATAAGCCAGGCCGCCGACGAAATCAGCGGGGAGTTCAAGCAGGCGGAGTCCAAGTCGGCCGACCAGTACGTGAGCAACGTGAGCAGCATGGTCGATCAGGGCTGCAACTTCATTCTCAACGTGGGGTTTGCGCTCTCCAACGCCACCCGCGATGCGGCCAAAGCCAACCCCGACGTGCAGTTTGCCCTGATCGACTCGGCGATCTCCAACGATGACTTCAGTCCGCTCGTGCTCGACAACGTGAAGCCGGTGCTCTATGACACCGCCCAGGCTGCCTACCTCGCGGGCTACCTCGCCGCCGGCACCACCAAGACCGGAACCGTCGGTACCTATGGCGGACAGCAGTTCCCCTCCGTCACCATCTTCATGGACGGCTTCGTCGACGGCGTCGCGCACTACAACGAGGTCAAGGGCGCAGACGTCAAGGTTCTCGGCTGGGACAAGGCCGCACAAGCGGGCTTGTTTGCGGGCAGCTTCGACGACATTGCTAAGGGCAAGACCATCAGCCAGGGCCTCATCGACGCGGGCGCCGACATCATCCTGCCCGTCGCCGGACCGCTCTTCCAGGGCACCGCGCAGGCCATCCAAGATTCCGGCAAGGACGTCGCCATCATCGGCGTCGACTCCGACCTCTTCGAGACTTCGCCCGAGTTCGCCTCCATGTATCTCACCTCGGTCATGAAGCAGATGACGGATGCCACCAAGAAGATCACCGTGGACGCCTCCAAGGGTGACTACACCTCGGAAGCCTACGTCGGCACTCTGGAGAACAAGGGAGTGCTCCTCGCGCCCCTTCATGAGTGGGAGTCCAAGGTCGACCCGGCAATCATGACCGAGATCGACGCCATTACCGCCGACATCATCAACGGCACGATCGTGATCGAGTCACCGGCCACACCGAAGTAAAACACCAACGACGCCGGGGAGGACAGCTCACGCTGGCCTCCCCGGCGTCGTTCCGCGTTCCCGACCGCGGGCGCCGGTGCGACAGAGTCTCCTCGTCACCGGGCCCCCGCTGAACTGAGTCGCCGCGTTGCTGGCGGCGTCCGCTCAATAGAATTGGACTTATGAAGCTCGAACTCCGCGGCATCACCAAGAGGTTCGGCGCCCTGGTTGCCAATGACCGAATCAGCCTCACCGTCGAGGCTGGTGAAATTCACGCGCTGCTCGGCGAGAACGGCGCCGGCAAATCCACCCTGATGAACGTGCTCTACGGCCTGTACCGGGCCGAAGAGGGCGAGATCCTGCTCGATGACGTAGCCCAGCACTTCAGTGGGCCCGGAGACGCCATGAACGCGGGCATCGGGATGGTGCACCAGCATTTCATGCTCATCCCCGTGTTTACCGTCGCCGAGAACGTGATGCTCGGACACGAGGAAACGCGCTCCGGCGGCCGCCTCGATCTTCCCGCCGCCCGCAAGCGCGTGCGTGAGATCTCGGACCGGTTCGGATTCGACGTTGACCCCGACGCGCTCGTGGAAGACCTGCCCGTTGGCGTGCAGCAGCGGGTAGAGATCATCAAGGCGCTTTCCCGGGACGCGAAGGTGCTCGTTTTCGACGAGCCCACTGCCGTGCTCACCCCGCAGGAGACCGACGAGCTCATGGCCATCATGCGCCAGTTGAAGAGCACGGGCACCTCTATCGTCTTCATCACGCACAAACTGCGGGAAGTTCGCGAAGTCGCCGACCGTATCACGGTCATCCGCCTCGGCGCGGTCGTGGGCGAAGCCAGCCCGACCGCGACCAACGAGGAACTGGCCACGCTGATGGTGGGCCGCGCGGTCGACCTCACCGTGGAGAAGACCGAGGCCGCGTCGGGTGAGGCGGCCTTGGTCGTGACCAACCTCACGGTGCACGATGCGCTGGGTCACGTCGTCGTCGACGATGTGAGTTTCACGGTCGCCGTCGGCGAGATCCTCGCCATTGCCGGGGTGCAGGGAAACGGCCAGACTGAACTGACCGAGGCCCTGATGGGGCTCCAGCCCCGGGTCACCGGCGGGATCACCCTCGACGGCGTAAGCCTGCGCGGCCGCACGGTACGCCAAGTGCTCGATGCCGGCGTCGGCTTCGTGCCGGAGGATCGAACCGAAGATGGCCTGGTCGGCGAGTTCACCATCGCCGAGAACCTCATGCTCGACCGTTCGCACACCGAGCCGTTCGTCAAGCGTTTCAACGTGCAGCTCGAGTACCTCTCCCGCTTCGCCACCGAAAAAGTCGCCGAGTTCGACGTGCGGTCGCAGGGAATCGACACCCCCGTCGCTCGACTCTCCGGCGGCAACCAGCAGAAGGTCGTGCTCGCGCGCGAGCTCAGCCGCTCCCTGCGCCTGTTCATCGCCGCCCAGCCCACCCGTGGGCTTGACGTGGGCTCCATCGAGTTCGTGCACGAGCGCATCGTTGCCACCCGGGATGCGGGCACGCCGGTCATCGTGATCTCCACCGAGCTCGACGAGGTGGCGGCACTGGCCGACCGCATCATGGTCATGTACCGCGGTCGCATCGTCGGTATCGTGCCCGGCCTGACCCCCCGTTCCGTGCTCGGGCTCATGATGGCCGGGGAAGTGCCCGATCCGGCTGGTCCCACGAATACGCCCGACACCGATACGCCACGTACAGAAGGAGCTGCCGCATGAGCGACAGTCAGACTCCCGCCCCGAGCACCCCAGCAGCAGGCACTCCCGACTCCGCGACGCGCGGCTCGGCTCCGCAAACGCCGGAACAGTCCCGCTGGCACAGCGCATTCCGGGAAATCACCACGGGAAGCGCCCTCATCTCGGTGCTCGCCGTCCTGCTCGCACTCGTGGTGGGCGCGGTGATGATCGCGTTCACCAATGAAGACGTGCAGGCCGCCTCCGGCTACTTTTTCTCACGCCCCGCTGATACCGTCTCCGCCATCTGGCAGGCCGTGAGCGGTGCGTATTCCGCCCTGTTCCAAGGGTCGATTTACAATTTCCGCCGCCCCGATTTCGCCGACGGCATCAAGCCCCTCACGGAGACGCTCACCTTCGCCACGCCGCTGATCGCGGCGGGGCTCGGCGTAGCTCTCGGCTTCCGGGTGGGCTTGTTCAACATCGGGGGGCGCGGGCAGATGCTCATCGCCGCGGCCATTGGCGGCTGGGTAGCTTTCGCCGTCGACCTGCCCTACGGCATCCACCTCGTTGCCGCGCTTGTGGCTGGCATCCTCGGCGGCGCGCTCTGGGGTGGTCTGGTGGGACTCTTGAAGGCCCGTACCGGCGCCCACGAAGTGATCACGACCATCATGCTCAACTACGTTGCCTTCTACCTCGTCAGCTACCTCCTGCGCGACGGGTTTCTCAAGACACCCGGCTCGAACAACCCGCAGAGCCCCGCCACTAAACCGACCGCTATCTTTCCCGACCTGCTCGGACCCAACTACAATCTGCACTTCGGCTTCGTGCTGGTGATCGGTGCGACGGTGTTCACCTGGTGGCTGCTCAGCCGCTCCAACATTGGCTTCCAGTTTCGCGCCGTGGGTGAGAACCCCAACGCCGCGCGGGTCGCGGGCATCAGCGTGCAGCGCATGTACGTCTACGCCATGTTGTTCTCCGGTGGCCTCGTCGGGCTGGCCGGAATCAACCAGGTGCTCGGTACCACGACGAGCGGTTTCGGCGCCGGAATCGACTCCGGAATCGGCTTCGACGCGATCACGGTCGCCCTGCTCGGTCGTTCCAAACCGTGGGGTGTCTTCGCCGCCGGCATCCTCTTCGGTGCCTTCAAGGCCGGTGGGTTCTCGATGCAGGCCGCCGAGGGCGTGCCGATTGACATTGTGCTCGTGGTGCAGTCCCTCATCGTGCTCTTCATCGCCGCGCCGCCGCTCGTGCGCACTATTTTCCGTCTGCCCACACCCGGCGCTCTTCCCCGCCGCCAACGGCCCATCATCACCAAAGAGGCGGCAGCTAAATGAGCGTCATTGCCCCCGGAGTTCCACGCACCCCGTCGGCCCTGAGCGGGGACACGACGCTGGTGAGCTGGAAAGCACCGATCGCCCTCGCGATCTTCACGGCCCTCGGCATCGTGCTGCTCGTCGTTTTCGCGAGGGACGGGATAAGCACCATGCGTCTCTCGACCTCGACCGACCTCCTCCAGCTGCCCGAGGTCGAGCTGCCGACCCGCGCCACCGGCATCGTCGTCACCCTCCTCCTCGCCCTGATCACCGGCTGGAGCTCGTGGCTCGTGCGCTCGTCGAAGAAGACGCCGATCTGGTTGATCAGTGTGTTCGCGTTCCTCTTCCTGGTCGGCTTTTTGGCCTGGGCATCAGCAGGAAACACCATCCCGGTTCCCGGCCTGTTGTTCGGCTCGCTCAGCCTCGCCGTTCCGCTGATCTTCGGCGCCCTCGGCGGAGTCATTTCTGAGCGCGTCGGCGTGGTCAATGTCGCTATCGAGGGCCAGCTGCTCGCCGGTGCTTTCACGTCAGCACTCGTGGCCTCGCTCACCGGTTCGGCCATCGCCGGCCTGTTCGCCGCCATGGCCGCCGGTATGCTCGTCTCATTCGTGCTCGCTGCGTTCTCCATCAAATATTTCGTCGACCAGGTTATCGTCGGTGTCGTGCTCAATGTGCTCGTCACGGGCATCACCGGCTTTCTGTTCTCGCAGCTTCTAGCCCCGAACGCGGACCGGCTCAACCAGCCTCCGCGCTTCGACCGCATCAACATCCCGCTGCTCAGTGAAATCCCTGTTATCGGACCGGTGTTCTTTCGCCAGACGCTCATCGTGTACATCATGTACGTGGCCGTTGCGGCGGTGTATTACGGCATTTTCCACACCAAGTGGGGCCTGCGCCTTCGCGCCGTGGGGGAACATCCGCAGGCCGCCGATACCGTCGGCATCAACGTGGCGGCCACCCGCTTCTGGAACGTGTCGCTGGCCGGCGCCATCGCGGGTCTCGGTGGTGCCTACTTCACCCTGGGCTCGGTGGGAGCGTTTGGCAAAGAGATGACGGCTGGAGCCGGGTTCATCGCCCTCGCCGCGGTGATCTTCGGCCGCTGGGATCCCATTCGCGCCACCCTCGCCGCTTTGTTGTTCGGCTTCGCGAGCAATCTGCAGAACGTGCTCAGTATTATCGGCTCGCCCGTGCCGAGCGAGTTCATGCTCATGCTGCCCTACCTCGTGACGATATTTGCCGTGGCTGGCCTCGTCGGCAAATCGCGGGGCCCGGCAGCATCCGGCAAACCGTATATAAAATCATGACCCGGGCCGACTTGGTCGACTGGACCGCCCTGCGTGAGGTTGCCCTCGCCGCCATGAAGACGGCCTACGTGCCGTACTCGAAGTTTCCGGTCGGTGTTGCCGCGCTCGTCACAGACGGGCGGGTCATCAGCGGATGCAACGTGGAGAACGCCTCCTACGGCCTCACCCTCTGCGCCGAGTGCGGTCTGGTCTCGGCGCTGCACCGCAGCGGCGGTGGCCAGCTCGTCGCGTTCACCTGCGTCGACGGTAACGGCAACATCCTCATGCCGTGCGGCCGCTGCCGGCAGCTGCTCTACGAACACTCCGCGCCGGGCATGTTGCTCGAAACCGTGTCGGGGGTCAAAACCATCGACGAGGTGCTTCCGGATGCGTTCGGGCCTCGCCAACTCGCCGACTACCGCGCTGCCAAGGATTTTACGCCATGACCACCATCGAAGCGTTTGACGCCGTCGACCTCATTCACACCAAGCGCGATCGCGGTGAGCTCAGCGAGCCGCAGATCAACTGGCTGATCGACGCCTACACGCGTGGTTTTGTCGGTGATGAGCAGATGGCCGCCATGACTATGGCCATCTTTCTGAACGGCATGAGCCGTCACGAGATTCGCGCCCTCACCATGGCCATGCTCGCGAGCGGTGAACGCATGAGCTTCGATGGCCTCGGCAAGCCGACCACCGACAAGCACTCCACCGGCGGTGTCGGCGACAAGATCACCCTGCCGCTGATGCCGCTCGTCGCGGTGTTCGGCGCGGCCGTTCCGCAGCTCTCCGGCCGTGGCCTCGGCCACACCGGCGGCACCCTCGACAAGCTCGAGTCCATTCCAGGATGGCGGGCCAACCTCACCAACACCGAGATGCTCACGCAGTTGCAGGAGATCGGCGGCGTGGTGTGCGCGGCCGGCAGCGGCCTGGCCCCGGCCGACGGCAAGCTCTACGCCCTGCGCGACATCACCGGCACGGTCGAGTCGATTCCGCTGATCGCATCGTCGATCATGTCGAAGAAGATCGCCGAGGGCACCCGTGCGCTCGTGCTTGACGTGAAGTTCGGCTCCGGCGCCTTTCTCAAGGACATCGAGCGGTCGCGGGAACTGGCCCGCACGATGGTCGAGCTCGGCGAAGATGCCGGGGTGGCGACATCCGCTCTGCTGACCAACATGAACGTGCCACTCGGTTTTGCCATCGGAAACGCCAATGAGGTGCGCGAGTCGGTCGAGGTGCTCGCCGGCGGCGGACCTTCCGACGTGGTCGAGCTCACGGTGGCTCTCGCCGAAGAGATGCTGTCCCTGGCCGGAATCACCGGCGTCGACGTGGGCGCAGCCCTCACGGACGGCCGGGCCATGGATAAGTGGCGTGCGGTGATTCGGGCGCAGGGCGGCGACCCGGATGCCGCACTGCCGGTCGCCCGCGAAACCCACGTCGTGCTCGCCGAGAGGAGCGGCGTGCTGGTCGAACAGCAGGCACTGCCTTTCGGCATCGGCGCCTGGCGGCTCGGGGCTGGCCGGGCGCGCAAGCAGGATCCCGTGCAGCATGCCGCCGGAATCGACCTGCACGCCAAGCCCGGTGACACCGTCGTGGCCGGCCAGCCGCTCTTCACCCTCAGCGCCGACGAGCCGGCTCGGTTCGCCCGGGCGCTCGAGGCCGTTGCTGGTGCCTGGCGCATCGGTGATCCAGGGGAGCCCGTGCAGGATGGTGGACCGCTGATCGCGGAACGCATCGGGAGTCGCTAGCGCGGCGCCCGCTTGCGCCCCAGTAGTGGCGTGAGATGCCAACTTTGGCCCCTTCATCTTGGTGAGGTGCCACTTTTGGCCCCTTGACGAGCTTTCATGGGGTTGAAGGTGGCATCTCGCCTGGGTCGGGAGGTGCTCTTGGGGCTAAAGGTGGCATCTCGCCTGGGTCGGGCAGTGCTCGTCGGGCTAAAAGTGGCACCTCGCGTGGCTCACGCGACGTTGCCGGGCGAGATCGCATAAGACTGCCTGCAACCCTGTGGATAACTGCCGGGCCGGTCCCCGACCGTGGCACTCTCAGGCCATGCACATCCAAACTTCCCTCCCTCCCGGCTTCGAGTCCGGAGCGTTCACCTGTGCCGAGGCGCTGGCAGCGGGCATCTCGGCTAAGCGCCTGCGGTCGCGCGATGTTGATCATCCGTTCTGGGGAATCTGCGTTGCGGCTGGCAGCGTTCAGAACCTGCAAGACCGTTGCCGGGCATTTCAACAACGGATGCCTGCAGGCGCCTTTTTCAGCCATGCCACTGCTGCCCGCCTGTACGGGGTACCTCTGCCAGCAGGACTCGAGGCTGACCTGCGTATGCACGTGACAGTGGTGCACCCGGATCGGGCTCCGCGAGCAGCGGTGGTCATTGGACATCATGTGGCGAATCTTCCTGGAGTGGGCACCGTCGCCGGAATTTCGGTGCTCGCGCCGATTTCGGCGTGGTGCCAGTTGGCATCCGTTCTGGAATTGAACGATCTGGTGGCCGCTGGAGATCATCTACTGCGCGCCGAGCTCGGACTTGCGACGGCCGTGGAGATTGCCGCGCGGGTTGTGCAGTACGCGGGGCATGGGGGCGCCCTGCGATTGCGCGCGGCTGAGGCACTGATTCGGCCTCGCGTTGAATCCAGGCGGGAAACTTTCCTGCGCCTGTTTCTTCTGATGTGTGAGTTTCCTGAACCGGAAACAAACATGGATATTCCGCTGCCGCTCGGTAAGCGATGCGTGCGCGGTGACCTCGTCTATTTTCGCTACAAGGTTTTGGTGGAATACGACGGGGAACAGCACCGCACCGACGACGTGCAGTACAACCGCGATGCCGAACGCCTGCACGATCTGCGTGAAGCGGGCTGGCTGGTGATCACGGTGCGGAAGGGGTCGTCAAAGGAATGGGGGCGTGATGCCGTTGATGCGGCGCTGCGGTCGCGAGGGTGGCGCCCATAGCTTCGTCGCCGTCATAAACCGGGGCGCCTGTGCCTAAGCTGGGGGCATGCAAAAACGAATCCTCGGAAGAACCGGCCGCACTGTTTCCGTGGTCGGTCTCGGAACCTGGCAGCTCGGGGGCGACTGGGGCGCCGTGACTGACGCCGATGGGGCTGCTGTGCTGGCGGCATCCGTAGATGCCGGCGTCACGTTCTTCGACACAGCGGATGTCTATGGTGACGGCCGCAGCGAGCGTTTGATCGGGCAGTTTCTTGCGAACGACGCTTCAGGTGCTGAAATCACCGTCGCCACCAAAATGGGTCGCCGGGCCGAACAGCTGCCGGAGAATTTCGTGCTGGCCAATTTTCGCGAGTGGACCGACCGGTCGCGGACCAACCTCGGCATGGACACCCTCGACCTCGTGCAACTGCACTGCCCGCCTGGCGCGGTCTTTGAATCCGGCGAGGTCTACGACGCGCTTGACACCCTCGTCAGCGAGGGCGTCATCAAAAATTATGGTGTGAGCGTGGAGACCTGCGACCAGGCGCTCGCCGCGATCAGCCGCCCGGGCGTCGCCACGGTGCAGATCATCCTGAACGCTTTTCGGCTCAAGCCGCTCGACGAGGTGCTGCCGACTGCGCGCGCCGCCGGAGTCGGTATCATCGCCCGGGTTCCGCTGGCCAGCGGGCTGCTGACCGGCAAATATTCCCACGAGACCGTATTCGCCGAAAGCGACCACCGCAACTTCAACCGCGACGGCAGCCACTTCGACGTCGGCGAAACCTTCTCCGGCGTCGACTTCGAGGTCGGCCTGCAGGCCGCCACCGAATTCGCTGCCCTGGCTCCGGCCGGCCTCACCCCGACCCAGGCCGCACTGGCTTGGGTCGCCCAGATCGACGGCGTGAGCGCTGTGATTCCGGGAGCCCGCTCGGTTGCACAAGCTCAGGCCAATGCCGCGGCCGGCGTGGCCGAGCCGCTGGGCGTCGCCTTCAACGAGGGCGTTCAGGACATCTACGACCGGCTCCTGCGGGAGCAGATCCACCCGCGCTGGTGAATGCGACCGGCCTCGGTTGAGGCCCGGGATCAGCTGGTCACTCCAATGCGTCAGAGTCGCGGCGGCTGTCGACAGGCTGGCTTCGGAGCGATCGCGCCTGCAGGCACGCAGCTCGCAGGCCGCGGAGTCAGCTGGTGGGCCACCGGCAGGATCATGGCCGCAGTCGCCGCGCATGACGTGATTCGGCAGAGCGGCGGGAGAACCACTGCCGTGATGACCAAACCTTGCAATTCACTATGAACGGAGGGCAGTCCGTCTACGGGTTTTGGTTCATTGTGTATCTCGTTTGGCTAAGGCCCGTTGTGCAGACCGGGAACCCCGTCACTGGTTCGATGCCGGTTGAAACATGGATTGATGAGCGGTCGGGCCTGCGACCACCTCCCGCGGTTCCGGGTTCGGCCCGCGGCCGCTCAGTCGAGGTCGTCGGGGTCCTTGCCGGTGCGCTCGCCGCTGTCGAGTGCCGCAATCGCCGCAAGATCCTGCGGGTCGAGCACAATGTCGAACACGTCAATGTTGGCGCGAATGCGCGCCGGTGTGACCGACTTGGGAATGACAATGTTGCCGAGCGACAGGTGCCAGGCGATCACGATCTGCGCCGCCGACTTGCCGTGCCTGGCGCCGATCGCGTCGAGGATCGGGTTGCCGATCGCGCGCCCTCTTGCCAGGGGTGACCACGCTTCGGTACGGATGCCGCGGGCCGCGTCATACACGCGCACCTTGGTTTGCGGCAACCACGGGTGCAACTCCACTTGGTTGAGCACGGGCACGACCTCGGTCTCGGCCAGGAGACGGTCGAGGTGGTGCGGGTGAAAATTGGAAACGCCGATCGAGCGGGCCCGGCCCGTGGCGCGGATCGCTTCGAGGGCGCGATAGGTGTCGACATAGCGGTTCTGCTTCGGGGCCGGCCAGTGGATCAGGTACAGGTCGACGTAGTCCAGGCCCAGCTTGGCGAGGCTCTCGTCGAAGGCTTTCAAAGTTTCGGCGTAGCCATGGCGGTCATTCCAGACCTTGGTCGTCACGAACACGTCTTCCCGAGGCACGCCGGAACGCGTGAGTCCCTGCCCGACGCCGACCTCGTTCTCGTAGAGCGCGGCGGTGTCGACGTGACGGTACCCGGCGTCGAGCGCGACCTGCACGGTCTCGGCGGCGAGGTCATCCGCTACCTTGTACACCCCGAGACCGAGCTGGGGAATCAGGTGGCCGTCGTTGAGGGTGAGTGAGTTCATCCCTTCATGCTAGGAGAACTGGGCTAGGAAACCTGCACCTGAATGGGCTCGGTATCGGGGATGGGGCTGATGTCCCGGCCACGCAGGTCGGGGTGCCAGCGACGACCGAGTGCGGGAATGATGCAGCCGAGCGCGGCGAAGCCCGCTGCGACATAGATCGCGGAGACCGGTCCGGAGTGGTCGATGGAAAAGCCAGCGATGGCCGACCCCATGGCGGCGCCGATCAACTGGCCGGTACCGACCCAGCCGTAGGCCTCGGCGGTGTCGCTGAACTTCACGCTCGCCGAGACGATGCCGAACAAGACCGCGAAGGCGGGAGCGATGCCGACCCCCGCCACGAGCAAGGCCAGGGACAGCCACCAGAAGGTGAGCCACAGGCTCGCCAGGGCCAGCCCGATGGTGACGATGAGCATGCGGGCGGCGAGGGCCCACGGGCCGATCGGGGAATGGCCGAGCGCGAGGCCACCGATGAGGGAGCCGATCGCGAAGATGCCCAGCACCCAGCCAGCGTCGGCGCTGCCGTGCCCGAACACCGCGACCACTCCGGCTTCGACGGCGGCGCAGGCGGCTACGAGGGTGAACCCGACGATGGTGCTGAGCAGCACTGCGGGCTTTTTCAGCACCACACCGAGCTTGCGGCGGCTGCGCGGAATGCGCACCCGTCCCACCTCCGGCAGGGAGACGAACCAGATTCCGCCGGCGACCAGAAAGAATGCGGCGAGCAGGATGCCCGCGGTCGTCGAAACCTGCAGCGCCACGAAGGTCGCGATGACGGGGCCGAGTACCCAGATGATCTCCTGCGCCGAGGCGTCGAGTGAGAATAGCGGGGTGAGCTGGCGAGAGTTGACGATTTTGGGATAAATGGTGCGCACGGCGGGCTGAATCGGCGGCGTTGACAGGCCGGCCACGAATCCGATGAGCATGAGGCTCAGCACCGACAGCGGAACCAGCGCCATAACGACGATCGACACCGCGCAGATGAACATGGTCGCGATGATTACCGGGCGCATGCCGAGCTGTCCCATCAGACGGCTGGTGAGGGGCCCCGCGATGGCCTGGCCGATGCTCATTGCGCCAAGAACCAGCCCGGCAGCGCCATAGGAATCAAAGATCTGCTCAATGTGAATGAGAAAGGCGAGTGAGAGCATACCGAACGGAAAACGGGCCGTCAGCTGCGCGCCAATCAGGCGGGACACGCCGGGTGTGCGCAGGAGCGTCCAGTAACTTTTCACAATGATTTCAGTCTAGGGTCGTGCGCGTCGAAAACCGGGGCGTCGAAAACCGGGGCGATCAGACTGGGCAGTGAAACCGGGGGAGACGGGTGGCCATGCTGGGTCCTCATGCAAAGCCCACTGTGAGGCAAGGCATGCCATACTTAGGTAATGCTTACCTTACCGATTCGAACCGGCTTGGGAGCCCGGGCGGTCACTGACCGACCGGCTTACCGGCCCTACCGGGTCACCGTGGTCGGCATCCGCTTGCTGAGTGATCATTTCACCCGGGTGACGTTTTTCGGTGCGCAGTTCGATACCTTCGGCACGGCGGGGCTCGACCAGCGCATCAAAATAGTGTTGCCGCTGCCCGGCTGCGGCCTCTTTGATATCGGCGAAGATGATGATCGCGTCGGCGCCGACGGCACCTGGTACGACCGCTGGCGTGCGTTGCCCGGCGCCGACCGTAACCCCCTTCGCACCTACACGATTCGAGCAGTGCGCCCCGAACAGCGCGAAATCGATGTGGATTTCGTGACCCACGCCGGCCACGGCGCCCTCGGGCCGGCCGCGCGCTGGCTGCAGGCTGCGTCCATCGGGAGTGACGTTGTCATCATCGGCCCCGACGAACGCAGCCCGGAGCGCGCGATCGGCCTCGACTGGCACCCGGCTCACGCGACCGACCTGCTGCTGGCCGGTGATGAAACCGCCGCCCCCGCTATCTGCAGCATCCTCGAGAGCCTGCCCGCTGGCCGCCGTGCCCGCGCTTTCATCGAAGTGCCTGTCGAAGCGGATGCACTACCCCTCGTGTTACCGACCGGTTGCGAGATCACGTGGCTGGCCCGCGACACAGCGCCGCACGGAGAACGCCTGGATGAAGCCGTGCGCGACTGGGTCGCCGACAACGGCACGCTCATCAATCTGGCGGTCGCCGCACACGCTCAGCCGCTCGCCGAGGTCGACGTGGATTGCGACCCGCTCTGGGAATCACCGAACGACGAGAGCGGCACCGGTTTCTACGCCTGGCTTGCAGGCGAATCCGGCATGATCAAATTGCTTCGACGTTTTCTGGTGAGCGAGACCGGCATCGACCGTTCACGGGTGGCTTTCATGGGTTACTGGCGGCTGGGCCGGTCCGCAGCTCAATGACCCTGGCTCTCGAACGACCTGCACCCGCTGCACCGGCGCCGGCCCGCGTTCACTCGCGTCGCGTCGTCATCGGCTTTATCATGGCCCTCGTACTGCTGGGGCTCAGCATCGCCGCGTCACTCCTCGTCGGCACCCGCGAGATCTCCCCGGTCACCGTGTGGAGCGCGCTGTTCAACCCGGACCGCACCCTGACCGACCACACCGTCATCCTCGACCTGCGCGTGCCGCGCACGGTCGTGGGCCTACTGGCCGGCCTCGCCCTCGGCCTGGCCGGCGCCCTCATGCAGGGCGTCACCCGCAACCCGCTCGCTGACCCCGGCCTACTCGGCGTCAATGCCGGAGCCTCCCTGTTCGTCGTTGCCGGCATCGCCTGGTTCGGCGTGACTTCCTCGCTCGGCTATGTCTGGTTCGCCTTCGCCGGCGCCGCCGTTGCGGCAACGATCGTCTACCTGATCGGATCGCTCGGCCGTGAAGGCGCGACGCCGGTGAAGCTCGCCCTCGCCGGAACCGCGCTGACGGCAGCGTTCACCTCGCTCATCACGATCGTGTTACTGGCCGACTCCGAGGCTTTCGACCGCTACCGATTCTGGGCGGCCGGCTCTCTCGTCGCCCGCGGCCTCGACGCCGCCCTGCCGCTGGCCCCGTTCATCCTGGTGGGGACGATGCTCGCCATCGGGGCCGCCCGCATGCTCAATACCCTCGCCCTCGGCGACGATCTCGCCCGTGGTCTCGGCCAGAACCTGGTCACCGCCCGCATCGTCTGCGCCGTCGCGATCGTGCTGCTGTGTGGCTCGGCGACCGCGATGGCCGGTCCGATCGTGTTCGTCGGCCTCGCAGTGCCGCACGTGGCCCGCTGGATCACCGGCCCCGACTACCGGCTCATCATCGCGTTCTCCGCTTTCTTCGGGCCCACCCTGCTCGTCACGGCGGACGTACTCGGCCGCATCATCGCCCAGCCGGGGGAGATCGAGGCCGGCCTCGTCGTCGCGTTCCTCGGGGCACCGGTACTCATCGCCCTTGTGCGCCGCGTGAAGCTGGCCGGTCTGTGATGACCACCCGCAGCGAGGTGAAAACGGATGTCGCGCCCCTCAGCCACGCGCGCGCCCGGCAGAGCAGGCGCGAGCACCGGCTCGTGCTCGCGCTGCTCGGTGCCCTCGTTCTCGTGGCCGCCTTCAGCCTCGCGGTCGGCGCGTACTCCCTGGGCGTGCCCGACCTGCTAAGCACCCTCACTGGTCAGGGCACCCAGAGCGAGAACTTCATCGTGCTCTCGCTGCGCCTACCCCGGCTGACCCTCGCCGTGCTGGTCGGGGTAGCGTTCGCGATCTCTGGCGCACTGTTCCAGACCGTGCTGCGCAATCCGCTCGCGAGCCCCGACATCATCGGGGTCACCGGGGGAGCGAGCGCCGCCGCGGTGTTCGGCATGCTCATCCTCGGTTTTGGAAGCGTCGCCACCTCCCTCGCTGCGTTTGCCGGCGCCAGCATCGTTGCCTGCGCCATCTACCTGCTGGCGCGCCGCGGCGGCGTGGTCGGCTACCGCTTCGTGCTTATCGGCGTTGGCGTCGCGTTCATGGTGCAGGGCCTGCTCGGCTACTTATTGTCCCGCGCCGATCTCAACGACGCCCAGGGCGCTCTGCTCTGGCTGGTCGGCAGCGTCAACGGCGCCGGATGGCAAGAGATCGCGGTCGTGGCCGTCGTGCTACTCGCGCTGCTGCCCGTCGTTCGTGTTCTCAGCGGCCGCCTGCGCGTACTGCAACTCGGCGATGACCTCGCCACGAGCCTCGGCGTCGGTGCCGAACGCACCAGGCTCGTGCTGCTCGTAGTCGCTGTCGCGCTCGCCGCGACGGCGACCGCCGCCGTCGGACCGCTCGCCTTCGTGGCGTTCGTGGCAGCACCGATCGCCCGGCGCCTGCTCGGCACCGGCGGTCTGGCCCTGACTCCCACGGCGCTTATCGGAGCGCTCATCACGACCGTCGCCGACTTCACCGCCCAGCACCTGCTGCCCGGGCAGCTCGAACTGCCTGCCGGAATCATCACGGGAGCCATCGGCGCCCCATACCTGCTCTGGCTGCTCGCCACCGGCAATACAACCGGAAAGAGCGCCTGATGACCCACCTACTGCGCGCCGAGAGTGTCAGTCTCGGCTATGACCACACTGCCATCATTGAAAACCTCGACCTTGAAATCGTTCAGGGTGCCGTCACGGTCATCGTCGGAGCCAACGCCTCGGGCAAGTCCACCCTGCTCAAAGGCCTCGCGCGCCTGCTGAAACCGGATACCGGCCAGGTCACCCTGGACGGGCGCAACATCGCCGCGCTCCCCGCAAAAAAGGTCGCGACCATCGTGGGCCTGCTGCCGCAACAGCCCATCGCACCCGACGGCATCACCGTGGCAGACCTCATCAGCCGCGGCCGCTACCCGCACCAGGGGTGGTTTCGGCAGTGGTCGAGCACCGACGACGCGATCGTCGCCGCAGCAATGGCCGCCACCAACACCCACGAACTCGCCGCGCGCCGCCTCGAAGACCTCTCCGGCGGACAGCGCCAGCGCGTCTGGATCGCCATGGCGCTCGCGCAGGACCCCGAGATTCTGCTGCTCGACGAACCGACTACGTTTCTCGACGTGACCCACCAGATCGAGGTGCTCGACCTTCTGCTCGAGCGCAACCGTGAGCGCGGCACGACCGTCGTGATGGTGCTGCACGACCTCAACCTGGCCGCCCGCTACGCCGACCACCTCGTCGTCATGTGCGCCGGACGCATCGTGGCCAACGGAACGCCCGCAGAGACGCTCAACGCCGACATCGTGCGTAAGGCCTTCGACCTCGACGCCACGATTGTGTCCGACCCGGTCTGCGGCGCGCCCATGGTCGTGCCGATCGGCCGGTTCCACGGACTTGTTCCGCCGGGCTCACCGAGGCTGAACGTCCCTGCCCTTGAGCATTCGCACATCAGAAATTAGGTTAGGCTAACCTTATATCAGCGGGGTACCCTGTCGCCCGCGCCCGACGAACTGGAGAACTTCGTGACCCGACGCCTGACCCTCACGTTTGTTGCCGCAGCGAGCATCCTTGCCCTGGGCCTGAGTGGTTGCACGGCCGCCAACGATACGGCTGACCCTGCCGACGCCGCGGCATCCGGCAGCTTTCCCGTCACCATCGAGCATGCCTTCGGTGAAACCACGATCGACTCGCAGCCCGCCCGCGTGGTGGCCTGGGGATGGGGCAGCGCCGACGACGCGATCGCGCTCGGCGTGATCCCGGTGGCTATCCCGTTCCAGAGTTACGGTGGCGACGAGAACGGCGTGCTGCCGTGGATCGCCGAGGCCCTCACGGGGGAAAAGATGCCCGTCGTGCTGCCCGATACCCAGGAGCCGCCCTACGAAGACATCGCAGCAGCAGGCCCCGACGTGATTCTCGCCGCCTACTCCGGCATCACCGAGCAGGAATACGACCTGCTCAGCAAGATCGCCCCCGTTGTCGCCTACCCGGGCGACGCCTGGGCCACCCCGTGGCGCGATCTGATCGAGATCACCGGAACCGCGCTCGGCAAGACCGACGAAGCGAGCGCCCTGCTCACGTCGATCGACACCGAAATCGCCGACCAGGCCGCCGCGCATCCCGAATTCGCCGGCAAGACCATTGCCCTCACGAGCGACAGCGCCGGCAGCTTCTACGTCTACAAGAAGCACGACCCGCGCGTCGATTTCACCCTCGACCTCGGCTTCGTCAGCGCGCCCGCCGTCGATGAGCTCGCAACCGACGAGGCGAGCTTCTATTACACGCTCAGCTACGAACAGCTCGACCAGCTCGGCAGCGACCTGCTGGTGAACTTCGGTTCCACCCAGGAGGAATCCGACGCGTTCCTTGCCGCGAGCTACGCGCAGGCTATGCCGCAGGTGCAGGCCGGCACGGTCGCATCCCCGGTCGGCGCATCCTTCATCGCCTCGGTTTCCCCGCCCACGGGACTGTCGTTGTCCTGGGGCCTAAAAGACTACGTCGCCCTGCTCGCAGCCGCAGTCGAGTAGGACTGTTTTCGAAAAGCATGCCGCAGCGCCGGCTTGCTGTGGCATCCGTTGGCCTCGGCTTCGACCAGCGACCCGGTGACGTGTACAAAATGTTCGCTCTGCGGTTGGGCACGTTTCGTGCGATAGATCCGCCGCATCCGCTCGTCAAAATTTCACCGTGGGGTAAACGCTCGAATTTGCCGCGCCGCGCGTGCACTAAGCTCGATAGGTCTTACCCGCGTGTGGGTTCATCGGCGAACTCGCGCATTTTCGACCATCTAGAGAAGGAAGTGCCATGCGCGCACGATATTTTATTCCAGCATTCGCTGCCGTCGCCGTAGTGCTGCTGACCGGCTGTGTCGACAACTCCACTCCTGCAGCCACGACGACGCCCGATGCTGTAAGCACCATTGAAGCGGATCCCGCCGCGGTCGCACTGCTCCCCGCGGACATTAAAAGTGCAGGGGTGCTCGTCGTCGGAACGGACGCGGCCTACCCGCCGAACGAGTTCAAGGACCCGTCCGGTGCACCGATCGGCTGGGGTATCGAGCTCGCCGACGGTATCGCCGCCAAGCTCGGCCTCACCACCAAGTATCAGATCGCGTCGTTCGACACCATCATCCCGAGCATCACCGGTGGCACCGTCGACATTGGCGAATCCTCCTTCACCGACAACCTCGAGCGCGAGAAACAGGTTGACTTCGTCAACTACTACAACGCTGGAATTCTCTGGGCCGCGCCCGTTGGCCACACCGTCGACCCCGACAATGCCTGCGGTCTGACCGTCGCCGTGCAGGACAACACGGTTGAAGAGACCGACGAGCTGCCCGCCAAGAACGCGGCCTGCGTCGCCGCCGGCAAGGAGCCCATCGATGTGCTGCCCTACGGCTCCCAGGACGAAGCGACCAATGCGGTCGTGCTCGGCAAGGCCGATGCCCTCAGCGCCGACTCGCCCGTCACCCTCTACGCCATCAGCAAGGCCGACGGCGAGCTGGAGCCCGCCGGCGAGAGCTTCGACACGGCGCCGTACGGAATCACCGTCGACAAGGGGTCCGAGCTGACGGCGGCCGTGCAGGCCGCCCTGCAGTCCATGGTCGATGACGGCTCCTACGGCAAGATCCTTGACGCCTGGGGTGTCACCGACGGTGGCATCGACACCATCACCATCAACGTCGCCTCCAAAGGCTAGAAAGAGTAAGCGACCCACATCATGACTCACACGACCGCGACCGGCGTCGAGACCGAGCCCGGTATCAAGGCCATCCGCCTGCGCCACCCCTGGCGCAACATCTTCGCGGTCGTGTTACTGATCATCGTTGCGCTGTTCATCACCGATGCGGCGATGCGCCCCGCCTACGACTGGCCGGCGGTCGGCAAGTACCTGTTCGACCAGCGCATCTCGCAGGCGGCGTTCATCACCCTGCAACTCACGGTCTACTCCATGGTCATCGCGATCATCCTCGGAGTGACCCTCGCCATCATGCGGCTCTCACCCAACACGGTCGTCAGCAGCATCGCCTGGGTCTACCTCTGGATCTTCCGTGGTACCCCGGTGTACGTTCAACTCGCATTCTGGGGCCTGATCGGCACGATCTACCAGACCATCGACATCGGGTTGCCCTTCACCGAACCGTGGGTGTCTTTTCCGACCCGCGTCGCGCTGAGCGCGTTCATTCTCGCCATCGTGGGACTGGCCCTGAACGAGGCCGCCTATATGGCCGAGATTGTGCGCGCCGGCCTGCTCTCGGTCGACAGCGGGCAGGAAGAAGCGGCGACCGCGCTGGGTATGAGCTGGTTCCAGACCATGGTGCGCATCATCGTTCCCCAGTCGATGCGGGTGATCATTCCGCCGGCCGGCAACGAGGTCATCTCGATGCTCAAGACCACCTCGCTGGTGACGGCCATTCCGTTCACCCTCGAGCTCTACACACGTTCCCGCGACATCGCCGCAGTGACCTTCGAAACAGTGCCGATGCTCATCGTCGCGTCGATCTGGTACCTGTTCTTCACGTCTATTCTCATGGTCGGCCAGTACTTCCTCGAAAAGCGGTTCGCCCGCGGTATTGGCGACCGTCGCCCAGACAAGAAAGCGGATGACGCGGCCGCGTCGCTCACGGGGGCCACCCCGGTCGTTGGCAGCGGCCAACCCACCGTGGTGCTGCCCCCCACCGACCCGCCCCAGGGAGATCGCTGATGCACGACACACCCATGGTCGTCGCCGACCGCGTCTCCAAGAGCTTCGGCTCCAACGAGGTGCTCAAGAGCATTTCGCTCGAGGTCAAGCGCGGCGAGGTCATGTGCCTGGTCGGCCCCAGCGGTTCGGGCAAGTCCACCTTTCTGCGTTGCATCAACCATCTCGAAGTCGTCTCGTCCGGGCGGCTCAGCGTCGACGGAGAGCTCATCGGCTACCGCGAGACCAATGACAAGCTCTACGAGATGCACCCGAGGGAAGCGGCCCGGCAGCGCCGGGACATCGGCATGGTGTTCCAGCGGTTCAACCTGTTTCCACACATGACCGCGCTGCAGAACGTGATGGAGGCACCCATCCGGGTCAAGGGCCTGTCGAAGGCCGGGGTCGAGGCCAACGCCCGGACTCTACTGGCGCGGGTCGGTCTCGCCGAACGCGCTGACTACTACCCGGCGCATCTCTCCGGCGGCCAGCAGCAGCGGGTCGCGATCGCCCGCGCCCTGGCGATGGAGCCCAAGCTCATGCTGTTCGACGAGCCCACCAGCGCGCTCGACCCCGAGCTCGTCGGCGAGGTGCTCGACGTCATGCAGGGCCTGGCCCGCGACGGCATGACCATGATCGTGGTCACCCACGAGATGGGTTTCGCCCGTGAGGTCGCCGATTCGCTGGTCTTCATGGACGGCGGAGTCGTCGTCGAGAGCGGCGTGCCTACCGAGGTGCTCGCCAACCCGCAGCACCACCGCACCCAGGCCTTCCTTTCCAAGGTGCTCTAGCCCCACCCCCACCCCCGTCCCCGCACCCGCACTTGCACCACCGGACGGGGCCCGGGCCCCATCCGCGGGCCCAGTTTATAGACTGGGCCCGGGTTCATAAGGTGGGCCTGGAGCGCGAACTATCCGGCGAGCGCCTTCTGAATGCGTTGCAGTGAGACGGGCTCCGCCGCCCTGAGCTCCTGCGCGAACAGGCTGATGCGCAGCTCCTCGATCATCCAGCGGGCGCGCAGAACGGATGCCGCGGCATCCGCTTGGAGCGGCATGGTACCGCCAGCGTTCTCGAACCGGGTGGTGGCGGCCTGGGTTTCGTTCATCCAGACCCGGTCGCGGCTCGGGTTGTCGACGAGTTTGGGTACCCGGGCGGTGATGCCACCGAGGTAGCGCGGCAGGTGGCGCAGCTGGGCGAGACCGGTTTCGCTGACGAAGCCGGGATAGACCAGGGCGGTGAGCTGTTGGCGGGCATCGCTGATTCCCGGCAGCAGCGCCATGCTGGTTGCGGCCTTGAGCGCCTTATCAGCCAGGCGCTGAGCGGTGAGGATGCGGGCGACCAATCCGACCGTTTCGAACATGGAATCCATTACCACCCCGGATACCCGATCACGGATGGTGTCGAACTCCGCCTTCATGAACACCTGCCCGTCGGGGCGCACCCGAAACAATACGTCGTCGACCGCGGCGGCTAGGCAATCCTCGAACAGGGCCTGCGTGGTTTTGTATGGGCTCGTCGCGAGGCTGAGCTTTTCGGCGGCGGTGAGGTGCTGCTGTACGTACGCGGCGGGTGACGGCGTCGCGAGCAGCAGTAGCCGGCGCACGCCGCGGGGCAGAGCGCGGGCCTGCTCCAGCTCGGTGCTCATCATGCGAATAGAAACGGATGCCCCATCATCGACGAGCGTCGGATACCCGCGAATCGTATTGTCACCCTGCTTGGTGTCCAGAAAGCGGGGGAGTTCACCGAGGTCCCAGGTCGTGAGGCCGCCGCGCTCGATCGCGTTGCTCGGTGCAGCGGCGCTCGTCGCCTTCGCGACGCTCTCGCGCACCCGGGTGCCGAGCCGGCGTTGCAGGTCGGCGAGGTCCTTGTCGGCGGCGACCGTGCGACCGCGCTCGTCGGTGACGACGAAGGTCATGCGCAGGTGCGCGGGAATTCGGTCGAGCTCGAAATCGCGCATGCTCACCGGTACGTAGGTGAGTTTCTGAATCAGCACCGCGAGCGTCTCGGCGAACGATGCTTCGGGCACCGCTGTCGGCAAGGCCTCGACGATGCCGGGCTCGCCGGGTAGTTCGCCCAGCAGCCGAGCGGCCCAGTCGGCAGCGGGGACGACATTACGCCGGATACTTTTCGGCAGCGACTTGATCATGGCAGTGACGAGTTCGGCGCGGAGGCCGGGCACCTGCCAGTCGAAACCGTTCGGTGACAGGCGGGCCAGTAACGCGAGCGGAATACGCACGGTCACTCCGTCATCCTCTTCGCCGGGCTCGAAGCGGTAACCAAGGTTCAGGCGCTGGTCGCCCTGCTGCCAGCTCGGCGGAAAGAGTCCTTCGTCGATCTCGGGGGAGTCCTCGGCTACGAGGGCGTCGGCGGTCATCGTGAGCAGGTCGGGGGTGTCGAACCTGGCCGTACGCCACCAGCCCTCGAAGCTCTTGGTCGACGACACCTCGGCTGGAATACGACGCTGGTAGAAGTCGAAGACGGCTTCGTCATCAAAGAGGATGTCCCGGCGCCGGGTGCGTTCCTCCAGCTCGGCCAGTTCCTCCCGCAGCCGTGCATTGGCGCGTTCAAACGCCCACATGCCGGGGTCTCCCGCTTGGCCGGGCCGTCCGCCACGGCTCGCGCTCGAGCCGACGGCGGGCGCGCCATCTGATCGGCCGGAACCGCGCCCACTCGACGCTGTGCCGCCGTCGACCGAGATGCCGACGCGTTCGTTGCGCGACGGCCCGCGACCGCCGCGATCCGCTTCCTTCTCCGCCGCAGGCGATTGCGGCCCCGAGGCCCGGTCCCACTCCCCGGCGACCAGCGCGTGCCGGATGAACAGCTCGCGGGCATAGGCCGCGTCGATCCGCGAGAACTGCACCCGACGGCGCGCCACGATCGGCACGCCGTACAGCGTCACACGTTCGTAGACCACGGCGGCGCCCTGCTTCATCTCCCAGTGCGGTTCGGAGTAGCTGCGCTTGCACAGGTTGCCGGCGAGCGGTTCCGCCCAGGCTGGGTCGACGACCGCGTTCATGCGGGCGAACAGCCGGCTGGTCTCGACCAGTTCGGCGCTCATGACCGCGTTCGGCTGCTTTTTGGCCAGGGTCGATCCGGGAAAGAGCACAAAGCGCTGCGCTCGAGCGCCGACATAGTCCTTCTTCGCGACGTCTTTCAGGCCGATGTGCGAGAGCAGCCCAGCGAGCAGCGAACGGTGGACGCCGTCGGGGTTCGCGCTCGGCTCACCGAGGTGCAAGCCGAGCGGCTTGGCCAGCTGGCGCAACTGCCGCAGCACGTCCTGCCACTCGCGCACCCGCAGGTAGTTGAGGTATTCGTTCTTGCACAGGCGTCGAAAGGCGCTCGAACCCAGTTCGGACTGCTGCTTCTCGAGGTAGTTCCAGAGATTGAGCAGGCTGAGAAAGTCGCTCGTGGGATCGGCGAACCGGGCATGGAACTGGTCAGCCTGGGCGCGACGCTCGAGCGGGCGCTCCCGGGGGTCCTGGATGGTGAGTCCGGCCACGATCGCCATGACCTCCCGGCTGGTGCCCTGCGTCTTCGATTCGATCACCATGCGGCCAAAGCGCGGGTCGATCGGCAGTTGCGCGAGTTGCTGGCCGATGCGAGTGAGGCGCGGGGTGGCCGGGCCGGTGGTGACGGCCGGCGCCGCGGCATCCGTTTCACCGTGGGCAGCGCCGCGACCGCTCTTGGTGCGCCCAGCCCCCCCGGCTTCGATGGCGCCGAGTTCGGCGAGCAGGTCGAGGCCGTCCTTGATATTGCGGCTGTCCGGCGGGGTCAGGAACGGGAACGAGGCGATGTCGCCGAGGCCGAGCGAGATCATCTGCAAAATGACGGCGGCGAGGTTCGTGCGCAAAATCTCGGGCTCGGTATATTCCGGGCGGCGCATATAGTCCTCTTCGGAGTACAGCCGAATCGCGATGCCGTCGCTGGTGCGCCCACTGCGGCCGCTGCGCTGGTTGCCGGAGGCCTGTGAGATCGCTTCGATCGGCAGTCGCTGCACCTTGGAGCGCACGCTGTACCGGCTGATGCGCGCGGTTCCGGCGTCGATGACATAGCGGATGCCCGGCACGGTCAGGCTGGTTTCGGCCACGTTGGTCGCGAGCACGATGCGTCGTTTGACCCCCGCCACGGTCGACGGCTGGAACACCCGGTGCTGGTCGGCCGACGACAGTCGACCGTAAAGCGGCAGCACCTCGGTGGGGTTTCGGCTGGCCGAGGAGGCGTACTTGCCCTGCAGGGCGTCGGCGGCGTCGCGAATCTCGGTCTCGCCGGAGAGAAAGACGAGCACGTCGCCGTTGGACTCCCGTTCAAGCTCGTCGAGAGCCGCGGTGATGCCCTCGATGTAGTCGCGGTCGACCGGGGGAGCGGAGTCGGTCGTGTCGTCATCGTCGTCGAGTCCCGGCTCGGCGACGAGTGGTCGGTAGCGAATTTCGACCGGAAAGGTGCGGCCAGACACTTCGACGACCGGTGCCGGGGTGCCGTCGGCGGCGGCGAAGTGCTTCGCGAAACTGGCCGGGTCGATGGTGGCCGAGGTGATGATGAGCTTGAGATCGGGGCGTTTGGGCAGCAACTGCCGCAGGTAGCCGAGTAGAAAGTCGATGTTGAGGCTGCGTTCGTGCGCCTCGTCAATGATGATCGTGTCGTACTTGCGTAACATACGGTCGCGGTGGATCTCATTCAAGAGGATGCCGTCGGTCATCAGCTTGATGCGGGTGTCGGCGCCGACCTTGTCGGTGAACCGCACCTGGTAGCCGACCAGTTGCCCGACTTCCTGCCCGAGCTCCTCGGCGATCCGTTCGGCGATGGTGCGCGCGGCGAGCCGGCGCGGCTGGGTGTGGCCGATGTTCTTGCGGCCGAGCTCCAGACAGATCTTGGGCAACTGGGTGGTCTTGCCCGACCCGGTCGACCCGGCGACGATCACGACCTGGTTATCGCGAATCGCGCGGGCGATGTCGTCCCGACGCTGGCTGACCGGCAGTTCGGGCGGGAAGGTGATATTCAGCGTTTCCATGAAGACTTAATATTACGTCGACTGCATCGCTGCTTTCGCGGCGAGTGAACATTAGGTGTTCGCGGGGGTTGATGCAGAACACCAGCCAATAGGCTGATGGGATGACGAAATCTGTTCCCACCATCACCCTCAACGACGGCCACACGATTCCGCAGCTCGGTTTCGGCGTGTTCAAGGTCGAACCCGACGAAACCACCCGCATCGTGGCCGACGCACTCTCGGTCGGCTACCGTCACATCGACACCGCCGCCATCTACGGCAACGAGGAGGGCGTGGGCAAGGCCCTTGCTTCCTCCGGCATCGACCGCTCCGAACTGTTCATCACCACCAAGCTCTGGAACGACCGTCAGGGCACCCAGTCGGCCTTCGATGCGTTCGAGGAGAGTCTCGAGAAGCTCGGCCTCGATTACGTCGACCTCTACCTGATCCACTGGCCGGCCCCGGCCAACGACAAATTCGTCGAGAGCTGGAGAGCTCTCGAGAAGATTCAGGAGTCCGGCCGGGCCCGCTCCATCGGTGTCTCGAACTTTCTGGTGCCACACCTTGACCGCCTGCTGCATGAGACGAGCATCGTGCCGGCCATCAACCAGATCGAGCTGCACCCGGCGCACCAGCAACCAGAGGTCACTGCTTTCGCCCGCGAGAACGGCATCAACATCGAAGCCTGGGGCCCACTCGGCCAGGGCAAGTACCCTCTGTTCGAGGAACAAGTGATAGCGGATGCTGCCGACGCGCACGGCAAGTCGCCCGCACAGGTCGTCATTCGTTGGCACCTGCAGGTCGGCAACATTCTGTTCCCCAAGTCGAACCGGGTGGAGCGCATGACCGAGAACTTCAACGTCTTCGACTTCGAACTCACCCACACCGAGGTCGCCATGATCTCCGCTCTGGAGCGCGCCGGCCGGGTCTCAGCGCACCCCAACGAGGTGAACTAGCACGCAGCATGCATGTGAGGCCGTGGCCCCGCCGACTCATGGTCGGTGGGGCCACGGCCGTGTGCCCGGCCGGATTCGACCGGCCAGCGGCGTACATTGGGATGCGTTGCGTTTTTTATGAGGCGCGGGTGCGCGCGTGTGCGCCGATAGGCAGAAAGATCCCATGAATCCGATTGAATGGCTGTTCGACGCCCAGTTGCAGATCGGCACCCAGACCATTCTCTGGCGCGAGGTCGTCGGCAACGCTTTTGGAATCGCGAGCGCGGTCGGCGGCATGCGCCGCAAGATCTGGGCCTGGCCGGTGGGCATTATCGGCAATGCGCTGCTGTTCACCGTGTTTCTCGGCGCTGTTTTCGGCACGCCCAACCCGGTGAACCTGCTCGGGCAGGCTGGCCGCCAGATCATGTTCATCGTTGTGTCGATCTTTGGCTGGGTGCAGTGGCGACGCAGCCGCGACTCCACGGTGCAGATGGCCGTTGTGCCGCACTGGGCCAGCAATCGCACGCGTGTCCTGCTGGGCCTCGGCCTCGTCGCTGGCACGCTGGTGCTCACCCCGATCTTTCGTGCGCTCGGCTCCTTCGAGCCGGTCTGGGCGGATGCCTGGATCTTCACCGGCTCCCTGCTGGCGACCTACGGCATGGCCAAGGGCTGGACCGAATTCTGGCTCATCTGGGTGGCCGTCGATATCGTCGGGGTGCCGCTATTGATCAGCGCCGGCTACTACGCCTCCGCCGTGCTGTACCTGTTCTACGGGGCGTTCACTGTCATCGGGTTCATCGTCTGGGTGCGGGTGCATCGCCGCGCCCAAGCGCTCACGCTACGTCGTTGAGCGTCTTCTCCATCGCCTTGAGCCGGCTCTCAATCAGTCGCAACTGTTCTGTAACGTCGCGTTGGGCGGTAATGCCCTCCCGCATCAATTGCAGGGTCTCCTGGGTCGTTGCCACGCTCGCGCCATGTCGTCCCTCATACTCCAATCCACACAAGAACCACGGCGCATCCGGGGATAGCCTGCCCGAACAAAGTTTTGATTGTCAAATAAACATTTAATGTCGATTTTTTCTAGATGAAATCGTCCGACGGTTTATTTTGCGAGCACATGATTGGATTTCTGATTCATCACCAGAACATTTTTCGCTACAGCGTGCTAATTTATTGTCACGTTTGCTGAGGTAGCGACCGAGCGCGGGTACCCTAATCCGCGCGGTCGGAGCACAATGGAAGAATGCCCAACCACCTAGTTGATGCCGTCAGTCCGTACCTGCGTTCCCACTCAGAAAACCCGGTGCACTGGCACAGCTGGGGCATCGAAGCCTTTGTCGAGGCAAAAAAACATGACCTGCCCGTTCTCGTATCGATTGGATACTCGACCTGCCACTGGTGCCACGTGATGGCCAGGGAAAGCTTCAGCGATCCAGACATCGCCGACTATCTCAACGAGCACTTCGTGAGCATCAAGGTGGACCGCGAGGAACACCCCGATGTCGACGCGAGCTACCTCGCGGCCGCGAGCGCCTTCGTGCAGGGCCTTGGCTGGCCACTCAACGTGTTCGTCACGCCCGACGGGCAGGCCTTCCATGCCGGAACGTATTTTCCCCCGGTCGGTCAGCCGGGACATCCATCATTTCGCGACGTACTGTCCGCGGTGACGGATGCCTGGCTCACCCGCCGCGAGGAGGTGACGGCGGGCGCAGCTCGCGTAGCGGAAGTGCTCGCCGAGTCGGCTCGGCAGCTTGCCGCGGGGTCGGAGTCGGTGGGAGGGGACAGTTCCGCGGATGACGCCCGACCCAGCGCGGAAGAACTCGACCACGCCGTTGCGGAGCTCGTCGGCTTCGAAGACACCCTTTTCGGCGGCTTCGGCGGCGCGCCGAAGTTTCCGGCGTCGCCGACGCTCTCCTTTCTGCTCGGGCACGGCAGGGTGTCCGCGCACGGTACCGAGGACGCCCCCGAGTCCGAGCCCGACGCCGCGCCGAGCCGCGCGGCCCTAAGCGACGGCACCGACCTTGCGCTGCGCACGCTCAAGATCATGGGTGCATCCCCGCTGAGGGACCCGATCGAGGGTGGCTTCTTTCGCTACGCGGTCAACCGGGATTGGAGCGATCCGCACTACGAACGTATGCTCTACGACAACGCTCAACTGCTCGGCCTCTACACCCGCGCCTGGATGCTCACCGGCGGGGCGTGGGCTCGCCACGTGGCCGAGGGCGTCGCAGGTTTTCTCACTGATGTGATGCAGCTCCCGAGCGGCGGGTTCGCCAGCGCGCAAGACTCTGAGAGCACGGTTGATGGCGTGCGGGTCGAGGGTGGCTACTACGCGCTCGAGGCGAGTGAGCGCCAGCGGCAAATTCCTCCCGCACTGGATGAGAAGGTGCTGACTGGCTGGAACGGCCTCGCCATCCAGGCCCTGGCCCGGGCCGGTTTCGTCTTCGACCGCCCCGACCTCATCAGCGCCGCCCGTCGTGCCGCTGATTACCTGCACGAGCAACACGAGCGCGCCGACGGTACCCTCGTGCGCGCCTCTGTTGCCGGTGTAGACGCAGCCCGGGTCCAAGCGCACCGCACCGCCCGCGACGGTACTGCTGCCGACGCCACTGCTGCCGGTCGGGCTATCTCCGGCCGCACATCAGCGGCCAAAGCCACGCTGGAGGACTACGGCATGTACTCACGCGGGCTCCTCGAACTCGCACTCGTCAGCGGCGACGTGACCTACGCCAGCCGGGCTCGCCTCCTGCTCGACAGCACGATCTCAAACGCCCCTTCCGCCGCCGAATCGTCGCAATCAGCGGCTCGGGCCGGAGCCAGTGGCACGCACCAATCCGCCATTTTCCGCCCGCCACACGGCGCGGATCCGGTGCTCAGGGCGCAAGGGCTGGTCAGCGCCGTCGATCCCTCCGAAGGTGCCTACCCGTCCGGGCTGTCCGCTAGCGCCGACGCCGCCCTGCTGCTGTACCGCCTCACCGGCGATGATCGCTATCGCCGGGCCGCGCAGGCTGGCCTCAGTCTGGTCGCCTCACTCGCGCCAAAGCAACCGCTCGCCTTCGGCGGCGCACTGCACCTGTTCGACGAACTGAGCACCCCGATTGAGCAACTCGTTATCGTCTCGCCCGACCGAAGCGACGAAAACCAGCAGACCGTCACACCGCACCCCGTCACACCGCACCCCGTCACACCGCACCCCGTCACACCGCACCCCGTCACTCTCGACGACCTCGCGCGGCGGCACCCGGCGCACGTCGTCGCATCCGTTTCAGAGGCGCAGGCCCAGGCCTTCGCCGCCGCCGGCTTTGCCTTGTTCGACCAGCGCACCGCACCGAGCGGCCTGCCCACCGCGTATCTCTGCCGCGATTTCGTCTGCCAGCTGCCGGTGACCGACCCGGGCGAGCTACCAGTACCGGCCGCGACGACCGACCTGATCGCTCGCATTATGGCCGAACGACAACACCCCGGTTCGGCGCCCACGCACTGACGGGGGGGAACCCGTCCCATATCCGGGAAACCGCCGAAAAAAAATCATGGTTTCCGAAATCAACATCTGGGCCGGATTCACCGCAGCCCGCAAGGTCACGCGCGACGCGTTCGGCCGTCGCCCGGCCAGCCTCACCCTCGCCCACGAACGGGTGACGATCTTGTTGATGGCCCTGATCAAGGGCCTCTTCGGTATCGCCGCGCTCTGACCCCGCTAAACCGGCCGAACGGGTGCCACAGCATCCGTTCATGCGCGGCCGGTCGCGGCAACGAATTACCAACGTCAAGACGTACACTGAGTACAAATGCCACCGCGTTTCACAAAACGCCAGTCGCTCATCGAGAACCTCGTCGCTTCTCGAGAAGATCGTCGCTGCGAAACACCCTGAATCATTCATGCCGGCAATTTCGATGCACTCCTCGGTGTCAGCCCTGGCTGGTCCACGATCGAGTGCACCACTTTCTCAAGGAGGACCATGGCGACACGCGATATCCCCGAGGCACAACCCGAGACTTCCAACCAGGGCTATGCCGATACTTTCGACGGTGACATCTTTGACACCGACGCCTTTCGCCCCGACTCCGTCGGATTCGACTCGAGCGACCCTGAACCCCCCACCAACACCGGGCTGATTCCGACCCTGTCCCTCAGCAGTGAACCCGAGTTGGTGTTGATAACACCGGATGCCCGCACCCGTCGCTTCGACCGTGACGATCTCGTCGTGCGCAAGGGCGAGATAGCCCTCATCAACGGCCACTACACGCCGCACGAGTCCATGGTGAAGGACCTCGTGGCCGTGTACGACGCCCTCACCGCTGCTGGCATCGACTTTCTGCTTGTGCGCGGCGACCACAACCGGCCGGTCATCGCCGTCGACCGCAAACGACGCAAGGAAATCACCAAGGTATTGAGCCGGGCGTTCGCCAACGAGCCCTTTTATGCCAAGCCGCTCGACGGCAACGTCAGCCAGCAATTTCTGCTCGCCGACGGCGCTCTCATGACGCTGCGCAAATCCTCCGTGTTTCGCGTCTACCGGCCGCGCATCGAACCGATCGGCCGCCTGCGTTACGGCGCCCAGACCGCGTTCCAGCTGGAACTGTGGCGCTTCGGCGAAGACGAAATAATCGCCCCCGTGGAAAACGCCCTCATGCGCACCCGGCTGCCGCGCTCTGAAGCCCGTGAAACGACGATCGACTTGTATGGGCGCTCCTGGCTGACCCTGCAGAACATGTTCGACGACCTCGCGAGCGACGTTTCTTTCGACATCGACCTTGTGTTCAGCTGGGTCGACGGGTCGAGCGACGAATTTCAGCGGGAACGTGCCAAGCGTATGAAGGCCTACGTCATCGGCGAGGGTGACGATTCCGACGCCCGTTTTCGCCAGATCGACGAGCTCAAGTATGCGCTGCGGAGCGTGTACATGTTCGCCCCGTGGATTCGACGTATCTTCATCGCGACCGATTCGCCCGCGCCGGATTGGCTGGCCGAGCATCCGCGTGTCACGATCATGCGCAGTGAAGACTTCTTCGTTGACACGAGCGTGCTGCCCATTCATAATTCGCACGCCGTGGAAAGCCAGCTGCACCACATTCCGGGCCTGGCCGAACACTTTCTGTACTCGAATGACGACATGTTCTTCGGTCGCCCGGTCGGTCCAGAGCTGTTCTTCTCGCCGGGCGGAGTGACCAAATTCGTCGAAGCAGCCACTCGTATCGGTCTAGGCGAGAACGACCCGACCCGCAGTGGGTTCGAGAACGCCGCTCGGGTGAATCGGGCGCTGTTGCGCGGGCGCTTTGGCAAAGTCACCACTCGGCACCTCGAACACACGCCGGCACCCATGCGCAGGAGCGTGTTGCTTGAGCTGGAACAGGAGTTTCCCGAGGACTTCAGCCGCACAGCCGCCAGCCGGTTCCGCTCGGCGACAGACATCTCGGTCACCAACTCGCTCTATCACTACTACGCCTTGATGACGGGTCGCGCGGTCGCGCAGACGCAGGTGCGCTCCCTTTATATCGAAACGACGCTGCGCATCGCCCTGCGACAGATGAATCACCTGCGCAAGCATCGCGATCAGGACATGTTCTGCCTGAACGACGGCAGTCGCCCGGAAATCTCTACCGAGGTGCGCCGCGCCGCTGTGACCGAATTTCTGGAACTGTACTTTCCGATCGTGGCACCGTGGGAACGGGCCAGCCCGGCGACTAGCGCAGAACCGGGATCGGCCTGGTCATTGGGGGCTCGCGCAGTGCGGGCAGAGTTGCCGACGGCGTAGTCTCGACGCCGGAAGCGTGCAGGCGACGCGCGCTTTCGGCGGCATCGACGTATTCCAGCGTTGGATGCTGGCCGAGTGGCACCACGGAGTGCAGCACGGTGCCCGGGAAGACGTGCACCAGGTTGAATGCGCGAGCGCCGTCCCTGCCGAGGGTGCCGCCGACAGGAACGTTGAGGTCCTGGGTGTAGCAGGTCGCTGATGAAACCGACACGGGGATGCCCGCGAACATCGCCATCGACGAGTAATGCAGGTGACCGGCGATGATGCTGCGCACGTCGGAACCGCGCAGCACCTCGGCCAGGCGCTCCTGATCGCGCAACTCGACGGCGGTGGCCAGGTCGAGCACGCTCGGAATCGGCGGGTGGTGCATGGCGAGAATGGTGCCGTCGGGCGCGGGCACGCGCAGTTCCTCGGCGAGCCAGAGCAGCTGCTGGTTGGTCACGGCGCCGTGGTGGTGGCCCGGAACAGACGTATCAAGGGTGATAATTCGCAAACCATTGAGGTCATAGGACCGGTCGATGGGCGATTCACTGGGCAGTTGGTCGAGCAGTTCAGCGCGAAACGCCGAGCGATTGTCGTGGTTGCCCATCACCCAGATAACACGGGCGCCAAGACGTTCAGCGGCTGGCTCGACGATTGCACGTAGCAGTTCGTAAGCGCCTGGTTCGCCCTTGTCGGCTAGATCACCGGTGAAGACGATGGCCTCGGGGCGGGCACCAGAGGCCTCGACCTCGGCGAAAAGGTCGGCCAGATGGATTTCAGCATTGACGCTGCCATAAAGCTTCGAGCCGCCCGCCAGCAGGTGGGTGTCGCTCAGGTGTAACAGAAAGTGGTCCGGCCGGGGGAATTCAGCCGTTCGAATGCTCACAGAGCGTCCATTCGTTTGTCGCGGGCGTGCTCAATCTGGCGCGTCGTCACGATTGTTTCTACTATTCGATCAGAAGTTCTTGAACAACGGGTGTACGCCACACATCAATCGAACATCGCTGGGGTAAATGGGCAAAAAGTTTGTTTAATCAGTGAAGGTGCTGCGCTGGCGGCCCGGCTGCACCGCGCTACGAGGCGGTTTCGCCCGGCGGCAACGGCAACGATTTCAACGGTGTCGTCGACGCGACGCGCATCCTCACGAAGCCGGCCGCGATCACCGCCATGCAGGCAGGGGGTCTCGACCTTGCGGGACGTGCAGCCGGGGCTAGTGTTGCGGCCCCGACCTGATCGCAGGCGACACCATACCTCCCCGAAACACGTGGCATGCTTGACCGTGCGCAATTGGTTACCTCGAAGCTCCCTCCGGCAGGGATCGGTGATGTACCTCGTCGGGGCGTCGTTGACCGCGTTCGCCTTCTTTGGCCTCTACCTGTTCTTCGTGCGCAGCCACGCCGGCCAGGAGGCCGACCAGCTCGCGTATGACGGCGCCGAATTCGGTCGCCTCGGCATCACGCCGTTCACCGGCCGGGTGCTCGACTCCGTGCCGGATATCGCCGTGGTATTCGGGGTGGTCCTGACTGCGATCATCGCGCGGGTGCGCCGCAACTGGCGCACCCTGATCGTTGCCCTGGTCGCGGCGGCGGCGGCCACGGCGTCGGCCCAACTGCTGAAATACGGGATCCTGGCCCGCCCCGACCTTGCGGTCGAGGGGTATGCCGGAAATTCATTCCCGTCGGGGCATACGACGGTGGCGGCGGCATCCGCTCTCGTGGTATTCCTGGTCGCGAGCCCGCGCCTGCGCCCGATGGTCGCCGGCTGGGGCACAGCCTTCGCCGTGCTGGCCGGTGTGGCAACGCTCGCCAACCAGTGGCATCGACCGAGTGATGTCATCGCAGCCCTGCTCTGGGTCGCCCTATGGGGGTGCCTCGCCGGGGCGGTTCTGGCCTGGCCGCGCCCGGGCATCGTGGCGCGAGCCGGTACTGCGACCCCGGCCCCGGCCCCGACAGCCCGGCGCCGGGCATTCACCGGGCTGCGCCGCTCGACGGTTCGCGTTGTTCGGTGGGTATCGATTGGCTGTGGGGCGTTCTCTGCCGTGGCGTTGATCGCGACCCTCGTGCTGGACAGCAGCCTGTTCGAGCGCGTCGGCACGCTTGGAACCGTCATTGCTTACCTGGGCGGAGTGGCGGCCATCGTGACGGCCGGTCTGCTGCTCGCGCTCAGCGGAACCCGGCTGTTTGCCCGCCTGCACTAGATTCATTGCCGAGGGGTGTACTCAATCAGAGCCACGTGCGACACTGGCTCATGGCCGTCACGCTGAGAGCGCTCCAGACTGTAGTTCCCCCGACGATTCTGATTCAAGAGCAGGTGCGCGATATCTTCGCCGCCCAGCCGGGGCTGAGCCGACTAGCTCAACGGCTGGTCAGCACGAGTTTCAACGTGTCGGGCATCGAGACCCGACACACCGTCATCGCCGAACTCACCATCGACAACGATGCGGCCGAACCACGTTTCTTCGATGCGCGCCAGCAGCTTCTGCTGGTGCCGAGCACCAAAGTGCGCAACGAGCTCTACATCACCGAGGCCACCAAACTCTTCGTTGAGGCTGGCCGCCGGGCGCTCGCCGCCTGCCCCGACATTCGGCCCGACGATGTGACCCATGTCGTCACCGTCTCCTGCACCGGATTTTACGCGCCCGGCCCCGACTACATGCTGGTGCGGGAGCTCGGGCTGAAGGCCAGCACCCAGCGTTACCACCTGGGGTTCATGGGCTGCTACGCAGCAATGCCGGCCCTTCGCACCGCGAAGCAGTTCGTCGAGGCCGACCCGAACGCGGTCGTGCTCGTGGTGAGCGCGGAACTCTGCTCATTGCACCTGCGCACCTCGAACGACCCGGACACCATCGTTGCCTCCTCGCTATTTTCTGACGGTGCCGCCGCCGGCATCGTTAGCGCCAGAGCCCCGCTGCCCGGCGAGAAAGCCCTCGGCCTCGACCTGTTCGAAACGGTGATCACCCCGGTCGGCGAAGGCGACATGGCGTGGAAGATCGGCGATGAGGGCTTCGAGATGATTTTGAGCACGTATGTGCCGCATATCATCGACGAGCACATCGAGGGAGCCCTCGCCCCGCTGTTCGCCCGCGATGCGTCAATTACCGCGCAGCTCGCCGCTCCGCTCCGCGAGGAAACGAGCGAATCAGCTGTCGGAGGTAGCGAGGCCGCCCATGTTCTCACCCTCGCGCCCCCGGCCTCGCTCAGCTCGGTGATCGAGCACTGGGCAATCCACCCCGGCGGCCGAAGCATTCTCGACAAGACCGAAGCAAAGCTCGAACTGCGCACCGACCAGCTGAGTCCATCGCGAGAGACTCTGCGCACCAACGGCAATATGAGCAGCGCGACCATTCTGTTCGTGATGAAGTCCATTCTCGACGGCGCGGCCACCGCCGATGGCGAACGAGTCTGCGCCATGGCGTTCGGTCCCGGCCTCACCGTGGAGTCCGGCCTGATGACTGTGATCGAGGGCTGAATGGCCCTTCCCTCGCTCCGCGTGCGGGCGCACAGGGCCGTGGAACTCATGGATTCTCCGCTGTGCGACCCGGCCATGCTCACCCGCACCTATCAGGATTTTCGCGTGGTCAATGCAGTCGTGTCTGGCTGGTGGAAGATCTATCGCCGCAGCATCCGCCCCGCTCTGTCGACGACGACCGAGATGACGCTGCTCGACGTTGGCTCCGGGGGCGGCGACGTGTCGCGGGCGCTGGCTCGTTGGGCCGTGCGCGACGGCCTGCGGCTCAAGGTGACCGGCATCGATCCGGATGCCCGCGCGCACGTGTTCGCGACCAGTCAGCCGAAAATCGTCGGGCTGTCATTTCAGCGGGCACTGAGCTCTGACCTCGTAGCGGACGGCGAGCACTTCGACTTCGTGGTCTCGAATCACGTGCTGCACCACTTGAGCGTCGACGAGCTGAAAGGGTTGCTCTTGGATTCGGAGGCGCTCGCCCGTCGCCGGGTGCTGCACGCCGACCTCGAGCGGTCGAATTTCGCCTACCTCGGGTTCGCGGCGGCGACGTCGCCGTTCTTTCGGCACTCCTACATACGCCCCGACGGGCTCACCTCGATTCAACGCAGCTATACCGCCGAAGAATTGCGGGCGGTTGTGCCCGCCGAGTGGACCGTGTCGCGCGGCCTCCCCTCTCGGTTGGAGCTGCGCTGGGAAGCTCCGACGCAGCCGGCAACGACCGAGGCTGAGTCCGCGCTGCATGTCGCGCCAGATGCGCCACTTGCGCCAGAGGCGCCAGGGCCTGCGGGCAAACGATCAGGGCCTGATTCGGCGTCAGAGGCGGAGAGCACATCGGATGCGTGACGTGCTTATCGTCGGTGGGGGACCGGTGGGCACGATGCTCGCCTGCGTCCTCGCCGTCGGCGGGCTCGACGTTGAGGTGCTCGAGCAGCGTGCGCAGCCGTCGCTGCGCTCGCGGGCGATCGGCATTCACCCGCCGTCGCTGCGGGCACTAGCCGCAATCGGCGTCGCTGACGCCCTTCTTGAGCGAGCCGTGCGCATCCGCGCGGGGGAGGTGCGCTCCGACGGCCATAGGCTTGGGAAGCTGTCGTTTGAGCGGGCAGCGCCGGGATATCCGTTCGTGGTCGCCCTGCCGCAGTACGAGACGGAGGCCCTGTTGCGCGCGCGGTTCGACGAGCTCCGGCCCGGACGATATCGAAGCGGCGTGACGATGACCGGGGTGCGCGACTGCGGCGACGCCGTCTCGGTGTCCACCGATTCCGGCCCGATCGAGGCTCGCTATGTGATCGGGGCCGACGGAGCGCGCAGCCGGGTGCGCGAGGCGGCGGGCATCCCGTGGCGGCAGCTCGGGCGCAGCGAAACCTATCTCATGGGCGACTTCGTCGACACTGACCCGACGAGCACGCATCCGGGCGACGCCGGTGCGGTGCTCTATTTCGAGCGCGGTGGCGTGGTCGAGTCGTTTCCGCTGCCCGATGGTCGTCGACGTTGGGTGGCGATGACCGATTTTCTCGCAACGGATGCCGACAGCGCCGACCTGGCCGCGCTCATTCGTCATCGAACGGGGGTGCGTGTGGTCGAACCCCTCGGAGCCGCCAGCGCGTTTGCCGTCCAGCAGAGGCTGGCCCGGCGCATGCATTCGAAATCGCTGCGCGTTCCGGGTGGGTCGATCTCCGGTCCCCGGGCTGTGGGTCGTATCGTGCTGGTTGGGGACGCGGCGCACGAGATCAGTCCGATCGGCGGGCAGGGCATGAATCTCGGCTGGCTCGACGCCGTTGCACTCGCGCCGGCGCTGCAGCGGGCGTTGCTCGATCCGGCGGCGGCAGCATCCGTTTTGGAAAAATATGACCGCACCCGTCGCAGTGCAGGGCGTCGCGCTGCCCTGCAGGCCGGGTTCAACATGAATATGGGCCGCCCCGCCCACGGTGTGCGGCTGCGCGCCCGCAACGCCGTCGTGCGCTTACTCACGTTGCCGCCGGCCAACGAGGTCGTTGCCCGCGCGTTCACCATGCGCTGGCTGTGACTGGTGCGGGCGCCGGCCGCGCATCGAGTTGAATAGGTGGGTGACTTCTGCAACTCTCATACCTCGCCTGCGCACCGACCTCGCTGCCGCCCACTTCTCGGTTCCCGGCCTGACCGGCCTGTGGGGGATCGAAGCGGATGCCGCGCTGCGCCGCAACCAGCGGGTTCCGGCCCGGCGGGCGCTCGCCGCCCTTGCTGTCAAACTCGGCCGAAACGAGCCCGCCGCGACCCTGGCCCGGCTATTCCTGCTCGGTGACCCGGTTTCGGTCGCTGACCTCGACGCCGCGCTGCCGTCGCTCGGGGCTGCCGGCGCTCGGGAGCTGAGTCTTGTGGCCACCGACGATGACGCGCGCGTGCGCCCGCTCGTCGACCTGCGCCCGTATAGCTTCATCGACGCCCACGGCGCCGACAGCTGGTGGATCGTGAGCGATCTCGGGGAGCTGGCGCTTGGGCATGCGCTCGGCGAAACCCATGTTCTCGGCATCGGCGGGGCGTCCCTCACCCTGAGCGGACTCATGATGCCAACCCCGGTGGAGCGCGCGCTCGACATCGGCACCGGCTGTGGAATCCAGGCCATGCACGCCTCCCGGAACGCCGAGCATGTCGTTGCGACCGATATCTCGTTGCGGGCTCTCGAGCTCGCGGCGCTGAACGCGACGCTCAACGAGATCGACAATATCGAGTTTCGGTTCGGCAGCCTGTTTGAGCCGGTGGTGGGGGAGAAGTTCGGTCACATCATCTCGAATCCGCCGTTCGTGATCACACCGCGGGCTGAGGGCGTGCCGAACTACGAATATCGCGACGGCGGAATGGTCGGTGACGCGTTGGTCGAGGCCGTCGTGCGCGGTGCCGCCGACCATCTCACGCCCGGCGGCGTCGTGCAGCTGCTCGGTAATTGGGAATACCACGGCGAAATGGATGCCTTCGAGCGGCTCGAGCGCTGGCTCGCGCCCGCGACGCTCCCGGGGGCCGGCGCGCCCGCGACATTCCCGGCGGCCGCACCAGCGGCATCCTCGCCGGCACTCGACGCATGGATCATCGAACGCGAAGTGCAATCGCTTGGCCAATACGCCGAAACCTGGATTCGCGACGGCGGCACCCGGCCCGGCCCCGACTTCGACCGGCTGTACGACGCCTGGTTACAAGACTTCGACGCGCGCGGCGTGCGCCGGGTCGGGTTCGGCTACCTGCTGCTGCGGCTGCCTCATGCGGGTCTTGCCGCCCCCACCCTGCGTCGCCTCGAACGGATGCCCGATGCCCTCGGCCACAACCCGGCCGGCCTCGGCGCGCACCTCGCCGAGTGCCTCGCCGCCCACGACTGGCAGGCCCAAACAGAGGATGCGCGCCTGTTGCGCACGCAGCTCACCGTGGCCTCCGACGTCACCGAGGAACGCCACTACTGGCCCGGTCAGCAGGATCCGACGCTCATGACCCTGCATCAGGGCAGCGGATTCGGCCGTTCGATTCCCCTCGACACGGCCCTGGCCGGTTTGGTCGGCGCCTGCGACGGAGACCTCGCCGTAGGCGCCATCATTGGCGCTCTCGCCCAGCTGCTCGACGCGGACGAGGCAGCGCTCACCGCCGAACTCCTGCCGAAGGTGCGCGAGCTGCTCGTCGACGGCTTCCTGTTGTTGCCCGAGCCCGCCTAGCGCAGCGGCCCCGCCCCGCCCGGCCCGCCCCGACCCGGCCCCGCCCCGCCCGGCCCGCCCCCGCCCATAACTCCTGCAATCTGCACACGCTCCAAAAAATGCGGCCGGAATTCCGGGCATCCGCCTGGCACCGGCCCCAAATTGCAGGAGTTATGCGCCGGGCGCGGGGGCACGGGGCTGGGCGCGCAGGCGCTAAACTGTCACCGTCGGCGACGCTGAGATGGGCTACGGCGACATTCTGACCAGCCCCGCTCGAGTGGGATCGGGGCCTTGCCCTCAACCTGTCCACGGCCTTTCACGCCACGCGCGCCGTGACCAGTTTCTTGCGCGCGGCCGGCTGGGCCGCCTTGTGACGGTGTCGAGCGTGAGCGGAACGATCAGGGCGAGTTGCGGCGATGTCGCCTACGCCGCGGCGAAGGCTGACTTGGTGGGGCTGACCCGAGCCCTCGCCGTCGACGAAGCCGGTGCCGGCATCACCTCCAACGCCCTCGCCCCCGGCTGGATCGCGACCGGCTCCGAACTCACGAGCGAAGCTCTGGAGGGTGCGCTTGTACCGGCTGGTCGCAGCATTACACCGGGACAAGTCGCATCCGTCATTGTATTTCTCGCCTCACCCGGAGCCGCCCACGTCACCGGGCAGGTGATCGTCGTCGACGGGGAAAACTCCGTGGCTGAGCCAGTCGCCCGGCCTGACCCCTAGTTTTTCGGGGTGGCCCGGCGCAGGGCCAGGAAACCGCCGATACCCGCGATAGCGGCCGGGAGCAGCAGCCAGGCGAAGATACCCGCGATGCCCTGCGCGCCGTACCAGAGGCCGACGTCAGGCCAGCTGCTCGTGAATGTGATGATCGTGACGGTACCGACCACGGCCAGGGCCAGCGAGCTCCAGAACACGAGCATGCCGGGCATGCGCCAGCGCATGTAGACGGTCGCGATCGACGCGCCGATGAAGAACACGAGCAGTTGCATGACGAAGAAGGAGAACAGATCGACCCAGAACCCGTCGAGCCCGAGCCAGAGCGCGTTGAACATATAGGTGTCAATCCACCAGCCGTCGGTGAGCTGTTCAATCTGCGTCAGCACGGCGAAAGCCAGTGCGTTCGCGGCCGAGATCAGCACGAACAGCAACGCGGTCCCGAGATAGAAGTCCCGGCGGGTCACACCGAAGCCGAGCGCGAGCGGAAACCCGAACGAGATGGCCTGCACTCCGACGATGACGAGATACCACTGCGGCGAGAGAACGGCCCAGCTGTAGCGCTGACCCTCGATCGCGTCGGGGGTGCCCAGGCCGCCGGTAGTGAAACCGACGATCTGGGCGACGAAAATAGTGACCACGAAAGCCATACCGACGATCAGCCAGGGGATGCCGATATAGGTGCGGCGGTCTACAAGGTGCAGCCGCACCACGTTCCAGATGCGCTCCGGGGCGCTTCGCGGGTGCACGGATGTCGCTGTGTCGGTCACGAAATCGATGGCAGTCATGCGCGTGCACTCCAGGCGTCGGTCTTGATCTCGGGTTCTTGGGTAATACTCGTTGTGCGCTGCACGATCAGCTGCTGCAGCGACACGGGGGAGAGCTCGAGCCCGGCGGCGCGGGCGGCGGCTCGTTCGGCCTCATTGAGGCCCGCGACGGTCACCGAAGCCAGCCCGCCGATACCATCTCGAGAAATGATGTCGCGGCCAGCGACGAAAGCATCGACATCTGTTTTCTTGCCCACGACGGTACTCGCGGAGCCGCGCAGCAGCTCGGCGTCCTGGTCCATGAGAATGCGGCCCTCGTCGATCACGAGAACATGCTCGAGCAGGTTGCTGACCTCATCAATGAGGTGCGTGGACAGAATAATGGTGCGCGGATGCTCGACGTAGTCCTCGAGCAGGCGATCGTAGAAGATCTGCCGGGCGACCGCATCGAGCCCGAGGTAGGGCTCATCAAAGAAGGTGAGCGGGGCGCGGGAGGCGAGCCCCACGATCACTCCGATCGCCGAGAGTTGCCCGCGGGAGAGTTTCTTGATCGGGCGCATCAGCGGCAAGCGAAAGTCGTCGACCAGGCGGTCCGCCAAGGCCGCGTCCCAGTTGGCGAAGAACCACGGCGCGCTCGCTAGTACGTGTTCCGGCCGAAAGCTGTCTGGATACTTCTGGCTCTCCTTGATGAAACACAGCGACTGCAATACCCGCGCGTTTTCGACCGGGGAGGCACCGAATACTTCGAGAGAGCCGCTCGTGGCGAACTGTTGTCCGGAGAGCAGCTGCATCAGGGTGGTCTTGCCGGCACCGTTGCGGCCGAGCAAACCGTAGATCTTGTTGCGTTCGACCGTGAAACTCATATCGTCGATGGCGGTGAAAGCGCCGAACTTCTTGGTGAGGCCGGTGACGCGCACGGCGGTGTCAGTCATGAATTGCTACCCTTTCGTTCGGTACTGGATTCGGTGCGGATCATGCCGGACACCTGCTCGGGGGTGATGCCGAGCTTGGCGGCCTCGCTCAACAACGGTCCGACGAAGTTGGCCCGAAACTGCTCGGTGCGAGCGCCAATGAGTCGCTGCCTGGCTCCGGTTGCTACAAACATTCCTATTCCTCGCCTCTTGTAGAGAATGCCGTCTTCCACCAGACGGTTGACGCCCTTACCAGCGGTGGCCGGGTTGATGCGATGAAAGGCCGCGAATTCGTTGGTCGATGGCACGGGTGTTTCCTCTTCGATGACTCCATCGATAATGTCGTTCTCGATCTGTTCCGCGATCTGCATGAAGATCGGCTTGCCCGCTTCGATCAAGGACTGCCTGCTTTCATTGAGTGGATGCCGCCCGCACGACCACTACCCGGTTCACTGGTTAGTCGGTCATGTAACTAACTAACTACCTTCAGGATAAAATGTCAACCCGCACGGTCTGCGGTAGTTTGGACTCATGACTGGCGCCGTACTGAACAACCACGGGCGCGCGCCCGAGATCAGCCGTTCTGAAACAGACCGATCGTGAATCGGCGCACTTTTCTGCTCGGCACGGCGTCGGGATTTTCGGTCTTGGCGCTCGCAGCGTGCGTGACGCCGCAGCCGGTGCCGTCACCGTCCGTCACACCATCCACGCTGACACCGTCGATCGTGCCCCAGCCGCTCACGGTCTCCCGCACTAACTGGTCGACCGACCCCTTCTCCCGCGGATCCTTCAGTTACGCCGCCGTCGGAGCCACTCCCGAGCACCGTGTGGACCTCGGTCAGTCCGTCGACGCCCGCTTGTTCTTCGCCGGTGAAGCTACCGCGGCTGAGGAGCCCGGAACCGTGCAGGGCGCGCGTGCCTCTGGCCTGCTGGCGGCCAGCCAGGTACAGGACGTCGCGGCCCCGGGAGAACGCATCACCATCATTGGTGCCGGAATTGCCGGCATCACGGCGGCTCGCCAACTCGTCGACGACGGCTTCAGCGTGGTCGTCATCGAGGCGCGGGACCGCATCGGCGGGCGTATCGACACCGTCAGTGGCGACTGGCCGTTTCCGATCGAACGGGGTCCCTCGTTCGTGCATCGCACGTCGGTGGATTTTCTGGACGACGAACTGACCGCCCTCGGGGTGAGGCTCTTACCGTTCGCGCGCACGCCAGAGGTGCGCACCCGGGCCGGGGCTGTCGTGGACGTGTCGCCGCTGGGTACTCAAGCCGTCGCCGGCGCCCTCAGCTGGGCGGCCAGTCAGCAGCAGGATGTCTCGGTCGAACGCGCCCTGATTGATTCGGGCGAAGCAAGCCTGTCGAAGACCCCGGACGCCGAAGGCCTCTCCGATGCCGACTGGCTCGAGTACGAGATCGCTACGAAACTCAAGGTCGAATCCGGGGCCACCCCAAGCCAGCAATCGGCCTGGTACGCAACCGACATTGCGAGTCGCGACGACGATCAAATCGTGATCGGCGGATACTCGACCCTGCTCACCAGCGATGCGGAAGGCCTCGAACTGTTGCTCTCCAAGGTGGTCAACCGTGTGGCCCACGACAACAACGGCGTGAGCCTGCGCCTCGGCACCGGCGAGTCGTTGTCCGCCGATCGAGTCATCGTGACCGTGCCGCTTGGCGTGCTGAAGGATGCGGCGATCGAATTCTCGCCGGCGCTGCCGTTTTCTCACCGAGGTGCGATCGCCGCCCTCGGTATGGGCGTGGTCGATAAGATCTGGCTGCGCTTCGACGTGCCGTTCTGGGACACGTCGGCCAGGCTCTGGACCATCGTGGGCGAAGACGCCGACTTTCCGGTTTGGATCAACATGATGCCGCTCACCGGCGAACCCGTTCTGATGGGCCTGGTCGCCGCCGAAAACGCGACGAGGCTATCCGGGCTCGATGATGACGCCTTCCTCGCGGCAGCGCTCACCGGCCTCGAGCCGTTCCTCGCGGTGCCTGACGCGAAGTAGCCGAACTTCAAGTAGCCGAACTTCAAGCAGCCACACTCCAAGCAGCCGAAGCGGAAGGCTCAGGCGGAGTCGCGCCACGGCGGAAGAAGATGCCGCGGCATCCGCTTCAGCCGGGTGATCCCGGTGAGCAGCGCCGCAATTCCAGTGATGATCATCACGATGATCAAGCAGTACAACACGGTCTCGCCGGGGCCGCTCACCTGCCGGGCGTCGAGAAAAAAGTAGGGGTACCAGCCCACGACTGGCCCACGAATGAGCGTGAAGACCAGCCAGAACACGGGAAAAACGATAGCCCAACCGAGATATTTCCACGGCAGGCGGGCCTTATACGGGTCGACGATCCAGTCGATGAGGGCGAATACCGGAATCACGAAGTGCAGAAACTGGCTCGACCACGGCACCTCGATGGAGTAGTTCGCACTGGAGGACTGCCAGACAATGATGCCGTAGACCACGCCCGAAACCAGAATATAGGTCGTGACCATGGCCCGAAGCATGTCGAGCCAAGCCGGGTCGGTCGGCCGTCGCAGCGCGACAACGGCGGCCGACATAAAGACGAAAATCGATACGATGGCGCTCTGCACCGTGAAATAGCTGAAGAAATTCGCGATCGCGAACGTGGACACGCCGAGCGTGTACTGAAAGTATCCGATGAGGGCAACGAGTCCCGTCGCGGTCAATCCCAGGCGCGCCACACCGAACGCGGTCCGCGCTCTCATTCCCGTACCCCGGCAGGGCTCGTGCGCGCGATCATGCACTAACGCTACGCCAGCGCCGGGGAGCGACCATCCGCAGGAGATGATCTCAAACTCGCCCTCGACGGTGGCAGCGGCATCACTCACCTTGAGGGCGGTCACGGCGGCGCAGCACGGTGCGGTTTTCAGCCAGGGCAGCATGCGCGTAACGGATGCTTTCCGCCCCTCGATCTCGACACTGCCTTCGGGTTGCTGACGAGCGCAGGCGTGCAGGGTGACGGCAGGCACGAGGCCGGGCCCTACTCTGGAAGCACCGAAACCTTGGAGGAACAATGACCGTTTTGACCGCCGATTTGTATGATGAGCGCGGCGACGAGCTGCAATCCGTACCCCTGCAGTTTCAGACGATCGGCGGACGAGCCCGGTTCAGCGGCCCCATCCGCACCGTCACCTGTTTCGAGGACAACGCGTTGCTCAAGTCGATCCTGTCCACGCCCGGTAACGGGGCGGTGCTCGTCATCGATGGCGGCGGCTCACTCAACACGGCGCTCATGGGTGACATGATCGCCGACCTCGCCGTAGCGAACGGCTGGTCCGGCGCGATCATCAACGGTGCCGTGCGTGACCGCATCGCTATCGGAGCCCTCGACCTTGGGGTGAAAGCCCTCGGTAGCAACCCGCGTAAGAGTTCCAAGACCGGGGCCGGTATAGCGGATGCCGTCGTCGAGATCGCTGGCGTCGTCTTCACGCCCGGACGCACCGTCTACTGCGACGAAGACGGCATCCTGGTCGAGCGCTAACGACGTTGAACCGTGTGGCGCTGAGCGAATTCGCTCAGCGCCACACGCGAAAACGGGTCTTACTGCTGCACGTCGTCGATGCTGACGACGACGAAGTTGGCGTCGAGGTCGACGTCGCGGTCGGTGCCGTCGTCGACGGTGACCTCAACCTCGTAGAGGTGGTTCCAGTCGTCGTCCCGGTCGAAGTCGGTCACCCGGCCGCTGCCGATCGCAGCGAGAGCTGCGGCCTCAGCGCTCGCTCGCTCGCTCGCCGCCTGGTCGATGGCACTCGTGTCGGCTTCGGCGCTAGGGGTGGCATCGGGTGTGGATGAGCTGCTGCTGGTGCTTGAATTGTTGGAGTCGTCAGTGTCGAAATCGCCAACCCACACCACATCGAATGCATCGTTGAGCTCAACGTCGACGGTCCTGCCGTCGTCGAGGCGCAACTCAAGGTCATAGGCGCTTCCGCCGTCATCATTGCGTTCGGCCTTGGTCACGGTGCCGGGGCCGACCCCGGCCATGGCTGCATTGCTCGCGCGGTCTAGGGTCTCGCCGGTGAGTGGGCCATCATTGTCGTTGGCGCTCACGGCCAGGGCAGTGCCGGCGCCGGCGAGTAGTAGAACTACGCCTGCGGCGGCAGCGATGAGAATATTCTTCTTATTCATGGTGCAAGTGCCTTACGTCGGTGCCCCCAGAAGCCAGAGACCGAACGGCCGTGCCCAAGTTGCTTGGTTCAGCATAAGCGAAGGAATGTACGCCCCCTTATATGCCGGTGCAAACCTCAGCCAATTCCCGGGAAGATCATGCAGGCGCCGTCGACCTGCCAGCGCGGCCGGCCGGTCAGAGGCGGTTCAACGCATCCGTTGCGGCGAACTGTTCGAGCACGGCCCGCACCTGAATAGACGCCTCGGTGCGCCCCGATCGTACGTCCGGGATGCGCAGGGCCGGAAGCTCGCTCGGCGTCGGAAAATTCGTGTAGGCATCGCGCATGAATCGGTCGAGGCGCTCACCCACCTTGGGATCCTCGGTCCACGTCCGCGGAAGTCGGGCCGGCTGGCTGAGCGGATCAAAACCGAGCAGGGCTACCCGCGTAACGGATGCCGCTGTTGCGCTTGCGTCGTCCAGGGGCAGTGGGCGAGCCATGCGCACTCCGGCGAAGACCACTCCGGTGCCGAGCAGTAGCCAGGCGATGGGAAGGATCGCCTGCATGCTGACTTGACCGCCGGTGACCAGGACAAAGAAGTAGGCGAAGACCCAAACCACCGGGGACAGCAGCATAAGTGCGATACCACCTCGACGAATGGATCGCGAGCGCTGTGATCGAGACGCGGTCGTGCCCAGCTGACTCGTGGTGAAGGCTTCGCGCTGTGCCGACGAGATGACCTGGCTGGTATCGAACCGCCAGGCGGCGACGATGGCTTCATCGCGGGCGGCGATCGCCTGGCTCAGCAGGGCGGCTCGGGGGGCCCAATCACAGTATTTCTGACCATCGAGCGACTGCACCCAAAACCGATAGTTGATGTGCCGCTGCTCGCTGACTCCTTGCTGGGTGGCGTAGGACGTCGCCGAAGCAGCAGCGGTCGCCCGGGCGTTCGTCGTGAACGAGGTTTGCTGGCCCCCCGGTAGCTCCGGTGACGTGCTCGCATTGAACGCGACCACGGCGGCCGCCGCTGCGGCCTGCGTGTTTGTGACAGCGCGCGACAGATCATTGTCGATCATGGACTTCCCCTGGACATTTTTACGACTGGCGGCAACATGCCTTGCTGGTCGTGCCATGGGGTTGCTGTCGAACAACCGGGCCCTGTCATCGTGGCACACCCCTTGGGGTGGCACGCTATCGGGGCCGATGCCTCCCCCCGTACTGGGTGTACGAAGCTCTCGGAACGCGGTAGTTCAGGCACCTGATGCGCGCACCGCCCGATCGGGGGCTGCTCCAACTGGCTGCCGGGCGGTTATATTCAAACACCGAACAGGAGAACCGTGACAATCGATGCGCCCATAATGCGACTGCGGTGCCCCGCGCAGTCGATCATAGAAGTGCTCCTGCTGGAGCAACGGCTGGTTGCCCCCCGCCGGAAGCTGGAGCGACTGGTCGGTCGGTCGCCGCTCGGCGCCGACAGCGTGCGTTGCCTCGACGCCGCCCGGGCGGAAATCGCCGTGGGGCTCGCGCTGGCCGAGCTGCCTCGGGGATGGATCGTCTTCCATTCCCTGCCGGTGGGCGACAGCGGCGCCGACGTCGACCACCTCGTGATCGGACCCGGCGGCGTATTCGCCCTCCATTCTGACCGTCAGGCGCGCAAATCTGTACTGGTCGCCGGACGCAGCGTGCTCGTCGGCGCCCGAAAGATTCCGTATATAAGGGAGGCCGAATTCGAGGCGGTCAGCCTCACCACCCTGCTTTCCAAGCGGATGCCGAGCACAGTATCGGTACGGGGTGTCGTCGTACTCGTCGATACCAAACGTGTGACCGTGCAGACGCAGCCGTCGCGGGTAAAAATCATCGAGGCCTCCGACCTGTGTGCCTGGTTGCAGGGGCTCCCCTCCGTACTAGCTCCCCTCGACCGGTTGGAAATTACCCGATTCGTCGAGAACCCCGCGCTCTGGCAGGCGCTCACAGCACTGAAGCCGGCTGAGATTCTGCAGCGTTTTAGCGAGCTCGAGGCAGAAGTGGCCCGCGCGCGATACACCCGCCTGCGATGGATGACGCTCGGAATAGTTCTCAGCACACTCGGTGCCCTGCACGTGCTACTGCTGCTTCCGCAGATTGCCAGCGCTCGGTAGCCGCGCCGGAACCAAAGGGTCGAGCCTTGCTGAAGTGGCGCGGCACTACGCGGGTGCACGGCGCAAAGCGGCTTCTGCGCGGGACTATTCGCAGCCGGCGCCGTCGCCGTCGCGATCGAGATGGCCGCCGTAGCCGGGGTCACCGACGTGAACCGGGGCCGCACCGGACTCACGGGCCGCGGTGCAGTTGTGAAAATAGACATCGCGCGGAGTCTCGGCGACCGGCGCCGACGTGGGCGCGACGACGGCGTTCGTCGTCGGGGTCGTCGTCGTCGCGAGTTCGTTGGGGCAGTTGGACAGGATGCGCGTCATCGCATCGTGTTCGGCGGCGGTCACCCACAGCGCATAGGTCGCCTTCACCGAAACCTGCCGTGCTACGTAGGCGCAACGGAAGCTTTTCAGCGGCGGCAACCAGGTGGCCGTGTCACCGTCACCCTTGCGTGAATTGGTCACGCCGTCAACGGCGAGCAGATTGAGGGGATCATTGGCGAGCGCCACCCGCTGTTCCTGCGACAGCTGCTGCGCTCCGGTCTGCCAGGCATTGGACAGTGCCACGAGGTGGTCGATCTGCACGAGCGACGAGGTCGCCCGCCCGCGCACGAAGGTGATGGTCAGGCCGGTGTACGGTCCGAGCAGGGTGCCGCCCTGCACCTCGCAGCCGCCGTCAACCACGAGGGCGCTCAGGTCGCGGGCCAGGATGTCGTTGCGGGTGTCGCATCCGTTCTGGTCCACGTCTTGCCAGGCCGATCCGAAGCTTTCCTCGCGGTCGTAGCCGGTCTGGGGCGCGCGCCCCTTCACCGGCAGGGTCTCCAGCACGGAAAGGGCCGCGGTGTCGGGCGTGGCCGTCACTTCGGCGGTCGAATCGGGCGTCGAATCGGGCCTCGAATCGGGCGTCAGTGCGGGTGCGGCTGTCGCTGATGGCAGCGCGCTGGTTGTCGGGACGGCCAGGTTCGACGGAACGGATGATCCCGCCACCGCGGTTCCCACCAGGATCGCCCCGAGCACACCCACGACCAACCCCATCGCTAGAAATGATCGGGTCGAGCGTCGAACGGTCATGATGCTCCTTCTGGCCGCACGGCACGACTCTCCGAATATACGTGGTGTGGCGCGGGCGCCTCGAAACAGGGCAGCATCCATTTCGTGAAACGTCCCCCATTCTGGGGGTCTTGCGGCAGGGATGGCACTGGCAAGATATAAAACCCGGCGAGGAGCACTGATGATTCACATACTCTCCACGTGGCGGCGTCCTTCGACGCCCCCGGAACCACTCGAATCGAATCGCACCGCAACGCCGCGATCATTGGTAGGGCCAGCCTGGCTGCCCGGCTATGCGCCCCGCCCTGCGGTCCCGCCGATCGACCTGGCGTTGGCCAGAGCTCGCAGTGAATCGGCCATCGACACGCTGCTCGCGACGCTTCCCGAAAACTGGGCCGCATTCACGTTGCCCAGGTTCGGCGGTGATGGCGCGGGCGTGATGCGCCTGCTGGTGGGTCCCGGCGGGGTTCTTGCCCTGCATGCACGACTGTTCGACGGCCAGATCGCCTGGGTGCACCGACAGACTGTGCTCGTTGCCGGGCAGCGCTCGCCGGATCTCACGGTGGCCACAGCCGGCGCCAACCGCCTCACGGTGCTCCTGCGCGGTCGACTGCCGCTGCGCACCGCGGTGCAGCCCGCACTCGTTCTACTGGGCACCCGCGCGCTATGGATCACCGGCCGTTCGGGGTGGGTCAAGTCGGGTTTGGGGAAGGCGGGGCCGACCAAAATGGCCTCTGGCCGGACACCATCGGTGCCGGTGCCGGTGCCGGTGCCGGTGCCGGTGCCGGTGCTCGGTGCTGCAGCGCTCGGCGACTGGCTGGTCGCACGCCCACAGGTGCTACGCCCGATCGAACGAATGGAACTCGCCGCCGTGATCGACAACCCGCTGACCTGGGGTATTCGTCCGACGATCCTGCCCCAGCCCGGTAGCGTGGGGGTCTAGCGCACGCGCTTGGCCGGGCCGTGACCCTTGGCCGACAGCAGTCGCGCGCGCACCGAGAACGCGCCACCGACGACGAGCGAGACCACGGCGGCCGGTAGGATCACGTCGACGAACTGGTTGCCCGAGAGCAGGTTGGCCAGCAGCAGAAGCACGGCCAAGCCGCTGAAGGCGAGTCCCGCAATCGCGCAAACATTGAAAGTCAGGTGTTTCACGAGTGAATCCAATCGGTGGGGTGATTTCAGGCTAGTCGACGTTGCCCTACTTAGTGGGGGAGGCCCCGGCAGGGGGCGCCACCTTATATTGACAGCGGATGCTTTGCGCAAGCCTCGGGGGTCGCCTCGGAGCGTGAATGAGCATTACTTACGATTTGCTAACCAAAGCTGTGACGCAGCCGATTGTTAGGACGGAATCGGCAGGTGTCGGTGGCACCCTCATACGATCGAACTCGTAGTAAGGCAAGTGAACGTGGCTATGACAACTCTTGGTACTGGAAGGCAGGCTCATGATCACGAGCCGGCAGTCTCTGTGGCGCGCAACAGGCCCCCGGTGTCCATCGCCCCCGGCCGGTTCGCCGGTCAATCCGTTATCGAGGAACTGCTGCGCCAGCACGAAGACCGGCCGCCGCAGTCCTGGCTGGCACGCACCCTGGGTGTCGCGCCGCTCGATGCGAATGGACTGGGCTGGCTCCGCGCTGCGCAGGCCGAGATGATTGTCGGCGATATTCTCACACGGCTGCCTGATGGCTACACCGTCTATCATTCTCTGCCCATTCGCAGTACGGCGTTCTGGGTCGACCACCTCGTCGTCGGTCCGGGAGGAGTCTTCTCGATCAACGCGAAAACTCACTGGGACCGCGACCTGACCGGGTCGCCGCGCTCCATTCCCATCGGCGCCCACGCCATGCCGTACCTGCGTGACGCTCGGTTTGAATCGGCCCAGATCACCGCGTTGTTGGCGGCGGTGATGCCGGCAGCGAGCGTTGTTGAACCCATGATCGTGCTGGTCAACCCGCACAAAATTCTGCTCGACCGCAAACCCAATGCCGTCACGGTCATTGATTCGCCTCGACTGCGCCGGTGGCTCGTGGCGCGCCCGCGAACGCTCACCCCGGAACAGCAGGCCGCGGTCACCGCGCTCATCGACGACCCCGCGACCTGGCGAGCAGCTCCCCAGCTGATTGCGCCAGCGCACCTGCACGCCCGGTTCACCGCGCTCGAACAGCAGGTCGCGGCCGCCCGAACGCGGCGTACCACGTTCACGGTACTCGCCGCAGCGGCGGCCGCGACCCTGCTTGCCGCCTTCACATCGCCCCTCATCGTCGCTGCCGTGGAGTACCTCGCCGTGCGCTGAGCCAATGGGTCAGGCGAGACGCTCGAGAACCGTGCCCTCGCGCATCCGCTCGACGCGTACGACGTGGTCGCGCAGGTCGCGCACCCCGCGCGCGATGGCGAGTTCGGCGATGTCCTGTCCCTTGGTCACCGCGTGAGAACGGGTGGGGTGCCGGTAGTCTTCGATCGATTCGAAGGTGCCCCGCCCGCGCGGCTCCTTGCTGTGCCGCTGAGCGAAGCCGGAGTTGATGGCACTCAGCTCGATCTCGTCTTCGTGGGCAGCGACCAGGCTCCTGGTGTTCACGGTGATCACCGTGTGGGCATCGTCGCGATAGGAGCGGGCATTCAGCAGGTCGCGCAGCAGCCGTGGCTGCAGGTGAAAGAAGACGCGATCGTTCAGCGCCGCGTACCATTCGGCCAGTGTCATGTCTTCGAGGGCGTCTTCCAGCGACGGCTCATGGATGGCCTTCTGATGACGAATGACCGCGGTGCCGAATTGGGCATGCTCCAGCACGCGCGACTCGCCTCGGCGCTTGCCCAGAATGGCAGCCTGAGGGGCTCCCTGCTTGACACCCCATCGGGTGACGAGTGCGGCTGGACTGAGCAGCCCGTGCCGCCAGATGGAGGGCCAGCTTCCATCGGCGGCCACGTGGTAGAGCTCGGGGTATAGCCGAATCAGATCGCGAGACAACACATTTCGAGCGTACTCGCCGCCGGAGCGGCCCCGAGCCAGCCCGAAAGTTCACCGTCAGTGCTGTCAGCGCAGGCGGCGCAGTCAGCCGGGGCAGTCGGGGCAGTCGGGGCAGGTCGAGCGTCGTGAGCGCCGTCGTCAGGGCACCATCCAGCCGAGCACGGGGGTCGAATGCAGCCAGATCAAGAGGGTCATCAGCACGAGGAGGCCCAGACTCCAACCGATCAGCTTGCGGAGGAGCGCGCTCTCCGCCCCGGCGAGCCTGACAGCGCTAATCCAGCGCAGCTGCATCAGGGTTTCCCGGTAGACCCGCAGTCCCTGGCGGGGCGTGATCTTGTATAAGGCCATCAGGACCGCACCGGAGATCAGCACGGATGTGCCCGCTGCCTTGAGATGGTCCAGTTTGAAGAGCTGAGCGACAACGGGATTGCCAGCCGGGTCGATCACATTCTGCCCCGGCCACCGGAACGTCACGCTGCCGAAAGCGGTTAGCCAGGCCTTGACTATCGGCACTTGGGCAATCGAGAAGATCACGATGATGATCAGGTAGGGGGCAATAGCCGTCCAGACCTGGCGCGCGGCAGGCCGCGTCTCTGGTGCACCGAACATCGTGATGCGCTGGCTCTAGACCGTGGGTGCGGCCTTGTCAGTCATCCCCTGAGCCTAAAGACGGCACATCCGTTGACCCTGAATGAAGCGACGCTCTAGGATGACATCCACAACACAATATTAAAATTTCACCATACGAAAATTGGTCAGAGAGGACCTAATCGTGGACAATCTCGCTGTGCTGAGCCTTCTGGCGCTGGCACCAATTCTGGTGGTGGGCATTTTGCTCGCCGGATTTCGATGGCCCGCCAAGTACGCCATGCCAGTGGGCTACATCGCGACCGTGATCGTAGCCCTCGTGGTGTGGAAGATGGACTCTCGCGGAGTCATCGCCGCTTCGCTCGAGGGAGTGATCATCGCGGCAACCCTGCTGTACATCGTGTTCGGTGCCCTCCTGCTGCTGTCGACGCTGACGGTCGGAGGGGCGATGTCCAGGATCCGTGCCGGGTTCAACAACATCTCGCCCGACCGGCGCATCCAGGCGGTCATCATCGGGTGGCTGTTCGGAAGTTTCATCGAGGGCGCTTCGGGCTTCGGTACTCCCGCCGCGGTCGTCGCGCCGCTGCTGCTGGCGATGGGCTTCCCGGCGATGGCCGCCGTTATGGTGGGCCTCATCATCCAGAGCACGCCGGTGAGCTTCGGTGCGGTCGGCACCCCCATCATTGTGGGCGTCGGCGGCGGACTCGGCGGCGATCCCGCGGTGGCCGAACGCCTCTCCGTACTTGGTGTCACGATGCCTGAGTTCGTGGCCTCGATTGGATTCCAGGTGGCGTTGATCCACGCGATCGTGGGACTGCTCATTCCGCTGATTCTCGTCTGCATGCTCACGGGCTTCTTCGGCCCCGAGCGCCGTTTCCGTGACGGGCTCGCGATCTGGCCGTTCGCGCTATACGCCTCGGTCGCCATGACCATCCCCTCGGTTCTCGTGGCCCGTTTCCTCGGCCCGGAATTCCCCTCGCTTTTCGGCGGCCTCTTCGGACTCATCCTGGTGATGTTCACCTCAAGCAAGGGCTTCTTGATGCCGAAGAAGACCTTTGACTTCGGTCCGCGCGCCACGTGGAGCCCGCGCTGGATGGGCACTATGGAGCCGGCGGCGGCACCCGCCGCATCCGCTCGCCCCATAAGTATCGTGAGTGCCTGGGCGCCCTACGTGCTGATGGCTGTGCTCCTCGTGGGCAGCCGAATAATCGTCCCGGCCAAGGAATTTCTCACCGGCATCACCATCCCCTTCAACAACATTCTGGGCACCGACATCTCCACCGCCGTGCAGCCGTTCTACTCGCCAGCCTTCCTGCTCATTCTGGCGTCACTGTCCGCCTATGCACTTCACCGCATGAACGGCAGACAGATTCGCGAGACCTGGGCTGTCTCCGGCAAGCAACTCGCTGGAACCGCCGTGGCCCTGCTGTTCGCCGTGCCGCTCGTGCGCGTGCTGATCCAATCTGGGCCGGACCTCAACGCGTCCGGTCTCTCGAGCATGCCTGTGACTCTTGCCGAAGGTGCCGCGGCCGTCTCGGGCAGTTCCTGGCCGTTCATCGCCCCGTTCATCGGAGCGCTCGGAGCGTTCGTCGCCGGTTCCAATACCGTGTCGAATCTCACGTTCTCCCAGTTCCAGTTCTCCACCGGTAACGCCATCGGAGTGAACCCCGAGCAGGTAGTGGTCGCACAGGCTGTAGGAGGCGCCGGCGGAAATCCGATCGCCATCCACAACATCGTGGCAGCCTCGGCGACGGTGGGACTGCTCGGCCGAGAGGGAGACCTGCTGCGCAAGACGATCCTGGTCACGCTGTACTACTGCATAGCAGCCGGCTCGATCTCGTTCATTTTCATCTACGGCCTCGGCTTCAACCTCGGCTCAATCATGCTCGTGCTGCTCATGACGACGCTCGGGCTGATCGTGCGCTGGATGTTGCGCCAGAAGGCAGCCGTGCTGGCCCCCGAACCAACACACGTTTAGTACCGTCACCCGAAGAGCGGGCGGCAGCGGAGGCATCCGTTGTCGCCCGCTGTGTTGTTCCGGGCACGCACAAAAAACCGGAGAATGTGAGACACACGAAGCGGGTTGGTTCACCGCGGTATGTCTCACAAACCCCGGTTTCAGGGACGTGGGCCTACGGCCGGGTGACCTCCTCCAGGATCTCGAGTACGTGACGATATGGTTTGCCGGTGGCACGCGTCATTCCGAGTTCGCAGGTGCGGTTGCAGGAGGCGTGGGCGGTGGCGCCCATGGCGACGACGTCCGCGGCCTGAGCGCGGGTTGCGGATGCGGTGAGTTCAGGATGGAGCATTCCTCGGTCGCCGGCGAACGCGCAACACCCCCAATTCTCCGGGATCTCAACACGTTCGGCGATGGCGTCTGCGATGGTGTCGAGGGCCGGGTTGATGCCCAGGCGGGTCGAGGAGCAGGTGGGGTGCAGCGCGAGTGACTCGATTTTTTGATACCCCGGCAGGCTCGGCAGGATGTGGATGGCTGCGAACTCCACCGCGTCGATGACGGTCAGGGGCCGCGCGCTGGTATCGCCCTCGATGATGTGGCGAAGGCCCTCGGTGCAGGAGGAGGCATCACAGACGACGGGCAGGGCGCCCTCATTGGTGGCGGCACGCAGTACGGCAAGGGTTTTGTGGCTCATGGTGGCGAGCCCGTCAGCCATGCCCTTGGACGACCATGGTGTGCCGCAGCACAGCGCGTCGATTCCGGCCGGAACGAGAAGGGTGATGCCGGCGCGTTCGCACAACTGCTCGAAGCCGACCTGCACGCCGCAAGTTCCCGTGGTGGCCGGACCGAACATTGTTTGCACGCAAGCGGGAAAATAGACGGCCTGCGGCGCATTTGTTGGCTGGGTACGCTGCCGGGTGGTTTCCGACGGTGGATTACGCATGTCTGGTTTCGCTTTCTTCGACTGTGATGGACGGGCGTGCCTTGGGCGCAGTCGTCACCGCCCGATGTTTGCGGCTGGCGCCGCCACCGGGCAGTTCGGGGGAATAGAGGGGGACGGCGTCGGTGCCGAGCACGGCGCGGGCCAGCTTGTTGGGCGCGAGGATGACGCCGACGGGTACCGTGCGAACCACATTCAAGGCCACGCCGGCAACCCGGGTCACGGCGCCCCAATTCTTCGCGGCAACATTCCAGATGGCCTTCTCGACCGGATTGGCGTCATCTCGGCGCAGGCGCTTCATGAGGTCGCCGGTGTTGATCGTCACCGGGCAGGCTGTCTGGCACATGCCGTCGGCGGCGCAGGTCTGCACGGCGTCGTACTCGTAGTCCTTCTCCAGCTCGGCCACCAGGGCGAGATTGCCATCGAGCCGGGCCTGTTCGATTGCACGCAGCGACACGATGCGCTGCCGGGGGGTGAGCGTCACATTGCGGCTCGGGCATACCGGTTCGCACCAGCCACACTCGGTGCAGCGATCTACTTCACTTGCCACGGCAGGGATGGCCTTGAGATCTTTGAGGTGCGCGTTCGGGTCGTCATTGATGAGCACACCCGGGTTGAGCAGGCCGGCCGGGTCGAACAACACCTTGATGCGCCGCATGACGTCATAGAGCTCGTCGCCGTATTGGCGTTGCACGTAGGGTGCCATGACGCGCCCAGTGCCGTGCTCGGCTTTGAGCGAACCACCCTCGCCGAGTACGAGGTCGACGAGGTCTTCGGTGAACTGGCTGAACCGTTCCAGCCCGGTCGGGCTGCCGAAATCGTCGGTGAGCATGAAGTGCACGTTGCCGTCTTTGGCATGACCGAAAATCATCGAGTTCTCGTACTCGTACTTGGCGAATAGTCGCATGAGCTCCATGCAGGTGCGGGCGAGCGCCGGCACGGGAACCACGATGTCTTCGAGCAGGGCGCTCGTACCCTGCGGCCGGGTGCCGCCCACGGCTGGGATGATCCCCTTGCGCAGGTACCACAGTTGGCCGCGAATGCCCGCATCGGTCGTGAAATCGGCCGGCAGGGTGAGATCCAGCGTGTTGACGGTCTGCATGCCGGTCTCGAGCAGCTGCGCCAGCTTCTCGGACGACTCGGCGTGGTATTCCACGAGGAGGGCAGCGTGCTCCTGAACAACGAGGTCGAGCACGATGGCCGGGGCACCGGGCATCTGCTGCCCCACAGTCAGCGATAACGCGTCCATCAGTTCCAGGGTGGCCGCGCCGGTCGCCACAAGGGCCGGCAGCGCGGCTGTGGCGGCCTCGAGCCCAGGAAACACGAGCAGCGCCGTCGTCACGTGCGGCAGTTTGGGCACGGTACGAAAAACCGTCTCGGCCACGAACCCCAGCGTGCCCTCGCTGCCCACAATCAGGTGCGCGAGCATGTCCACCGGCCGGTCGAAGTCCAGAAGAGAGTTCACGCCATAACCCATGGTGTTCTTCATCGAGAATTGCTGCCGAATGGTGGCGACGGAGGCCGGATTGCTCCGGGTGCGCCGTGCCAGTTCGAGCAGGCCGTTATATAAAACCGGCTCCCGCCGGAGAAGCTGATCGTCGGCATCCGCTGCACCGGTGTCGACGACGGTGCCGCTAGGCAGCACCACGACGACCGATTCGAGGGTCTGGTAGGTGTTATCAACGGTGCCGCACGCCATCCCGGAGGAATTGTTTGCCACGACGCCGCCGATGGTAGCGGCGGACTCGCTGGCCGGGTCTGGCCCGAACTTGCGGCCGTACTTGGCCAGCCGGGTGTTCACGGCCCGCACGGTGGCGCCCGGCTGCACCCGCACCCGGAGCCCCCCGTCGAGCACCTCGATGTTTTTGAAGTTGCGACGCACATCGACCAGTACCCCGTCGGTGATGGCCTGCCCGCTCAGGCTGGTGCCTCCCGACCGGAACGTGAGGTGTACGCCCTGCGCGGCAGCAACGCGCAGGAGCGCGCCGACCTCCGCAGCGTCCGTGGCTACCACGACCGCCTGCGGGATCAGCAGGAAGTGCGAGGCATCGTGGGCATTGGCGTAGAGGTCGATGGCCCGGGTTTTCACCCGGGCCGGATCGGTCACGGCCGCGCGGAGGGCTCCGAATACGGTACTGCCGGTCTGGGCACTAACGGTTGTTGTACTCACAAGAACTCCTTTGTTCGTGAATTGCACGTGCACTAAGTCAATGGGGCGAGTCAGGCCATAAAAGAAAGCGCGGTGGGCACATCGGCCGCTGTCTCAGCCAGGGCTTCGAACTCGGTCACGGCGTCGATCTCGGCGGCGGCCATGGAGATATTCGTGACTCGCTCGAGGATGACCTCGACGACCACGGGTACCCGGAACTCGGCCATCCATTCCCGAGCCTGGGCGAACGCTGCCTGCAGATCATCGGCTTCGCGCACCCGGATGGCCTTGCAGCCGAGGCCCTCGGCCACCTTGACGTGGTCGACGCCGTACCCCTCGAGTTCGGGCGAATTGATGTTCTCGAAGGCGAGCGACACCTGATAATCCATGTCGAACCGCCGCTGCGCCTGCCGGATCAGGCCGAGATAGGAGTTGTTCACGACGACATGGATGTACGGGATGTGGAATTGGGCGCCCACCGCCAGTTCTTCGATCATGAACTGAAAGTCGTAGTCGCCGCTGAGCCCGACGACCGTTTTCGTCGGATCGGCCACGGCTACACCGAGGGCGGCGGGCAGCGTCCAGCCGAGGGGACCGGCCTGGCCGCAATTGATCCAGTGCCGCGGGTGGAACACGTTCAGAAACTGTGCCCCGGCAATCTGAGAGAGCCCGATCGTGGTCACATAGCGGGTCTCGGTGCCGAACGCCCGATTCATCTCCTCATACACGCGCTGCGGCTTCATCGGTAGGTTGTCGAAGTGGGTCTTGCGCTGCATCGTGTTCTTGCGGTGCACGCAGCTCTCGACCCAGCTCTCCCAATCGGGCAGTCCGCCTTCGGCCTTGCATTCCCGTGCCAGTTCAACCAGACCGCGAAGAGCCGCCCCGGCATCGGAGACGATGCCGAAGTCGGGCGAGAAGATACGCCCGATCTGGGTGGGCTCGATGTCAATATGAATGAACGTACGGCCCTTCGTGTACGTGTCGAGGCCGCCAGTATGCCGGTTGGCCCACCGGTTGCCGATGCCGAGAACGAAATCCGATTCGAGCATGGTCGCATTCCCGTAGCGGTGCGAGGTCATCAATCCCACCATACCGGCTGCGAGCCGATGGTCGTCAGGAATGCTGCCCCAGCCCATCAGCGTGGGAATCACCGGAATATTCAACACCTCGGCGAGCTGCACCAGCTCCTGTGCGGCATCCGCGTTGATCACGCCGCCGCCGGCGATGATCACTGGGCGCTTGGCCAGCAGCAGCATCGCCAGTGCCTTCTTCAACTGGGCAGCCGATGCCGCGGGCCTGGCCACCGCCAGTGGCTCATAGGTGTCGATGTCGAACTCGATTTCCGTAAGCTGCACATCGATGGGCAAGTCGATCAGCACCGGGCCCGGGCGGCCGGAGCGCATCAGATAGAACGCTTTCTGGAAGACGCCGGGAACCTGCCCCGCCTCGAGCACGGTGACGGCCATTTTGGTGACGGGGGCCGCAATAGAGGCGATGTCGACGCCCTGGAAGTCTTCCTTGTGCAGCTTGCTCACCGGCGCCTGGCCGGTGATGCAGAGGATGGCCGTGGAGTCGGCCCACGCGGAGTAGAGCCCGGTCATCATGTCGGTGCCGGCCGGTCCGGAGGTGCCGATGCACACGCCGATGTTGCCGGCTTTGGTGCGGGTGAATCCCTCGGCCATGTGCGAAGCGCCCTCGACGTGGCGGGCCAGGATGTGGTCGATGCCGCCATGGGCGCGCATGGCGGAGTAGAACGGGTTGATGGCAGCGCCCGGAACGCCGAAGGTTTGGGTGGCTCCCTCTTTCTCGAGGATGGCGACGGCAACGTCGACTGCACGCATTTTAGACATGTGGTTCTCCTTGGAGCTAAATAGTTGGTGTGTCGACGGGTGAGCGGCCGGACATCTGCTCGACCAGCAACAGCAGAGCCGAGTGATCGAGCGAACCGTGGCCTTCGGCGCGCAGGGCGCCCATCAGCTGGGCCACCACCGCACCCAGCGGAATGGCGACGCCGGCGGCGCGGGCGGCGGCGGTGACGATGCCCAGGTCCTTGTGGTGCAGGTCGACCCGGAAACCCGGTTCGAAGCGGCGTTCCAGCATCGAGGCGGCCTTGCGGTCCAGGATGCGATTGCCGGCCAGCCCGCCGGCTAGAACCGTGACGGCGGCCTGGGTGTCAACCGAGTGTGCCTCCAGAAAAACGAGCGCTTCGGCGACGAGCTGGATGGTACCGGCGACGATGAGCTGGTTGGCGGCCTTGACCGTCTGGCCGGACCCGGCCGGACCGACGTGTACGACGGTGCTGCCCATCGCGTCGAGCACGCCGCGAATGGCCTCGACGTCGGCGGCATCCCCGCCGACCATGATCGACAGGGTGCCCTCGATCGCACCGGCCTCACCGCCGGAGACGGGGGCGTCGACGGCTTTGAGGCCGGCCTCCCGTGCGGCGGTGGCGAGGCGAACGGTGACGTCGGGACGGATGGTGCTGGTGTCAATCCAGGTGGCGTCGGCGGGGGTGTTGGCGAAGACGCCGTCCGGGCCGCCGACGACGTCCTCGACATCGGGCGAGTCGGGCAGCATCGTGATCACCACATCGGCTTCCCGCACGGCTTCGATGATGTTGGCCGCGCCGCGGCCGCCCGCGGCCACCAATTGATCGATCCGTGCCGGACTGCGGTTGAAGCCGATGACGTTATGGCCGGCCTTGACGAGATTGATCGCCATGGGAAGGCCCATGATTCCCAGGCCGATGACGGCAACATTGGTCATTTTCGTTGTCCTTTTCTCACTGGTGGTGGATGCTTGTGGCCGGTTGGACAGCGTCGAGCCAGGCAAACGGATTCGCTGCGGCCGTCTTGTACTCCAGCCCGATGACGCCCTGGTAGCCGAGCCCCTGACTGTGCGCGAGCCACTCCTGAATGGGCAACGTGCCCGTTCCTGGTTCGCCGCGGCCCGGTGCATCGGCAATCTGGATATGGCCGAATTCGTGGGCGTGCTCGATGATCACAGCGTCGACGTCGTCGCCGTTGACGGCCAGGTGGTAGAAGTCGGCGAGCAATTTGATGTTCGTGTCGCCGGTCTCGGCGCGTACCCGGTCGATGACGGCCAGCACGTCGGCCGCCGTTCGCAGGGGATACCTCGGTGCGCCGCTCACCGGCTCCAGCAGCACGGTGCCACCGATCGGGGCGACGGATCGCGCGGCGAGAGAGAGGTTTTCGACAGCCAGCTCGTCTTGTTCCTCGGCGGTGACGCCGTCGATGCGGTTTCCGTAGAGGGCATTGAAGGACGTGCAGCCGAGGCGCCCGCCGATACCGGCCGCGACCGCCAGGTTGTCGCGGAACTCGTGGGAACGGGCGGGCCAGGAGACCAGGCCCCGGTCTCCGGCCGGCATGTCCCCGGCCGCGAAATTCAAACCGGTCAGCCGAACATCGGCATCCGTGATCGCGTTTTCAAAGTCGGCAATGTCCGATTCGGTGGGAACCGCGGCGGCAAAGGGCCACCAGAACTCGACCGCGTCGAAGCCGGCGGCCTTGGCGGCGGCCGGGCGCTGGAGCAACGGCAGCTCGGTCAGCAGGATGGAGCAGTTTACGGTGTACGGCATGGGCGTCCTTGCTCGAGTCGACAAATCAACGACTTCGTTCCAGATGATTTCGTATCATGGAAGTTAGTTTCTGTTATACGAAAAGAATAGGGTCGGTGCGGCCCCGCGTCAACTGCTGTGTACTCTGAAGAACCCGGCGACGATTTTCGCAGTGCAGAAATCTGTTGTCACACACGGTCTGGAGGATGGCAGATGGCGGAACGCGGCGCTGGTAGCGGTGTGCAGTCGGTGGAACGGGTTTTCGAGCTCCTGGAGCTGATCACGGCTGCCGGTGGAGAGGTGATGCTGAGTGAGCTCGCGGCCTCTACCGACCTGCCGCTGCCCACCATCCATCGGCTGCTGCGCACGCTGATGGCCAAGGGGTACATCCGCCAGCTCGCCAATCGGCGGTACGCCCTGGGCCCCGGACTCATTCGTCTTGGAACGGCAGCAAGCCAGCAGCTTGGCGTTCTCGCCGGCCTGCAACTTCGGTCGCTGGTCGATCAGCTCGGGGAGACGGCGAACATGGCCGTTCTCGATGCCGACATGGCGCTGTACATCGCCCAGGCTCCGTCCAAACACTCCATGCGCATGTTCACGGAGGTCGGCCGACGCGCGCACACTCACGCCACCGGGGTCGGCAAGGCGATCCTGGCGCAGCTGGGCGATGACGCCGTGCGCGCCATTATGGCCAGGACAGGCATGCCGAGGCCCACGACCATGAGCATCGGAACGGTGGATGATCTGCTGGTGGACCTGGCTCGGATCCGGGAACGCGGTTACTCCATCGACGATGGCGAGCAGGAACTCGGTGTGCGCTGCTTCGCGATGGGGGTTCCGAATGCGCCGACGCCCACCGCCATCAGCGTGTCCGGGCCGGTGTCGCGGGTCGATGATGCGTTTGCGCAGCGTGCCATTCCCGCTCTGCGTGCCGCTGCGGACTCCATTTCTCTGGACCTGAACCCCGCAGCCTAAGTGGCCTCGGGAGCGGGGCAGCACCGCACTTCCGCTCGGACGCACCCATTCCTGTCGCTCTAGCCGCCGAGCTCGAGGTCGATGCGGCTGAGGCGGGCGAGCGACGCCAGATAGGCGGCATCGGCGAAACCGACCAGTTGGCCGAGGACCGGCACGGCAGCGCGGTCGTCGCTGCCCATCTCGGTTCCGCACCAGAGACGCAGCAGCTCGGCGTTTCCACTGGCGCGAACGGATGCCCCCACCGCGCTCGTGAGCTCGGCGCGCAGCGGTTCGATGGCCCGGGAGGTCGACCGGGCCAGTAGCGGGGCGGTGTACGCCGCGAGGGCAGCAGCCACCTGCCCGCCGCGCACCAGTCGTAACACCCGCGCCGAGTCAGACGAGCCGCGCAGACTGGGTGCGAGGCGATAGGGCGCAGATTCCAGCGCGTCGCCGAGTACCCGGCGAATACGGTGCATCTCGATGCGGATGGCCGCGGCGGAACCGGTCTCGCCATGAACGGCATAGGCGAGTTCGTCGGCGCTCCAGCCGCGCTCCCGCGACTCGAGCAGGGCCAGAATCTCCGCGCGGCGCAGCGACAACGGCATCCGACTGCCGTCGGCGCCGAGTACCGACGGGCTCTCACCAAGCAGCTCGAGCGAGAGGACAGATGAAATCATCAATGATCGCCCGGCAGCTACCGCCCCGGCCCCCCGCGCCGGTTCTCGTCGCGCCGCCCGCAACAACTCCTCGGCCAGCCGCACCCCGCACTTGACCATTCTCATGCTGTCGGTCGTGACCGTGTTGAGTGGCCCGGACACGTTCAAAACCCCGATCACCACGCCACTATCCGGGTCCCGAATGGGTGAGGCCGTACAAGCCCACTCGTGGTGCGTGCGCACGAGGTGTTCGGCCGAAAACAACTGCGCGGCGCGCCCGCTCAGCACCACTTCGCTGATGGCATTGGTGCCCACGCCGGCCTCGGACCAGTCGGCACCCTCCACGAATTCAAGCCCGTCGGCCTGCCGCATGGCCGAGCGACTGCCGACCCGCCACAGTACTTCGCCGCGAGCGTCAGCGAGCACGAGCAAGTGCTGCCCATCCGTGCTCTCATCGGCCAGAAGTTCGCGAAGCGCCGGCATCACGGTCTCCAGCGGATGCCCGCGGCGCAGCGCCACGACGTCGGCCACCTCGTGCAGATGCCGAGGCAGGTGCCGGTCGGGGTCGATGCCCGCGGCCAGGGAACGTTGCCAGGATTCCCACACGGCGGCGGTGATCGCGGGCGGTGGCGCACCGGCGTGAACGCGTTCGTGGGCCGCGCGGAGCATCCGTTCGTATTCTTCGGGGCAGGAAAATCGCAGGCCAGATGCGAGAACCGGGGTACTCGGCCGGTAGGGCATGCGCTGTCTCCTCCATTGGATCCGACGATGGCGCCAATCAGGAACACCGGGTGTAACGCCGGTGTAACCCCTGTGGCCGTGTACTTGAACATACAGGTCGCGTCCGACGAGGGGCTGACCTTCCGCTGGCTCACAAAGGAGTGACATGCCCGATTCACCGACCACCGTGGTCGACAACTGGCTCGCCCGGTTCGACACGGCCCTACAGAACCGAGATATCGACGGCGCCGTGGCGCTGTTCGCCGACGACTGCTACTGGCGCGATTTCGTGTCCTTCACCTGGAACCTGAAGACCCTCGAAGGCAAAGCCGACATCAAACGGATGCTCGCTGCCACCCTCGACGAGGTGCGCCCGCACAACTGGGCGCTCGCCGAACCCGCGACCGGGGATGCCGGTGCTGCCGAAGCGTGGGTGACCTTCGAAACCGGCCAGGCCCGCGGGTACGCCCACCTGCGCCTGCACGATGGCCGGTGCTACACCCTGCTCACCACAATGCAGGAACTCAAGGGTTTCGAAGAAAAGAAGGGTCGTAACCGCGAGCAGGGCGTCTCCCACGAAATTGCGAAGGGTCGCACCTCGTGGCTCGAGGAGAAAACCGCCCAGGAGGCGCGGCTCGGCTACGAGGAACAGCCGTACTGCGTGATCGTGGGCGGCGGGCAGGGCGGCATCGGCTTGGCTGCGCGCATGCGCCGGCTCGGTGTTCCCACGATCGTGATCGAGAAGAACGCCAGGGCCGGGGATTCGTGGCGTAATCGGTACAAGTCGCTGCACCTGCATGACCCGGTATGGTACGACCACCTGCCCTACCTGAAGTTTCCCGAAGACTGGCCGGTCTTCGCCTCGAAAGACAAGATCGGTGACTGGCTCGAGCATTACACGAGCATCATGGAACTCAACTACTGGTCGAGCACCGAATGCACGAAGGCAACCTTCGACGAGGATTCCCAGGAGTGGGTGGTGCAGGTGGTACGTGACGGCACGCCGGTCACGCTGCGCCCCAAGCAGCTGGTCTTCGCGCTTGGCGTCTCGGGGTATCCGAACACGCCGGTCTTTGCGGGTGCCCGGTCTTTCACAGGTGAACAACACCATTCCTCGAAGCACCCCGGCGGGGGCGACTACACCGGCAGGAAGGCCGTCGTGATCGGGTCGAACAACTCGGCCCACGATATCTGCGCCGACCTGTGGGAGCATGGCGCTGACGTCACCATGGTGCAGCGCTCGTCGACACACATCTCCCGCAGCGACTCGCTCATGGACCTCGCGCTCGGCGGACTCTACTCCGAGGAGGCGCTGGCCAACGGAGTGACCACCGAGAAGGCCGACCTGCTCTTTGCTTCGTTGCCGTACCGCATTCTGCCGTCCGCGCAGATCCCCGTCTTCGAGCAGATGGCACAGCGTGACGCTGACTTCTACTCGAAGCTCAGCGACGTTGGTTTCGATTTGGATTTTGGAACGGATGGCTCGGGCCTGTTCCTGAAATACCTGCGCCGCGGGTCGGGCTATTACATCGACGTGGGCGCATCGCAGCTGCTCATCGACGGCCGGGTCGCCGTGAAATCGGGCCAGCTCGATCACATCACGCCCACCTCCGTGGTGCTCGCCGACGGCACCGAGCTAGACGCAGACCTGATCGTGTACGCCACCGGGTACGGCTCCATGAACGAATGGCTGGCCGACCTGGTGTCACCGGAGGTCGCCGACCAGGTGGGCCGTTGCTGGGGCTACGGCTCCGACACCCCAAAGGATCCGGGGCCGTGGGAGGGGGAGCTCCGTAACATGTGGAAGCCCACGAACGTGCCGCAACTCTGGATTCACGGCGGCAACCTGCATCAGAGCCGGCACTACTCCAACTACCTCGCCCTGCAGATCAAGGCACGCATGGAGGGGCTCGACACCCCGGTGTACGAGGTGCAGGAGTCCCACTACACCCGCTGAATCGCTCGCGCGCTGCACCGGAACTCTCCAAGCTCGGTGCTCGGTGCTCGGTGCTCGGTGGTGTCGTGCTGGTGCCCACGGACAGCCTCGTCGAGGTCAGGGCACCAGCACGATCTTGCCCACGTGAGCGGATGCTTCCAACCGGCGGTGCGCATCCGCTGCATTCGCGAATGAGAATCGATCGTCGATCACCGGTCGAAACTCGCCCGAGGCGATCCACGGCCAGACCGCCGACTCGAGCGAACGCATGATGGCGACCTTTTCGGCGTGCGACCGCGCGCGCAGGGTGGTGCCCCAGTAGCGGGCGCGCTTTTGCATGAGGCGAAACGGGTCGAACGTGGCCGGTTCACCGCTCTGGTTGGCGAGCACCATGATGCGCCCGTTCACCGCGACCGCCTCGATGTTGCGTGCCGCATAGGAGCCGCCCATGATGTCGAGGATCACGTCGGCGCCCCGCCCGTCGGTCGCGGCGGTGATCTCGGCGACGAAGTCCTGCTCCCGATAGTTGATCAGGACTTCTGCCCCGAGGCTCTCACACACGGCGAGTTTCTCGGCTGATCCGGCCGTCACGGCCACGCGCGCATCGAGGAGCCGGGCGAGCTGAATGGTAGTCGTGCCGATTCCGCTTCCGCCGCCGTGCACGAGCAACGTTTCCCCGGGCTGGAGCTCAGCGGCCATGAACACGTTCGACCACACGGTGGCCAGGGCTTCCGGCAGGGCTGCGGCGTCGATGAGGTCCATCGACAGTGGCACCAGCAACGCCAGGTCTTCGTGCACCACAGCTTCGGTGGCGTAACCGCCGCCAGCGAGGAGCGCGCAGACGCGATCGCCGATGCCGAACCGAGTCACGTCGTCGCCCGCCTCGATCACCACGCCAGACACCTCCAGCCCCGGCCACTGGGGCGCGCCGGCGGGCGAGGGGTAGTGGCCCCGCCGCTGCATGATATCCGCTCGGTTCACGCCCGCCGCAGCGACCTCCACTCGAATATCGTGGGCCCCGAGGTCCAGGTCGGGCAGGGTCGAGAGGGTGAGGGCATCCGGCCCGCCGGGGGAGCTTACGATGATTGCGCGCATATGCGCAGCCTACGCGCGAGCAACTCAGGACCTGGGCATGCCGACCGCCGAGTACCCCACTGCGCTCGTGCACACCCCGTAATCGTCAACGTTGGTTCCCCGCCCAGCCCCTACCGAGGCGCCATAGAACTGAAGCGTACCGGCCTGCGCCTCGGCCGCCCGCTCCCGGGTGGCCTCGTACGGCAGCGTGCGATCCGCGAAGTTGCTGGCGTCGCTCATCCGCTTATTCTGCCCCGCGCACCGTGCCAGGGCTGCGCATGGATCATTCACCGGATGCCCCGACCTCGCCGGTCGTGTGGCCCGGACGATGCTGTCCTCCGGCCTACGATGGAAGAATGTGGCTAGAAGTGGTGCCCGCCGACGCGGTCGATTCAGCGAATGGCACCCCGCTGCACAGTCAGGTGGGGGCGAGCATCCGTTCTGGCAGCGCCGACACGCGAGCGCTCGTGCGCAAGTGATGTTCCGGCGCCAGTCGGGCACTCGCGCGGTGGTTCTCGCAATGGGCGCCACCATCACGGGCGGGCTCCCGGTGTTTTTGCTCGGCGCCCTGTTCGTGCGGATCCAGCTCGATATTCCGGCGCCGCAATGGGTGCTGGGCGCGGCCGTGGCCAGTTATTGGGCCGCCGCCGCGATGATGTCAGTGCTCGCCGGGCGCGTAGTGTCCTGGTTGGGAATTCGTTCCACAACGTTGTTCGGGGTGGCGGTCGGCGCGCTGAGCCTGATTGGATCGGCTTTTCTGGTGCCGTCCTGGGCTTGGCTGCTGGTGTGGGCCGCGGTTGGTGGTGTGTGCAACGGCATCAGCCATCCCGCCGCGAATCAGCTGATCAACCTGCGGGTGCGGCGCGGAATGCTCGCGACCGCGTTCGGCATCAAGCAGTCGGCGATTCCGTTTGCCGCGTTCCTGGCCGGGCTGGCGGTGCCGGCGCTCGCGCTCACCTTGGGCTGGCACTGGGGGTTCGGCCTCGCCGGCCTCTTCGCGCTCGCCGTAGGGGGCCTGTTCTGGTGGTCTGTGCCGCGGGGGGAGCTCGCGCGTCCCCGGCTCGGCGGTTCGCACGTGCCGCTGACCCCGCCGCTGATGAAATACCTGCTGCTGATGGCCAGCGTCACCACGCTCTCGGCGGCTGCCACCGGTGCCGTGACTGCGTATGCGGTGATCACAGGCATCGAGCGCGGGCTGCCGTTGGCCGGGGCCGGCATTCTGTTGAGCGTCGCCGGGCTGCTCAGCGTCGTCGTGCGCGTTATCGTCGGCCGAATCGCCGACCGGGCCAACAGCACGTTCGCGCTCGCCACCGTGGCCGCCATGATGTTCATCGGCGGTGCCGGAGTATTGCTCATGGCGGTGGACACCCAGTGGACGTTCGTGGCGGGCATGCTGCTGGCCCTCGGTATCGGCTGGGGCTGGCCGGGGCTCACGCACTTCGTGGTGTCCCGGGTGGCGGGTCCGGCCACCCCGAGCGCGACCGGCGTCGTGCAGATCGGTACCTATGTCGGCAGCGGCACCGGCCCGCTCGCCTTCGGACTGCTCTACGCGGCTCTACCGCAGACGACGTTGTGGATCATCGTCGGCGCGGTGCAGATCATAGCCGGGTACATCGCGTTCGTGCTCGCCCGAAAGACGCCGCCCGCTGTGCCCGTCAGCTAGGGACGATTCACAGCCTCAGTAAAACCCATCCAGGCACTGCCGTTCCGGGGCTTTCTCACGGATCTCGGCGCACCTCAACCCCGATGAGGAGTTCCCCGTGATATCGGTAGTCACACCCGAGCGATTTTCGTGTTGACGCCGTGGGCCGCGCGGAGCAGCCACGGGTCACCATCGCCAGCCCACCGCGCCAGGGAGGCATTTGCTCGGGCACGATTCGCGCCGGTCAGCGCCTGCACCAGGGGCAGCACCACGTCGAAGGTGAGCGGATCCGCGAGTTCTGGCAGCCTCGCTCCGCGCAGAAACCCTTCAATGCGGGTGAGGTCGGTGTTGTCGAGCCGGGTCACGTTCGATTGCAGCAGCACGATCGCGGCGAGGCGGCGCTCGAACACCGGCACGTTCCAGAGCTCGGAACTGAGTGCGGTCACCTCGTCGTGGCTCATGTTCTTATGCCGGCGGGCCAGGTCGCGGATGGTTCCCCGCACGGCGCCCACCGAGGCGCCGTAGAACTCGAGCTCGTTCCCGTACCGGGCCTCTGCCTCAGCCGCCCGCTCCCAGGTTGCTTCGTACTGCAGCGTGCGGTCCACAAAGTCGCCGGCATCGCTCATCCATCTATTCTGCCTCGGTTGGTGTCTCGGGCGGCAGCCGTGCGCGCGGCGCCAATGATCAGCACGATCAAGGTGAGCAGGGCGGCAGCACTGATCAGGTACAGCACGACACCCCACGGGGCGTGATCCCCGCCCGAAATCATGAACGTGTCGGCGATCGACATGCCGGGCCCGAAAGCCACGAAGAAGTGCCCGGGAGCCGCGAACACGAGCAGAACGAGATAGGCCGCGACAACCGGCCCGACCGCACTCACATGTCGCACGATCGTCACCACGAGGACCACGGCGGCGAGCATCAGTCCAATCACCGCCCAGATGACGACGCCGTTCGCGTTGAGCGGTTCATTCGCGAGGGTCATATTTGTACGAATTTGCCCGAGCGTCGCGCCCGGCACCGCCGCCAGCGGATTCCACACCAGTATCTGCAGGGCCCCGGCGACCGCATAGGCCGCAACGACGGTGAAGCCCACGGCCGCCGATAGGACGGCGCGGCGCGGTTGTCGCGTGTCGGTTTTGCTCATCTTGCCAGCGTACCGACCGACCCGCTTACTTCGCAGCGGATCCCGCCCAGCGGCTCGACGCCGCGACCGTATTGCTTTCTCATCGAGCACAGGCCTGGCCGACGTCGAAGACGTCATTACAGAACTGCGCGATAAGACCACGCGCAACCGTTGCACGGTGCACGCTCGCCAGCCCGGCCGGTCAGACGATCTGTTCGCCGCGCGTAAAGCGGCAAGTATGGCCGCGATTCCTGAAAGCGAATGGTGCGGCCGATGGGCGCTCAGTGCACGAGTGCCAGCAGCAGGGCGACGGTCACGAAGAGTCCGCCGAAGGTGCGGTTGAGAATGAGCTGCCCGCGGGCGGTGTTGGTGAAGCGCTGGAACGATTTGGCCGCCACCGCGAAGAAGAACCACATCACGACGATGTCGATCAGTACCACGGTGACGGTGAGTACCAGGTATTGGGGGAGCAGCGGCTGCTCCGGCCGAATGAATTGCGGCATGAACGCGAGAAAGAAGACGAGTGCTTTGGGGTTGAGCAGGTTCACCCAGAAGCCGCGGCGAAACATCGACCTGGCTGGCTCCCGGGTCACCGGCATGGTCGGGTCCCGTTGGGAGCCGGGCTTCTGCAGAATCAAGCGGATGCCCAGATACACCAGGTAGGCGGCACCGGCATAGCGAATGACGTTGAACAGCACGGGGGAACCCGCGACGAGTACCCCCACGCCGAGCGCGACCACGATGATGTGCACGATGAGCGCAGCCTGCTGCCCGAGGATTCCCCAGATCGAGCGCCGAAATCCGCTGGTCAGCGAGTTGTTCATGGTGTTGATCGCGCCGGCGCCCGGGGTGAAGCTGATCAGTACGCCGGCACCCGCAAGGGCCAGCCAGAGGGAAAGTTGCACACGCCAGCGTAGCGCGGGCGGGTCGTGCCGATGGCACAACGGCACCGGCCTCCGCCTTCGCAAGTCGCCCGGTGAGGACGCCACCTTCGGTGGTGCTGTTTATTCGCGGTTAAAAAAATTGCCGAGTGCCGAGAGACCGGGGATCTCAAAGTTCGACCCCAGATCGGACACCTGCTCGCCGAGGCCGGTCGCATACTCGCCCGCTCCGTCGGCGACGCCCTGGGTGACTCCTTCGAGACCACCGGTGACGCCCTCGAGTCCGCCGGCAAGGCCTTCGAAATCGACGCCCAATCCCGCCGCTTGTTCCAGAAGGGGGCCAGCCACATTGCTGAGCACCGCTCCACCGGCGACGGCAGCGAGTAACCCGCCAGCACCGAGCCCGAGGGCGGCGACACCCGCTCCGGCAAGGGCGCCGCCGGTTCCTCGGCCGGACGGCCTGGCGAACAGTTTCTTCAGTAGGCCGGGCTTCTGAGCTTCGCCGCGGGTGGCCGACCGGGCCAGGTCCTCGGGGCTGGTCGATGCCGGGTATTCGTTGGCGGGCAGCTCGGTGCGCAGCTGGGCGTCGACCTCGTCGCGTTGCGCCGGCGTGAGTCGCGCGAACGCATCTCGGTGCACCTGTTCAAGCTGCTGGGGCTCTGCGGTCTGCAGCAGGTAATCGTAGCGGGCGATGGCCGCGCGGTCGTCCGCGCTCACCGCCGACGACGTGCTCGACCCAGAACGGGGAACTGCACTCCGCTGCACGTTGCTCGCCGGGGGCCTGCCGTCTCCGGTGACCTTGTCGGCTGCGGTGCGCACCCTCTCGCGCCAATCCGTCTTGCCCAACCCGCCGGAAGACGGCTGCCCCTTCTGCTCGAGGGCCTTCGATGCCATGCGCAGAATGCGTTGGAGGTTGCTCATTGGGGGCCTTTCTGTTTGATTGGGTCCTCAAGTGTGCCTAGCGCGCCTGAGTAAAGGCTCCCAGTCGCCCCGCCATGCGGTACCGAGCGTCGCGGTGCAGAGCGGGCAGCCAGAGTGACAGGTGCACACGGCAGCGCAGCGCGGATGCACGTGCACGCAGTAATACAGCGGATGCATCGGTTGCGGCAGCAGAACTGGCCGTGGTGTCGCGCCTACGGCAACAACGGAACCTCCGTCGCTAACCAAGGTCATCGACGCAGCTGAGACGCGAGCGCGCTTGCTCTTACCCACGCCTGCACGACAGACCGTAGCCATATCGACTTACGCGTCATACACTGTAAGTCATGAAGGCCGTCGTAACGTTGAGCAGCAAGGGGCAGCTAACGCTTCCCGCGGCCGTGCGCAAGGCCCTGCGACTCGAACAGGGTGATCGATTTGAAATCTCGATCGACGAAAAGACCGGCACGATGAATATCGCACCGGTTGCAGGCATCGAAGCGCTCAGCGCGCTAATTTCTAGCTACGCGACCATCATCGAGCCCGTGACAGACGTCGACGCCTATTACCAAGAACATCGGAACGGCGAGCGCGCAAATTGAGCGCATCCTTGGATGCAAATGTAGTTCTCCGATTGCTACTCAACGATGTGCCCGAGCAACATGACGCCGCTGTGGTCCTGCTTCAGACGGGCGGCACGTTTTTCGTATCGGACATCGCACTCGTCGAGACAATCTTCGTGTTGGGCCGCGCTTACGGGCTGAATCGAGAGCAGCAGCAAGAAGCTATTCATGGCCTCGTGCATCTGCCGCAGATCGTCGCCAACGCTTCACTGTTTGATCGCGCGCTGACCCTGTATGTCGCCCATCCCAAATTGTCCTTCGAAGACTGCTATCTCGTTACGGCGGCAGACGTGACGTCGAACCAGCCGCTGTATACATTTGACCGCAAACTGGCCAGCCAAACGGATGCTCGCCTGCTGGCGACGGGCTAGGAACTCACGCGTCGGACTAGCGTCCCGCTAACGATCGCCCGGGAACCCTCGACAACCGCAGCAACCCGGGTACGTTCACCCCATGAGCCGACGCATGAAAGAAGCTGACTATCGCGCTCTGCAGTGGCAGCATCGTTGCGATCCGCACATCAAGCCGATCAACGACTACGTCGACGAGATCAGCACGCCCGACCTCTGGGTGCCCTACGTCGCACCCATCCACGGCGGCATCAACGCTCGCGTACTCTCAGTGCTGCGCGATCCGGGCCCGGCCACGCAGAAAGACACAGGCAGCGGGTTCATCAGCATCGAAAACGATGACCCCACCGCCGAACGGCAGTGCAATCGCTTCGAGTCCGTCGGCCTGAGTGCGTACGACATTCTGCCGTGGAACGCCTACCCCTGGTACATCAGCCGTGCCCCCCAGGCCGCTGAGTTAGAGGCTGGCGTCGACACTATCCTCGAAATGCTCCGCTTGGCCCCAGCAGTCCAGGTTGTGCTGCTCCAAGGTGGAGATGCCCGCAAATCGTGGCGTCGAGTGCTGCGGCGCTCGCCGAATCTCGCCGAAGACCTCACGGTAATCCCGACCTATCACCCAGGCCAGCAAGCGCTCTGGCACAAAGAGCCCGCCGAGCGCATCCGCCGTATCGACCACCAAGCGGATGCGTACCAGCAAGTCGCCGCGGCGCTCGCGTGAGCGGTTCTGCCGGGCTAAAGTCCTTGAGTGCCCCAGCGCTAGCAGTAGGGCGACGGTCACGAAGAGCGCGCGGAACGTGCGGTTGAGAATGAATTGTCCGCGGGCGGTGTGCGCGACAACGATGATGTACTCGATGAGCGCAGCCTGCTGCCCGAAAATTTCCCAGATCGAGCGCCGAAATCCACTGGTCAGCGAGTTGTTCATGGTGTCGATCGCGCCAGCGCCTGAGGTGAATCTGATCAGCACGCCGGGCCGCAAGAGCCAGCCAGAAGGAAAGTTGCTCACGCTGGCGTAGCGTGGGCACCGTCGTGCTAACGGCGACATAAACTCCGGCATAATCAGGATCACTGCAGAGTTCGGCACCGCACGGCGATCGTTCTTGTCTGCAGTCGTATTGGGGGCACCGTGTCATTCGTATCGTCGAGCTCAAATAGCCGCCGTTGGTTGTCTGCCACGGCCTCAGCCGCCGCTACCGTGTTGATGGTCATCGCTGGAATCACGTTCACTGCTGCGCCAGCTAATGCCGCCAAAGACGATCGCGCGGTCGTGGTTCGTGTGATTGACGGCGACACAGTGGTGCTGAAAATTGCATCCAAAGAGACGCGGGTTCGCCTGTTGAACATAGACACCCCCGAGACGAAAGACCCCAACGAGCCGGTGCAATGTGGGGGCCCGGAAGCCTCGATTTACCTCACCGAACTGCTCCCTGTTGGCGCCAAGGTGACGCTGAAATATGACCGCGAGCGACTCGACCGCTACGGTCGCACTCTGGCGGCCGTCTACACCGCCAACGACAAGTTCGTCAGTGCGGAAATCGCACGACAGGGCTTGGGAATGGCGGTCACCTTCGGCGTCAATGATAAGAATTTCAAAACCGTGCAGGCCGCCCAGAAAGTAGCTCAGACGAAGTTTCGGGGGCTCTATTCAAAAACCGCCGACTGCACCATTCGCACCCAGGTCAAGGCCTTGAAAGCCGAGACGCAGCAACTCGCGGCGGTCGACAGCGCGACCGCTCCATCCGGCGAGGTGACAGCGCTGGTCGCGCGGGCCGCTGCACTCATGGCCGGCATCGCGGCACTGCAACGCCTTGCCGATCTAGATCAGCCGTCTATCGCCATGTCCATCCTGCTGGCCACGCCCAAGATCGGCTACGGCAAGGGCTTGAGAAACATGGACACCAAGGCGAGTTCGATACACAAGAAGCTTGTAACGGCTGAGACCGGCGCAGTGGCGCGCGAGGCGGCGGCCGCAGAACAGGCGGCCGCAGACGCCGCAGCCGCAGCCGCAGCGAAAGCCGCTGCCGACGCACGGGCCGCTGCCGACGCACAAGCTGCCGCTGACGCGCGGGCCGCTGCCGACGCGAGAGCTCTTGCCGCCCAGCGGGCTGCCGACCAACCGTATGTCGCTCCTTACGTTGAACCGTACGTTGCGCCCGCGGTTCCCAGCGTCGACACGTACACCGGATGTCGCGCCTACGGCAACAACGGAACCTCCGTCGACGACAAGGGTCGCCGGTACACGAAGATCCCCTGCCCGTAGGGTTAGGCGGCGGCCGACTCCACTCTTGGTGACGACGCCATGCCCGCTAGATAGGCACTCAACCATCGCGGGATACATGACAACACAGGCACCGGGTATGCGCGATCAGATCGCCGGCCAATCGGTCATCGAAGAGTTGCTCCACCTGCAGCAAGCTATGCCGCCACGCTCTGGCTTCGCTCGATTTTGGGGATACTCCCCACTGGCCGCGGAGAGCGTCGCCTGGTATCGCGGCGCCCAGGGCGAGATCGAGGTCGGCAGGATTCTCGGTCGCCTTCCACCGGAGTGGAGAGTTTTCCACGCTCTTCCGATCGGCAAAGCCAGCGCCGATATTGACCATCTCGTACTCGGCCCGGGCGGAATCTTCACGATCAGCACCAAACACCATCGCGGCAAGAAGATCTGGATCGCCGAACGGTCGATAATGGTCAATGGCCAGAAGCAGCCCTACCTCCGTAACTCGAAATTCGAGGCCACTCGCGTCACGAAAATGCTTCGAGAGCGGATGCCGCAGCTTCCGCCAGCGCAGGCTGTGATCGCGCTGGTCAGCCCCGGGCAGATCACGATCAAGAAGACGCCCGACGCGGTCAATGTTCTGGATGCGGTCAGTCTGCGCCGTTGGCTTTTAAAACAACCAGGTTCTCTCGTCGAAGTCGATCTGGTCGAGCTTGAAGCGATAGTTGACGCGCCAGAGACCTGGACTGCACTCGCATCGCTACCGAATCCGAGTTTGATGGCGAAATTCGCTGTGATCGACAGCGATGTAAAAACAGCGCGCGTGCGGCGAGTCTCGTGGACCCTGCTCAGTTTCGCGACAGTTGCGACACTCGGAGTCTTCGTGGGCTTGCCTCTCTTCAACAAGTTGGTCCTCGGAATCATCGGCGGTCTTTAAAGCCCCTGCGACTGCTTTGATCATCAGCGCACCGCGCTGGCTAAGCTGGCGATACGGATTGACGGCTAGGCATCGGAGTTCACCTGTGAAAAAGAGAATCAATGTCGTCGGCGCCGTCCTCACGCGGGGCCAGACAATTCTCGCGGCACGTCGTAGTTCGACAATGTCCCTGCCCGATAAGTGGGAGTTTCCCGGGGGCAAGATAGAAATGAACGAATCACCCGAGCAGGCTTTGCTCCGCGAACTCGAAGAAGAGTTGCTCTGTACAGCGGAGATCGGCGCGCGCATCGAAACCACCGAGCACGAGTACGACTTCGGGACCGTTATCCTGACGACTTATTACTGCTCCCTAACGGGCGAAGAGCCCCGACTTACCGAGCACTCAGAAATTCGGTGGGTTCAGGCCGCAGAGCTCGACCAGCTCGATTGGGCACCTGCTGACATTCCCGCAGTGGTTCAGGTCATGAAAGACTTTCACGAGTGAGTGCGACTCGCCGCCAGCTGACCTTCGACAACAACTTCGGATTTCTCAACTCGCAAGTCAAGGCCGATCAAGTCTTTAACCCGACACTCGTATCAAATACTGACGGCAACACCATGCTCCGAGCGATTCGTGAAGAGCTAAAGCGCTCGCGTCGCTTCGTGTTCTCTGTCGCCTTCGTTACACCGAGCGCGATAGCCCTGCTGAAGCAGGCAATTATTGACTTTCAAGGGTCGGGCACAATAATCACATCCACGTACTTGGGATTCAACTCGCCCGCGGCCTTTCGGGAACTCCTCAATCTCGATGGAATCAACGTTTATGTGCATCCAGATTCCGCCGCTGGGTTTCATGCAAAGGGATACGTTTTCGAGCAGGAAGCGAGTATAACCGCGATAGTAGGAAGCTCAAACCTGACGGACCGTGCGCTTCTAAACAACCACGAGTGGAATCTACGCTTTTCGGCTCTCCCGGATGGGGACATAGTCCAACAGCTTAATCGCGCTGCGCAGGCTCATATTGATGCTTCGATTCCCCTCACCAAAGACTGGATCGACGCCTACGCGCTGACGTGGATCGCACCCTCATCTTCACCCGCGATCGACTCGATCGAGCCGGTGACTGATCTGCCGGTCAGTGGAGTCATTCAGCCCAACGAGATGCAGGTCGAGGCGCTCGCTGAGATTGCGGCATTGCGCGACATTGGGGAGAAACGCGCGGTCGTTATTTCTGCGACAGGAACTGGAAAGACCATCCTCTCGGCGCTCGACGTGCGGGCATGTGCACCGAACCGGATGTTGTTCGTGGTGCATCGTGAGCAGATCTTGGACCGTGCCATATTTGAATTCAAGCGTGTCTTAGGAGCCCCAGACAGTGACTTTGGCAAATTTGTGGGAACGAAAAGGGAGCTTGATCGTCGTTATGTTTTCGCCTCGATTCAATCACTATCAAGGCCGGCGAATCTCGCTGGGATCGAGCCTGATGCATTTGACTACGTTCTGATCGACGAGGTCCACCGGGCGGGCGCCGAGAGCTACCGGAGTGTGATCGAACACCTCCAGCCGAAATTTCTGCTCGGAATGACAGCGACGCCCGAGCGAACCGACGATTTCAACGTCTTTGAGCTGTTCGATTTTAATGTGCCATACGAAATCCGATTGCAAAAGGCCCTAGAGGCAGACATGCTGGCACCCTTTCACTACTACGGCGTGACCGATTACGTCAAAGACGGTGAGGTAATAGACAAGCTCTCGGACCTTAAGCACCTTGTTGCCTCTGAACGCGTTGACTACCTCGTAGCCACGATCAAAAAGTATGGACACGCAGGCGCACCGGTACGCGGGCTGATCTTCTGCAGCAGGAACGATGAGGCGATGGACCTTTCGGCACTTCTCAACCTGCGCGAGGTTCATGGGAAGCATCTCCGAACACGCGCGCTGAGTGGGTCCGACTCGGTGGACGAACGAGAGGCGGTCGTGCAGATGCTCGAGCGGGGCGAGCTTGACTACATAGCCACTGTCGACATTTTCAATGAGGGGATCGACATTCCCTCAGTCAATCAAGTCGTTATGCTGCGTCAGACACAATCGAGTATCGTGTTTACCCAACAGCTCGGACGGGGACTTCGTAAGGCCGCGGGCAAAGAGCACCTAGTAGTTATCGACTTCATCGGCAACTATGAGAATAACTATTTGATTCCCATAGCGCTCTTCGGAGACAGCAGCCTAAACAAGGATTCGATCCGCAAGAAAATCATCGACGCACAAGAGGCCGGTGCCATAGCCGGCCTTTCCAGCGTGAACTTTGATGCTATTGCAAGAGAGCGAATTTTTGCATCCCTTGCAACGACGACTCTCGACAGCATGTCGAACCTTAAGAAGTCTTTCCTCGAGTTGCAGAACCGCCTCGGCCGAGCCCCTTTACTAATCGACTTTGCGCGCTTCGACTTAGTGGATCCCGCAGTCGTTGCAACAAAGGCAAAGAATTATCGGCGATTTCTCCAAAAGGTCGGTGCCTTCAACGTTCCGGCCGGAGAGTACGCAGACAGAGTTTTGACCTTTCTTTCCGGCGAATTACTGAATGGGAAGCGGCCTCATGAGCTGCTGCTGCTCAAAGAGCTTTTGTCCAGCGCGAACGGTCTAGAGGTCCAAGACTTCACGCGACTGCTTGATAAAAGTGCTCTGGCAACCGATCCGGCGACACTTGCCTCCGTACTGGGCGTCTTGAGTTTAGAATTCTTTACCGCAGCAGAAGCCACAAAATACGGCGGTGCACCGGTCGTCACTTTTAGTGACGGCGTGTACAACCTCAACGAAAAGTTCGTCGTGGCTTGGAACGTCGATCTTATGTTCCAAGAGCACGTTAACGACGTTGTAGAGACCGGGCTATACCTCGCGCGCCATCGACACAATTGGACCGGACGTCTGGAGGTGGGCCAGCGCTATTCCCGCAAGGACGCTTGCCGTCTTCTGAATTGGAAATCGAACGAACAAAGCACGATATACGGCTATAAGGTCGATTTTGTCTCAAACACCTGCCCAATATTCGTCACGTACCACAAGGGGTCTGAGGTGTCCGAAAGCACCAATTATGGAGACGAGTTTCTCAACCCTTCGACATTGACCTGGTTCACCCGAAGCAGGCGCACCCTTGTGAGCGGTGAGGTGAAAGCGATTGTTGAGAACAGTCTTCCCCTTCATGTTTTCGCAAAGAAGGATGACGCAGAAGGAACCGATTTCTACTATCTCGGACGAGCGACATCTCAGGATGCCCGTCAGACAAAGATGTCGGGAGCCGGTGGCCATGATGTGGTGTCAATGACGCTGGGTCTCGCGACTCCTATTGAATCGAGTCTTTACGAGTACTTCGCGACACGCGCACTAGAGTCCTAGCGCGATCGAACCATCACAGCTCACTGCCGGCGTTTCGGCGGAGTGGTCGATCATGCCTCGCGTTCTCGTCTCTTAATTATTGCCGGATCGCCTTCTACGCTCGGTATATCGGCCCACTGTCCGCACGAACGCCCCGTCCGAGGGCCGCGTGCGTTGCCGATGTGTCGCTACACAGCGATGTATACACTGGTGTCGAGCGCGCGCGGTTTGCTTTATGGGAACGCGGATTCGATGAGGCGTACTTCATAGCTACGTGTCCATCTGCTTTTACGGGATGACATAACCGGGGGACCAACCATGAGTTCAAGAAGCACTTTTTGATGACCAGACACGCTCTCGCAACTTGGCACCCCTCGGCTTGGGGCAGAGTCCTCACCGGCTCCGGCGACTGGAAACTTGCCCTCCACGACGACATCGTCACGGTCACCATTGGCGGTGCTGCTGTCGCGACCGCGATTGAGGACATCGCGACTGTAAAAGTCACCCGCGGTGTGTTCTGGAGTCAGATCGAGTTACAGGGGCGCGAGCTGGCGAGCCTGCTCCGCGGTATCCGCTCAAAAGACGCTGTCGCCTTTGAACACGCCTTCACTGCGTCGCGGCAATCGTTGGAGCTGCGGCAGCTCACTGCGGAGTTTGATGCGGCAGCCCGCCAGGCCACGCTCTGGCTGAAAAGCTTCACAGCCGCGCTCACCGCACACCTGCAAGCTACGGGGTGGATTACCACCGAGTTCGGCACAGATTGGGCCGTCCGCAAGGCTGCCGTGGGCTTCAGCCATCTGCTCGACGACGAAGCCTTGCGCTCCTATATCGCCGCCCAGCCAGCAGACATCGCGGACACGATTGCCTACTGGTCGGAAGACGTGCACGTCGTTATTGCGCGAGAAAACCAGAACTACCTCGAGCGCGAAACGGATGAGTGCCGCGAATTTTTCGACAACGTGGAATCCTCTCCGCTGACCCCAGAGCAGACCCGCGCCGTGATCTGCTTCGACAACCGCATGCTCGTCGTCGCGTCAGCCGGCTCCGGTAAGACCTCCACGATGGTGGCCAAGGCCGGCTACGCGCTACACCGCAACCTCATTCCCGCGGACAAGATACTCATGCTCGCCTTCAACTCGGCGGCGGCCAAACAATTACAGCAGCGCACCCGCGACCGTCTGACCCCTCTCGGTCTCAACGCCGACCAAGTCGTTGCCCGCACCTTTCACGCCTTCGGTCTCGAAATAATTGGTCAGGCCACCGGCAAGAAGCCGTCGTTGGCACCTTGGCTCGAGGGCGGTAAAGATCTTGAACAACTCGGCCTGATCGTCGACCGGCTGCGCGCCACCGATGTCATGTTCCGCTCGGAATGGGACTTCTTTCGCGCTGTGCTGGCCCGTGATTACCCTGACGACAACGGCGAGAAATCCGACGCTAGTGAGGAGTTTCAGACGTTGCAAGGCGTACCCGTCAGGAGCCCTGCTGAGCGCATAATCGCGGACTGGCTGTTCTACAACGGGGTCGACTACATCTACGAGAAACGCTATGAGATTGAGACAGCCGACGCCGAGCACGGGCAGTATCGGCCGGATTTCTACTATCCAGACATCAACGCGTATCACGAGCACTGGGCGATTGATGCAGATGGCTCGTCTCCCTTTAAAGGGTATCTAGACGATGTCGTGTGGAAGCGCGAAGTGCACCGCGCCAACGGAACCACGCTCTTCGAGACAACGAGAGGCGAGCTGTATGGCGGTACGGCGCTTACCGCGCTCGCAAAACAGCTGTCCCAGCGCGGCATCTCACTCCAGCCTGACGCCGACCGGCTCGCCGTCGGCCAGAAACCGGTCGAGAATGCACTCTTGCTGGGCACCTTTCGCACGTTTCTTATCCACGCGAAGAGCAATTGCCTCACCGATGAGCAGCTGAGCGTTCGCCTCGCAGAATTCGCTCACGGCCCGGTGCGTTATCGCGACGCCTCGTTTCTGAGACTGTTCGCGGCCATCCGTCGTGAATGGGACGAGAAACTGGCAGCGGATGACTGCATCGACTTCGAGGACATGCTCACGCTCTCGGCGCAACATCTTGAAAACGGAGACTGGGTCAGCCCGTACGACCTCGTGATGGTCGACGAATTCCAGGACGCCAGCTTCGCCCGCGCCCGCCTCGCGCGGGCGCTTGTGGCTAAACCAGGACGCTACCTATTCGCGGTCGGCGACGACTGGCAGAGCATCAACCGCTTCGCCGGTGCCGATGTGTCAGTCATGACGGGCTTTGAAGGCTGGTTCGGCCCGAGCGACATCATGCGCCTCGAACGAACATTTCGTTTTCCGCAATCAATAGCGGATGTCTCCAGCACCTTCGTTATGCAGAACCCCGTGCAGATCGCCAAAAGCGTAGTCTCTTCGACGGCCGAGTATGCGCCGACCGTGGGGATCATGACGGTTGCAGCCGATAATGCCGTGGCAGCAGGCATCCGTCATCGTTTGACCACTTTGCACAGCTACGTCGCGAGCGGCGCGATTCCCAGTGTGCCTGGTCGTAAATTGTCGGTGCTCGTGCTCGGTCGGTATCGGCACCAGAGTAGCTATCTGGACGGCTGCACACACCTTCGGGATCTGCTCGACATCTCGTTCATGACCATTCACGAATCGAAAGGCGGCGAGGCCGACTACATTGTCATTCCTGGCTTGGTGTCGGGAAAATGGGGGTTCCCGAGCACCATCCCGAACGACCACGTGTTGCGCCTCGCCATGCCGGCAGCTGAAGAATTTCCGAAGGCCGAAGAGCGTCGCCTGTTCTACGTAGCGCTGACCCGCGCGCGGCGCAGCGTGCTGCTGGTCACTATCGACAAGCGCGAATCGCGCTTCGTCATGGAACTCATTCGCGACCATGGCGTGGTGCGCACGAACGCCATCGGCGAAGCGCTGCACTCGATCGTCTGCCTGCGGTGCAGCCGCGGATTCATGGTCGAGCGCACCAGCAAGCGCGGCCCGTTTCTCGGTTGCGGCCGCTACCCGCGCTGCAAGGCGACGCTTTCTATCGACGGCAGCCCGTCGGTGCCGGTCGTGAAGCCGGTTGTTGGGTACCGCAAACCGTTCTCGCCGTACCGCCGCAACCGCTGACGCACTCTTAATCGACGCTGCCGGCCGATTATCTGGTGCGCGCGCCCGGAATTCGCGGCCGAGCAGACGGCATCCGCTTTTCTGGCTCGCATCACCGTGCGACTGCCCGAAGTCACCGGCCCGGCCGAACACCAGGACTACCTCGCTTTGCTCGACCGCTGCCTGCTCGACCGGCAGCTTTCCGCGCACGAAGCGCAGGCGCTCGTGCAGTTCGCCGAGGAGCTCGGCCTCAGCCGTGGCGGACATCCGCTCACATGCATCGACCCGTCACTCTGTATCGCGACTATGCCCTCAACTCATCCTGGTTTCGCTGAGAATCGCAAAAGTCGACGACGGTCGCGACCGCGACCGGAAGTCGATACCTCAATGGGCGGCCAGGCGGGTCAAGCGTTCTACTTTTCACCTTTCACGGCGGCGATCAAGGCCGTGGCGCTCTGATTCGCCAGAACCTCCCTAAATCAGCCCTGTCCGAGGGCCGCGGGCCGGCTACGTCTTCACTAGAGTGCGAAGTGCGGGCTGAAACCCGCCTCGCGTACTCAGGACGGTTACTGGAATGCACGGCCATTCGGCCGTGGGCCCTGCAACCGGATCGAACTCGCCGAGCTAGCGAGAGGACAGCCAGCATGCCGCCGACTTGGCAGCCATCCGCCTGGGGCAAAGCCCTCACCAGCTCCGGCGACTGGAAACTCGCACTCCACGGCGACTCCGTCACGGTCACCCTGGCTGGCGTCGCTATTGTGACCGCCATTGAGGACGTTGAGGCTGTAGTCGTCACCCGTGGCCTGTTCTGGAGTCATATCCGGATCGAGGTGGGGGAGTGGGTGAGTCGGCTCTACGGCATCCGCTCGCAGGACGCTGCCGCGTTCGAACGAGCCTTCGCCGCGTCCCTTAGGGCGCTGCAACTTCGGCAGCGCAGCGCGGAGTTCGATGCGGCGGCCCACCGAGCGGGCCTTGACTGAACGGCTTCACTGTCGCGCTCGCGAAACACCTGCAGATCAAAGGGTGGATCACCGCCTGATTCAGCGCCGAATAAGCGGCCCGCAAGGCTGCCGTCGGGTTCAGCCAATTGCTCGACGACGAGGTTGTGCGCCCCTATATTGACGCCAGACCGACGACATCGCCGATACGATCGCGCCTCGCCTAGGCCGACGGCATCTTCACCACGGATGACATGGCCGACCTCGTCAATGTCACACGATGGGAAAGGAGCCCTGTAGGGCCAGGCGAGACGGGCCCGCGTGTATGGTCTTGCTATACGTATAGTGCGCAGGTACGCTCAGAATGTGATCAAGTCATTTCGACACAAGGGACTCGCGCGGTTTTACGCGTCGGGCAGCAAGGCGGGAATCCGCCCGGATCACGCTGCAAGGCTACAACGGCAACTCGCCGTTCTCGACAACGCCGTGTCGGTTGACGACATACCGCGCTCATGGCGGCCGCACGTGCTTCATGGAGAAAGCGAATCGGGTCACGACGTGCACGGGCACCTCGCGATTTGGGTTTCGGGGAATTGGCGCCTGACCTTTTTGTTTGAGGGCGCCGACGTCGTGCTCCTCGACTATGTCGACTACCACTGAATCAAATCGAAATGAAGGAACGAAGATGACTGGAATGTACAACCCGCCTCACCCGGGCCTGCTCTTCGAGGACTATCTCGGGGACGTCAGTCTGGCCGAGGCCGCACGGCGCCTCGGAGTGACGCGGGCGACGCTGTCACGCATTCGCCATGGCCATTCCGCTGTGACTGCGGACATGGCAGTGCGACTGGGCTTGCTTCTGGGGACGAGCGCGGAACTCTGGCTGGGAATGCAGACAGCCTACGACCTATGGAACGAAAAGCAGAAGCCACGGCCGGAGGTTCTCCCGCTCGCAGGTTAGGCGCTACCCCCGCGCGGAGCGGAAAGCTTTGTTGGCCGTGGAATTCTGGCGGATTAGGCGACGGCCTCGAGAGGGACCACGACGTCGTGCTTAACCGAAACCACGATGCGGGGATCGGTCGCGCCGGTTGCCAGCAAATAGTTGCGTGCGGCAGAGAGGAGCATTTATGCGGAAATCTGTGTCGACTATCTGCGGTCTCCCGGCAAGATAGAAAGTATGGCACACCGTCAACGAACACCCTCCGATGCTGACCCCCCAGCTGCCCGGGCGGAGAAGACGTGCGCCTCGTGTGGGCGTCGCATCGAGTGGCGCGCGAAGTGGGCCAAGAACTGGGAATCGGTGAAGTACTGCTCGGCAGCGTGCCGGTCACACGGCGTCAACGCAACCGACCTGCAGCTCGAAGCGACCATCACCACGCTGCTCCAGGCGCGGGCGCACGATTCCACGATCTGCCCCTCCGACGCGGCGCGAGCCATCGGCGGCGAGGAATGGCGCGACTTGATGGAGCCGGCCCGCCGAGCCGCACGCCGCATGGTCGCCCGCGACGAACTGCAGATCACGCAGGGCGGAGTCGTGGTCGATCCGTCGACTGCGAAGGGGGCGATCCGGTTGCGAACGCCGCGATAGAGCGTTACGGAAGGTGCGGGTTGGGTGATTGCCGCCGTGCTACCGGTGAATCCTAGGGCGTGTCGACGATCTGCTTGCCGAGCGGCATGAGCGCGACCGGGATCAACTTGAAATTGGCGATTCCGAAGGGGATACCGATGATGGTGATGCAGAGAGCGATGCCTGAGAGCAGATGCTCCAGGGCGATCCACCAGCCGGCCAGAATGACCCAGACGACGTTGCCGAGGAGCGACGCGACGCCGGCGTTCGGCGTCTCAACCACGGTCTTGCCAAACGGCCAGAGGGCGTAGACGCCGATGCGTGCCGCCGCGATCCCCCAGGGGATGGTCACGATGAGAATGCACATGATGAGAGCCGCGACCATGTAGCCGAGGAACAGCCAGAAGCCTGAGAGCACGAGCCAGATGATGTTGAGGAGGGTCTTCATTGTGGTTGTCTACCCGATCAGGGTGAGCATCAGTCGTGATTCTTCGAGCGCTTCGACCTCGTGCTCGAGGTTGGCATCGAGGCGAAGCAGGGCGCCGGGAACGAGGTCGGTGACCTGCCCGCCGGCCGTGACTCGCAGGCGTCCATCGAGGGCCTGCACGAGCAGAATTTTGGGCGCTGAATACTTCTTGAGCGCGAAACCGGCTTCGAAGGTGAGCACGACCACGCGCACCCCGGGGGAGGAGAGAACCGTGCTGTGACCGAGCCGACCGGGTTCAACCGCGGCGTCGGCCCGAATGTCCGCGATGTGCGTGAGGGGCAGCGTTGTGTGTTCCATGATTCAACGCTAGACCCGTGCACGCCTTTCTTGTGATCGACGGTGATTGCTAAAATGAGGCTGTCTGGGAGCCGGCCCTGAGCATCGGTGTGAGTGTGTCGCTCGAAGGCATCGCTGGGTATCGTTAACCTATCGCTGTATATCGTTCGCAATACTTACAGGAGGAAATCATGGGCAATTCATTTCCAACAAGCGGGTTCAACGCTGGCAACATGGATGGCATCTGGCAGGCGATGGAGCAGTTTCGTTCGCGGTTCGAAAAGCAGAGCGGTACCCGCGCCGGCCGTGGTGAGGTGCGCACGGCGGTGCTCGCGCTGCTCGCTGAGCAGTCGATGCACGGCTACCAGATCATTCACGAAATCGAAGAGCGCAGTGGTGGCAGCTGGAAACCCAGCGCCGGCTCGGTCTACCCGACCCTGCAGCTGTTGGCCGACGAGGGCCTCATTAGCGCCGAGGAGTCCAATGGTCGCAAGATCTACTCCCTGACCGATGAGGGCCGCGCCGCTGTCGCTGACGCCGACATGAGCGCACCGTGGGAGACTACGGCGTCGACTTCCGGCCACGGGCATGGCCATGCGGCATTGCCGAAAGCGGGGATCGAGCTCGCCCAGGCAGCGGCGCAGGTTGGTCGCACCGGTTCGCCGGAGCAGGTCAAGCAGGCCGTCATGGTGCTCGACGACGCACGTCGCAAGCTCTACTCGATCCTCGCTCAGGACTGACGGGGTGCCACTGGTTCGTCGAGGTAGCTACGATTCGAACTCGGGCGCGGGAAACATGCGCGCCCGCTACCGCCGCATTCTGCGTTTCGCCAGCTGGTATCTGGCCATAACGTGGTGGTTCGAGTTGTTCCTGCCCCGCATCGGGCTGGTGAAAATCGCCGAGCGCACGCGCTCTAAGCGGATGCAACGCTTCGCCAAGGGTTTTTACGTGCTCGCGTCCGACCTCGGTGGCCTCATGATCAAGGTCGGGCAATTCATGTCGTCGCGCCTCGACGTGCTGCCGCCCGAGATCACCAAAGAACTCGAGGGCCTGCAAGACGAGGTCGCGCCGGTGCCGTTCGCGGCTATTCGCGCAGCCGTCGAGGCAGAGCTGGGCATGCCGCTCGAGCGGGCCTTTACGTCGGTCGACGAGACGCCGGTGGCCGCGGCATCCCTCGGGCAGGCGCATCGGGCGCGACTGACCGCGCTCGATGCTGCTGACACGGGGCTCGACGGGGTCATCATCAAAGTGCAGCGGCCGGGGATCGACGAGATCATCGACGTCGACCTGGCCGCCCTGCGCAAAGTGGGCGGGTGGCTCAGTCATGTGAAACTCGTCTCCAATCGAGTCGATATGCCGGCGTTGGTCGAGGAATTCGCCCAGACCAGCCTCGAAGAAATCGACTACCTGCACGAGGCAGCCAGCTCTGAACGTTTCGCGGCGGCCTTTCCCGACGACGACCGGGTGAGCGTACCCGTCGTTGCCTGGGAGCGCACCACCCGCCGCGTACTCACCCTCGAAGACGTCACGGCGATCAAGATCACCGACGTCGATGCCCTGGTCAAGGCCGGCATCGACCCCGTCCAGGTGGCGCCCGTCTTCGCTGAAGTCATGTTCGACCAGATGTTCACCATGGGGTACTTCCACGCTGACCCGCACCCCGGCAACATCTTCGTCACCCCGCACGCCGACAGCGAGCGTGGCTGGAAGCTGACATTCATCGATTTCGGCATGATGGGTGAGGTTCCCAAAAGCACGCGCACCGGGCTGCGCAAAATGCTGATCGCCGCCGCCTCGCGGGACGGACGCGGACTGGTCAACGCCATGAACGACGTGGGAGTGCTGCTCCCCTCGGCCGAAACGACCGAACTCGAGCGCGCAATGACACAGCTGTTCGCCCGGTTCGGCGGAATGGGATTCGCCGAACTGCGCGAGGTCGACCCGCGTGAGTTCCGCGAGTTCGCCGTGCAATTCGGTGACGTCGTGCGCTCGTTGCCGTTTCAGCTCCCTGAGAACTTTTTGCTCATCATTCGCGCCATGTCCCTCACTTCCGGAGTCTCGAGCGCGCTCAACCCCGCATTCAACCTGTGGGACTCGGTCGAGCCCTACGCAGCGCAGCTGCTGCGCGATGAGGGCGGCAACCTGGTGCAGGACTTCGCCAAACAGGCGTTGGAGACCGCCGGTCTCGCGTTTCGCCTGCCGAAGCGACTTGACGGGTTGATCACCCGCATCGGAGACGGCACCGTAGCGGTCGCCAGCCCGGTCCTCGAAAAAAGAGTCGCGCGCCTCGAACGCACCGTGCGGCAGGCGGTCTCGGCGCTCGTTTTCGGCGCAGTGCTCATCGCCGGCGTCCTTCTGCGAGCGGATGACGCGGTGCTCGGCACCGTACTGATGATCGCGTCGATCGCCCCCCTGCTGCACGCCCTGTTCTCGGGGCGCCGCGGGTTCTAAACGAGGGGCGTGACAGCCGTCGCCGCGAACGCGACCCGATCGAAGAGACTTCTGATCTGGCATCACTTTTATGCTGAGACTTACTCGCTTTAGTGGTCGATTCGGGTTATAATTGTGGGTGAAGGAGGCACTGACGCCATGACCCTCACCGCCCCGCCCGCTGCATCCGGCTCCGTGCCGGAACCTGAGGGTTCTCGGGTTTTCGTCATCGGTCAGGCTGGTGCATTGCTGGGCTCTGTTCTGGATGAAACACGGTTTGGTCACCTGGACGATGCTGAAGCCATCGCGGTACTGGCGGCGTTGGAAGAACTCGGTCGCAAGGTTGATGGTGCCAGGCTACGAGCCACCACCGACATCGGCGTGCGCGCTGAGACCGACCGTGGCAACGGGTCCCTCGCCCACCAGAACGGATGCCGTAACCGGGTCGAATTCATCAGCCAACTTGCCGGCATCTCCAGCCGCGAAGCGAAACGCCGTCTGAAGCTGGGCGAAACCGTCGT